>MAYW01000005.1 GCA_001723765.1 Candidatus Scalindua rubra
GAGTTTTTAATCTGGAGTTTTGCAGAATCAAAAAATATTGATGGAATTGGAAATAGACCCTAAAGAGGTCTTTGAAACTTGAGAAGCAACACTTTAAAAACAAGACACGCAAAATTCGTTAAAGATAAAAAATAAGGACACTATGTTTCATTACCTTACAAACAGGAGGCTTAAATGGATTGGGCACAAGTCTTAGCAATAGTGTTGCCCGTGATGCTGGCAATTGTAAGCGGGCTATTTTATAGCAACCGCAGGTTTGATGACTTGAATCGCAGGATTGATGATACAAATCGCAGGATTGATGACTTGAAGGCAGATATAAGAGAGATAAAAAACTTACTTTTGGATTTTCTGAAGAAAGAGGCAGGGGTGTAAATATGCTTGATACGGTCATGTCTCGTAATAGTTCACCACAGAGTACAATAATAACTCACACAAAGACACAGCGCAGCATAGCCGCAACCGTTCGGCTGAGCTCACGCCGAAGCCAAAACTGCTCTCGTCAAGTTCAGAGAAAAATTACAATAAACAAATTCCAAAATCTAATACCAAATGACCAAAACATTCGGTTTGTAATTTCTGAACTCTGGAGCCTATCAGGAAAGGGTTTCGGTTTTCATTTAGACTTCAAAGTATAAACACCATCCCAATCTTCCGGAGGTGGTTCTTGTGCATAGATTTTACATCTTTCTATATATGTCTGTGAAGGTCCATCATGTGTGTCTTTGTTCATGGCCTTTTGAAATAAACTTATAGCCTTTTGCCACTCTCTCTTTCGATATTCTCTTAGACCATCTTCATAAAGCTCTAATATCTCTCGTTGTGCTCCTGGCACTTCTCCTTTTCTATCAATTAGTTCATATACCTTAACCGGTTTTTCCTTACCGACAACCCGCAGCATGTCTAACTCTCTGGCCTCTATGTGATCTTTAGCCAGTTCGTAAGTTCTTTCGCTTATCATGGTATAAGTACCAAAATATTTGTTGGCTGCCTCCAGTCTTGCCCCAAGATTAACCTCGTCTCCAATTACAGTATATGAAAGCCTGTTTGAAGAACCCACATTACCTACAAGTACAGTACCAGAGTTCAGGCCAATCCTGGCCTTTATTTGCAGTCTTCCTTCTTCTTTAAATTTTTTGTTCAGTTCAATTAATCTTTTTTGATTTTCAATAGTAGCAAAACACGCCTTCACGGCATGATCCGGCTGTGCCAAAGGGGCACCGAATGCCGCTACTATTGCATCACCGATATATTTATCCAGGAATCCGCCGTGATCGAGTATTATGTCTGTCATTTCACTTAAATATTCATTAAGGAGTTCGATTAATTCAACCGGCTGCAACTTCTCTGAAATGGCGCTGAATTTTTCAATATCTGAAAAATAAACTGTGACCTCTTTTTCTTCACCACCAAGCTTTACGTCCTCAGGCTCTTTTAGAACCTCTTGCACCACTTTAGGATCCATAAAGTTCTCAAATACACCTTTGACAACACGTTTTGCCCTTTCTGTAATAAAATATCTAAATAGCGATATTGACGAAAAGCACAAAAGCACTGCCGTAGTGGGATAAGTAACATTAATCCATAAACCATTAGTCACAAAGTTGTAATAACAATAATAATAATATCCAAACAGCAAGGCGATACTGACCACTCCACCAATAGCTATAGGCACAAATGGCAAGATAATTCCTAATAATAGACACAAACCGATAATATACTTAAATAAATGTCTATCCAGCACAATTAGGCCCATAAAAACTTCACTTTGATTCTTTTTAAGAAACTTTCCATGAATTAAGTTCTCTACAATGGTAGCCTGTTTTTCAACGCCCGGCAACATTGAAGAAAATGGATTTGAAACAAAGTCTCCTGCAGATGGCGTATTGTCTCCAAGAAATACCACCTTGTCTTTAAATGCTTCCGGTTCAACTTTACCTTCATATACATCTATAAACGAGTAACTTGGGAAGGTATATGAAGGTCCGCAGTAGTTAATTATCATACGATTTATATCGTCCAGGGGATACTCAAAATCCTTAATCTTCAACTTCTTAGTCAACCAAAACTGTAACTCTCCCGGCTGTACATCTAAAAATATTCGGGCTGTTTGTATGCCTAAAGACGGATAAAAATCTCCCTTATACTGAATAGCTGCAAACTCATGACTTACGCCACCACTATAATTAACATTATGGTCAGTAAAACCCTGGTAAGTACACCACATTGCCAATTGATCAATAGCATTTAATATACCAACGCCACTTTTAGGAGGAAACATCTCTACCATCATCTCACGTACCTGACTACGAATATCAGGTGTGATTTCTTCTTCACCAATTTGCTCTTTTACGAAATCTGGAATCTCCACATAAACAGGAAAATATGCTGAATCTTTTAACAACATTTGCCCATCTTGTGATAATTCTTTTCCCGTAAACCCTGTCGTTTTTACCTCGTACTCACTTACGAATCTGAAGCCTATAACAATATTTACTCCCCTTTCCATCACGGCTCTTTCAAAAGAATTTTGCAACTCCTGATCTGCATCCGCTATAATTTTTTCTTGTTCCAACAGTGTAGCATATTGATCCAGACCTGTTTTGCCTTCTCCTTTTAGTGCAAGAAAGCCCTCTTTGAGACGCTCAAGACTTTGCAAATGAGATTCATTTTGATGCTCTGCATAAAGTAAATCTAATACCAACACCCTGGCGCCTGAGTCAGCAATGATATCCACAAACTTTGCGACGTCCTGTCTTGGCAAGGGATACCTCCCCAACTTTTTTATACTGTTCTCATCAATCAGAACTATTGCTATTTCCTTTCCGGGGTCTCTCTTACCTCTGACGCTAAAAAATGAATCCAGAGCCTTTAACTCTGCAGTTTTAAAATACCTTAAGGGTTTAAAAATATCGCGGCTTTCAAGATTGAAAAGTGTTAAAACAAATGCAAAAACACCTACAGAAATAGCAACACTTATAATGTTATCTTTGGCCTTTTTAAGAAATTTTTTGAATTTCATAAAAGATATCAACAGATAATAAAAAAATGCCTGTGCTTCTTTTTCCCTCAATAGAAAAAAGAGAGTCCAGGGATTTTAAATCAGATGTTTTATAATAACTTAAAAACTTGGAAAAGTCACGACTTTCAAGTTTATAAAGAGTTAAAACAAATACAAAAAACACCCAGAGAAACAAAAAACGCTCGATATCCTATCTTTAATCTTTCTAAAAAATTTCATGGGTATCTCAAAAGACCTTAACCAATAATACACTATTTCGTTAATAAGGCAACAGTTACTCTGTATAAGACAAAAGCAAAAAAATTATTGTATTCTATATTATGGACTTAGTGTTTTTCACCTGTATATTTACTTAAAACATCAACTCCTTCATGGCATGATAAGCATCCTTCTTCATTTGCTTCACATCTTTTTCGTTAAAGTGTTTTTCCTATTCTGGCAAGGTTTTAGGTTAATCTTCTAATATCCTTTATATTATATTTTGGAATTTGTCTAGTCAAGGGAGTATTTCCTTAAATATATACAAGAAATTATTTTTATTTACAATATACTTGGTGTTATCTATACTTATATACTAATTAATGTTCCCTTTAAGCGTCTGTCCGCGTGCAGGGTGGATCATGTTTAATATGAAAGGAGTGAGCGATGGTTATCACAACAGAGCATAAAAAAATGACTTATGCAGATTATTTAAAGATAGATGACAACAAACGGTATGAAATATTAGAAGGAGAATTGAAAATGATACCTGCACCTTCAACAGGACATCAAAGCGTATCTCGTAATCTAGAGTTTTTAATCTGGAGTTTTGTAAAGGAAAAAGGAAAAGGTAAGGTTTTTTACGCTCCAATCGATGTTGTTTTGGATGTCGACCAGGTATTGCAGCCGGATGTTGTCTTTATTAGGGGTAAAAATCAGAACATAATAGGCAAGAATGCAATTCAGGGAACACCTGACCTTGTCATTGAAATAGTCTCTCCATCCTCTGCTTTTTGTGATACGGTAGAAAAGAAAGAGATTTATCGAAAATATGGTGTGATGGAGTATTGGTTGGTATTCCCAGACGAAAAAGTTATAGAGGTATTTACCTTAGAAAAAGAAGAATACATAGAGTTTTGCAGATCAAAAAAAACAGGAAGAGTTAAATCAAAAATATTGATGGGATTGGAAATAGACCCTAAAGAGGTCTTTGAAACTTGAGAAGCAACACTTTAAAAACAAGACACGCAAAATTCGTTAAAGATAAAAAATAAGGACACTAGGTTTCATTACCTTACAAACAGGAGGCTTAAATGGATTGGGCACAAGTCTTAGCAATAGTCTTACCCGTGATGCTGGCAATTATAATCGGGCTATTTTATAGCAACCGCAGGTTTGATGATGTGAACCGCAGGTTTGATGACATGAATCGTAGGATTGATGACACAAATCGCAAGATTGATGACCTGAAGACAGACTTAAAGGCAGATATAAGAGAGATAAGAAACTTACTTTTGGATTTTCTGAAGAAAGAGGCAGGGGTGTAAATACGCTTGATACGGTCATGTCTCGTAATAGTTCACCACAGAGTACAATAATAATAACTCACACACTCATATATCACATTGCATCTTTTATACTTACAACAACAACTCCCCACTAACCTTATTAAAAAAAATGAAAATGACAGGCTCGAGGGTAAACTTCCATGATGAAGCAATCTCCCTCACTGAACGGGATGTATTGTCTTTTTCCCGGCCTTATTCATCATATTTAATATATTTTTATTTACAAAATATACGGTATTTTGTAAGAGAAGATTAAAAATGAATTAAAGAGGCTATATATCGAATATATATTATATGGCGGCTATCCAAGAATCGTTCTTGAAGAGTCGGTAAAAAAGAAAGAAACTTTTTTAAAACACATAATCACTACGTATATAAAGAAAGATATAAGGGACTTTCTAAACATCAATTATTGGAGAACAAATAAAGGACAGGAAGTCGATTTTATTATCAATGAAGGTAAAAGGCTTGTCCCAATAGAAGTAAAGACAAAATTCGTATCTTCAGGCATGTCAAGCCTTAGGTATTTCCTGAATACGTATTCAGAAAGTAAAGGGCTTTGTGTTACCCTGGATATTGGCGTGAAATTTGACAATAAATCTATTGACATTATTTATCCCTGGAAATTGCTACATTCCATGTAAAAGTTCAGCTCATCGCAAAGGCCCGTTAAAATACGAACGGGTAGACGCAAAGGCCTGCGCTGAACGCAGGTGAAGTGACGCAAAGGAAAACTTGATGAACATCGTAGCTTGGGGCCAGGACTGTTGGCAATCCTAGAATTAAAGGCGGCCGATCGGATTTAACCAATTCATGAGGCACAACTCTTGACGTACTTTTAGCCAGGAATTGATTCGAGCAAAACTCTCATTAAAAGGTCACCACAAAGTATAAAAACATGTCCCCGAATCGAGTTCAGGACAGGCACTGACGAAAGTAATGTCATCCCCGTGAAACGGGAATCTGGAAATCAGAGGGACTAGATTCCCGCTAAACAGATTGCGGGAATGACAAGGTGTACAAAAGTAATGAAAAGATTATTTAATCCTCTAATAATATTAATGGTTGTTGTGCTGGGTATAATTTCGTATATCCCTTGTGTCGAGGGAAGTTTTATATCCATGGAGACAACGGCCTCTGCAACCTTTCAGGAAAATACGCTAGTTGCCAAGGTAAGTGTAACAAACAAAGGTGATGAGCCTGCTTATAATGTACAAATTGGCATTGATGCATTTAACAATGTAGCTTCAATACCGGTAAAGGATGTTATACAAATAAATGAGACCTATACCATAGAAAAAACACTAGCCATGGATATTCAAACAGTTGGAAGGTATCCATTGATTGTAACCGTTGACTATACCGACCTTAACCAATACCCTTTTTCAGCAATCTCAAGCTCTCACTTTATCTATAAGGAAGATGTGAGTCCGAAGATTCATGGAAAGATTGATAACGTGGGAATATTGGATAGTGGTATAATTATTTTATCACTAAAAAATTTACATGATTCGAAAAAAAAGATCAGGATTAAATTGATTGTCCCAAAAGTACTTTCTGTAACAGAATCTATTAAGGATATTGAGCTTGATTCAGAATCAGAAGCGGAAATAAGATTTGGTATAAAGAATTTCTCCGGACTATTAGGGAGCAGTTACCATGTTTTTGCTGTAATGGGATACAATGAAAACAAAAAGAACTGTACAGTTACAATACCGGGTGTAGTAAAAATGATAGGAAGGACAGATTTTATTAGAAATTATTTGAGAAATTATAAATGGGTTTTCATTGGTATTGGGATAGCCCTTCTTGCGGTATTTCTCTGGCTTCAATTTGGGGGCAAGAAAACTAGTTTTGAGAAATCAAACATAGTATAATCTCCTTTACTTGAATAGAGAACTTAGTAACTATCTTAGGAAACTTCTCTCCCGCCCTTAATTTCTACCATAGAAACATTATGTCGATCAGAAAAATGATCTCCACTTTGTAAGTTACATAACTTTAAAATGAATGGTGCGTCAATAATTATACCAGTTTACAATGAAGAAGATATTATTGTATCAAACACAAATTCCCTCATAAAATACTTAAATTCATTAGGTATAGTATATGAGATAATCCTTTCCGGCAATGGTTCGACTGATAAGACCGATGAATTAGGAAAGCAACTTACAGAACAAAACAGTGAAGTAAAAGCACTATCAACAAATGAAAAAGGCGTGGGCATCGCCTTCAAAAACGCTATTTCAGAGGCAAAATATGAAAAGATTGTTTCTCTCGATATGGATATGACTGTAAATTTATCCTTTGTAAAAAGGGCAATTGACCTACTGGATACTCACGATATAATCATTGGTTCAAAGATTTTTGGTGTACAGAGAAGGTCGTTCGTTAGAAAGCTTGGTAGTCGCGTCTTTGTAATTATTGCTAGCATGTTGCTCAATCTTAAATTCAATGACTACTCGCCTTCCGGTAAGGCATATAGAAAAGGTGTCGTGCAAAAATACCTCAATCACACTGATAATGGCACGTCTTACGTCATTGAAACAATTTATAAGGCATTCAAAGACAACTACAGGATAATCCAGATTACAATAGACTGTGATGATAGGAGAAAAAGTAAATTTAATTTACTGCACGAAGGATTTTACAGATATTATCATCTCTTTAAACTGATTTTCGGCAGTTTGTCTAAATGAAAGCGCTTCTTATTAACCCTACATGGGAAACCTTTATTAGTCGCAAGGGAAAGAGATACAACAGACATTTCCCCCCATTAGATTTATTAAATTGTGCAGCTTTGCTTGAACAGAAAAAGATATATGTTGAGATTCTTGATGCAAACATTTCCGATCTTTCACCATTAGAAATCGCTGACTACGCATCAAGATTCGATAAGGTGTTTATTACCTCTACTCCCTATTATAAGTGGCAGTGTCCCAACCTTGACTTCGACGCTTTCCTTAATTTTATCAAATTGTTTGATAAGCATAACCTCTACCTAATGGGAGCGCATTGTTCAATCTATCCAAAAAAGGTACTACAATTAACTGAAGCAATTGTAATTATCAGAGGAGAACCTGAATATACAGTTCTTGAGATTTGTCAAGGTAAAACATACAGAGACATACACGGTCTTACATTCAAACAGAACGGTAATGTTATTACTAATCCAGATAGGGATTTACTTTCTCTTGACCAACTACCCCTTCCAGCATACCACTTGGTAGACCCGAAGAAATATGGGTATGAAATACTTGGTGATAATTTTATGATCTTTGAAGGTTCTCGTGGATGTCCATATAAATGTAATTTTTGCCTTCAAATTATGTACGGAAACAAATATAGAAAGAAAAGCGCTTCTAAATTAATTAACGAGGTTGACTATGCTATCCAGGAATCAGAAGTAGAAAATGGTTATTTCTATGATCTGGAATTTACACTGAACAAAGACCTTGTAAATAGACTTTGTGACTATTTGATTGAGAGAAAATACAATTTTTCGTGGACATGCCAGGCAAGGACTGACACAGTTGATCCACAGATTTTAAAAAAGATGAAAGAAGCTGGCTGCAAGATAATACACTTTGGGGTTGAAACTGGTTCTAAAAAAATTCTTGAACTTATTAATAAAAAGATTACTTTGCAGGAAATAGAAAAGGGAATAGGAATGACCAAACAAATCGGTATTGAAACGGTATGTTTTTTTATGTTTGGCCTTCCGGGAGAAACGAAGGCGGATTTTCTGAAGACCATTAAGCTTGCTAAAAGGCTTAATCCAACTTATGCATCATTTCATGTAGCTACCCCGTATCCCGGGACAGAATTCTTCAATCTCTTTACATCCGCCCTTCCATCCCCATTTGAAGGGGAGGGTAATGAGGAAGCTAGCATTAGGTTTCCAGAAGCATATATAAAGGAACATTCCTTAAAGGAGTTGGAAGCTGTTACCCGAAAAGCATTCTTGCAATTTTACCTCAGACCGAAATACATCCTTTCAAGACTATGGACAAGAAATCCTGGTTCCTGGCTGAAACAACTTAAGCTATTTATTAATTTTGTAAGATAATTAATCATCTTAAATATAAGAGGCATTACCGGAACAAATCGAAAAGTATGTTGACCACAACTAATCATGCAGTGAACGAAACAAATCTAACAAAACGAAAATACATAATATGTGACGTTATTATCCTTATCCTTCTCGAAGCATTTATTCTGTCTTATCTTCACCCTTCACTTCTTATTAAGGACACAATTATTACAGGAGGTGATACTGCCTCATATTTTCATCCACTTAAATATTTAAAGGAAACTCTACTGCCCAGCGGAAGACTCGTCGGGTGGGATCACGGAAACTTTGCCGGATATCCACTCTTTCAATTCTATTTCGTTGTACCTTTCCTATTTGCCGCAATACTGGGTTATTTTATTAAGATTACGGTTGCATTGAAGATTGTAACCATTCTTGGGATTCTCATGCTCCCACTTTTTACATATTTCTCTTTCAGGAAGTTAAATTATTGTTTCCCAGTACCTGTTATAACTGCAATCCTCACCCTCGTTTTTCTCTTTCAAGAAGGTTACACCATATGGGGTGGTAACATCCTGAGCACACTTGCCGGAGAATTTTGCTACAGTATAAGCCTTTCTGTATTTGTTTTATATCTTGGACATTTATACAGAGGCATAAACGACGATAAAGGTATTGTAAAAAATGCATTCCTGCTGGCACTATGCGGACTTTGTCACAGCTTTGTATTTATTATTGCCGGAATGCTTTCCTTCTTCTTCCTTTTTTCCGGGATTACCTCAAACCTCTACCTTCGTAAATTCCTTCCTCTCACAAACTCACTTTCTCGTCCAACCCATATAGAGACAGAGAAGGATGGTAGAGATAAATTTATCAGGAAACTGAAATACGTAATAAAGCTTAATCTACTGACTTTCTTACTCTTAGGATTCTGGATTATACCTTTTATCACAAAATTAAATCACACAACCTCGTATTATTCAATCTGGCAATTTCATAGCTGGAAAGAGTTACTTTCCTTCTCTTTATTACCATTTCTAATCCTCAGCATAATAAGGATTACCTTGCCAAGAAAGGTTCTGAAAGGCAATGACAAAGGAAGATGTACGTATCTTCTGTATATATGCTTTATTTCAATCATGCTGTATTGTAACGCACACCTTTACCAAGCTCCGGATATCAGATTTCTGCCAATCTTTTACTTAATGACAATCTTTATAACGGCAGACCTTATGGGCTGTCTCGTTCGCTATATTAGACCCAGGATTGTCTTCACCATCATGGTACTATTTGGGATAACATTCTGGATTTTTAATCAAGGAGGAAGAGTAGAAAACTGGGCAAAATGGAACTATGAAGGGTACGAGTCAAAGGTAACATGGAAGACCTTTGAAAAGATTAATTCATTTTTAAAAGGAGAGATTTCAGACCCCAGGGTTGCTTATGAAAAAACACACGCATATAAATCATTTGGCAGCGATAGAATATTTGAATCTCTTCCTCTTTTTAGTGGACGTCAGACCCTTGAAGGCATTCACTTTGCATCTTCTATCTCATCCAAGCATATCGTGTTCCTTCAAACGGAGCTTTCCAAAGATATCCTTGCCCCAATATTATATGTTTTTTCAAAGGTAAATATTGATGCACTGGATAAACATTTAAAAATGTTCAACATTAACCATTTACTTATAGTAACCGAGAAAATAAAGAACTCTCTCAGAAAAAACACCAATTTTAAAGAGGTGTTTAAGCTAAATAAATACAGTATCTTTGAGTTTAGGGGTAATACGGGTAATTATGTTGAAATACCAAAATATCTTCCAGTGGTTTTTACAGGTAAAGATTGGAGGAAGCAGTTCTACGAGTGGTTTAAAATTCCGGAAACATTAGACGTTCCCTTGGTCCCATCGAGCTATATCAAGAGTAATGATTTGAAGGATTTTAAATCGTTTTCAGACAATATTCATGATATAAAGAGGTTCATGAACGATAACCTTTTGTTATTGCGAAATAAAGCCAAAGAAACCTCAAATTTTAATAAGATAACAGAAACAATCACACCATTTGAAATAAAATTCGTTACACCATTCAAAGGTATGCCACACATAATAAAAGTTTCTTACTTCCCAAACTGGAAGGTTTCTGGAGCAGACAGGGTATATCCTGTCTCCCCATGCTTCATGCTCGTCATACCCAACCAGAATGAGGTTATGCTAACATACGGACGTACTCCTGCTGATATTGTGGGAATAATTCTTACTTTAACAGGATTGATCATATGCGTTGCAGCATTGTGTGGTGTATGGAACAATACAGTATGGACAAAATCATCTGTCAATGCACAAAGCTGTAAATTTTGGGACTTTGTATATATGGTATTAAGACCGTGTATCCTGATCGCCGCAATCATTATTCTGGCTATATCAACAACGTATTGCCTGATATACAGAAACTTTCCAATCAAAATATACCTTAAAGGTACGGACTTCTACGATAGTGGCAAATATGAGGATGCAATTAGGACATTTCAAAAGATAACCAGAGACAAAAAATACGATATAGTAGACGTCGTCCTCTCAATGCTCTTTGAGGCAAGAAGCTACACACACATGAATAAGTATGATGATGCCATTAAAACATTTCAGGACATAATTAACACATATCCATATAGCCGCTACGTGGCAGAAGCTTATTATGAAATAGGACTAATCTATGTGAAGCGAGATGATATTGAATTGGCAAGGACTGCGTTCAAAAAGGCAGTAGAAGCAGATGAATTTTCGATCTACACTAAGCATGCAAAGAACAAGCTAGCGGAGTTAAAGAAAGATTCCTAAGCTATAAAACCAGCAATAATGGATTCAGTATAAATAAATGTCTGTATGATGTTATGATGTGAGATAGAATAAGTTTAATTTACTCCATGAGGGAATATATCGTTTTACAAATCTATTTAGATTATGGCTAATTGGATAAATTGGCTCCGGTCGGTCGCCAATTTATGCGTGTTTTGCTCCGCAAAACGTTAAGTGAAATAAATGCTTTTCATTCCGAGGACAGTGGTCAGATAACAATAGGCGTAGTTCTTTAGTACACGCATTCATAAATATGGTTACGTATTTGTTTTTCAAGTAAGAGATTCTTCGTCACTTCATTCCTCAGCGAATGTCACTCTGAACGAAGTGAAGAGTCTATGTATTATTCTACTCTAAATATGTCACCGAATTTACGAACAAGAGCACTTAGTATTATCTTTTTGACATTTTTAAGCAAAATCTTTTTTTTCTCTCTACTCTCTACTTGCTACTTCTCTACCTTTTTACTTCCGACTTATTCGAGTAAGGAACTTTCACCTACACTTTCACTCTAAATATCATTTGTGCCTTACGTAAGGTTTTATAAACTTTGGGTAGCCAGATTGGTTCTATATCAGAAATGTATACTTCTGCAGCGGCACCTTTTTGGAGCAGATCAATACGTATCACAATCTTGTAGTGACCTTTTCTTTCTCTCATCTTTTTAAATATTACACAAAGAAGTACAAGATTATTTCTGTTCACTCCAATTTGAAATAACCCACCACTGCCAGTAAATATTCATCAATATCTTTTAGATGACTATGTACAATGTTATAAACTATGTCAAGGTTAATATCTTCATATTCATGAACCAATACATTTCTGAAACCGACCATAGAAACCATTCTCTCAGCCAGCCCCCCTTTGATAACTCCCTTGGTCTGAAGGAGGTAGAAGATTTCATTAAGACTTCCTACAATACCCCATCCCTCATCTGAAATGACATGGCTCCCAATATCAATGCAACCTTGAATAGCAAGCTGGAGATTACGCAATACAATGTCTTGTAAATCAAGATCATTCTTGAATGATTCTAAAAGTACATCCTTCTTATCCCTTAATCTTGACATATTGAGGCGAATATGGGAAATCTTCTTTAAGATGACTGATCTATTGACCAATAACACTCCTCCTCATAGCTGCAATCATGCCTTTTTGCATCCGATTCTCCAGAAATTGGTAATCAAGACATTGGATAAGCCTAGTTGCCCTGAATGAGCGATGCATATTTCTGTCCCTTTCAAAGATAACTTTTCCCTCCCGCAGTATCTGAAATGCAAGAAGCTCACCAACTTCCTGCAGAAAAACCAGATCTACATCTTTCTTTATTAATCTAGAAATATCTGTATGATATTTAACCCTTGCCTTATAGCTTTCAATATGATCTTTATATGGTGTAGTCAGTAATGCAATATCAACATCGCTGTCTTTAAGATCCCTTCCAATAACAATAGACCCGTATAGATAGGCAGCCTTGATTTCTTCTTTATCTTTAAAATACTTTTTTAGTAACTGTTTCATCCTTCTAATGAGTTCATGTTTTGAAGTTTTAACTTTGCTTGATTTAACCATCTTAAGCTTTCTACTCCCTTAAGCTTACCTTATCCAGATATTTGACTTTGTTCCTATTTCATAATGCACATAATACCGTTTTAAAATTTCTTTTAATTTTAGTTCTTTGTAATAAAAAGATTTTCAAGCAATTTCTAAAATTTATAACAAAAAGGAAATCCTCTTTACAATAGCTTTAGATAGGCTCTACATCAGCAATATATACTTCGGCAGCAGCACCCTTCTGAAGCAGATCAATACGTATCACAATCTTGTAGTGACCTTTCCTTTCAACAAGAATCCCTTCTACTCCCCTGAGTGGTCCTGCCTTTATCCTTACCCATCTACCTTTCTTAAGATAAGGAAAAGGGTCTAGTTTAACATCGGTTTCCATAATCGATTTAATATCCAGAATCTGTTTATCCGGTATTGGTGTTGGCTCATTTATGTCGGTGCCAATTATTCTTGCCACCCCTCTCGTATATTTAACACTATCAAGGTGTTCTTTCTCTGCATAAACAAACAGATAACCAGGAAAAAGGGGTATGTCAACATATTTCTTCCTATCCCTCCTTCGGCTGAGAGTATGAATAAGAGGAAGAAATGTCTCTATCCCCTTTTCACTCAAAAACAAATCTACCTGTTTTTCGTGTCTGGAACGTGTATGGATTGCATACCAATTCATGGGTTGTCATATATTACAGATTGAAGTAGAGTTGGTCAAGATATTTCGGCACGTATGCCTGCCTGATGGTAGGGAGGCCCGCCCTACCATTCTAATGAGATTCTGAAATAAGCATGTCCAAGTGGTATGTCAGGATTCAGAATGACATGGTATGGTGTCCCTGTCACCCTGAACCCCGTTTCAGGGTCCCGTACCTTCGCAGCACATCCTGGAATTCAGCATTTCATAAGTTATATATAAGAGTTGACAAAGGTTATTTAAGTAAGTATATTTATGAATTAGCTCACTCCGTTCACTAATCCTGACCTGTCGTCAGGACAGGTTTATGGTATTTTGCCCGTCCGAACGGATTCATCCGGGCGGGCTCCGCAAAATGAGATTCTCGTCCCTGATATTCATCAGGACAAGCTTATTTGCGTGTTGAGTCTTACCTGCCTGTGCCGTAAGTACGGCAGATAGGTAAAATATCGAATAAGTCTCATAAGATGTATATTTCAACAGATTGTGGAATTTCCGATATATTTTAATTAATGCGCCCGTAGCTCAATTGGATAGAGTAGTGGACTTCGAATCCAACGGTTGCAGGTTCGAGTCCTGCCGGGCGTGCCATGTGTTCAATTTAGGAAATGTGATTATTGTCTTTTCATCCAAAATAATGTTTTTTACCTGGCACTTTCACACCTTAAATTTTGCTGTGAAAATAGATTCCCAATCGAGTTGGGAATGACAGATTACGTTTTATGTTATTCCTACAATCTCATTCACCTGTCATTCCCGTGAAAACGGGAATCTGATCCTGACTTTCGTCAGGACATGTTTTAATGATTCATAGCAACCTGAAGAGGCATGAAGGTTTAACCCACAATTCCTAATCTATAAATTGTAATTGCGCCCTTAGCTCAGCCAGGCAGAGCAACTGACTCTTAATCAGTGGGTCGAAGGTTCGATTCCTTCAGGGCGCACTTGTTATTTAAAGACTTATGACAATCACCCCCTCATGGAGAGTGTGAAATTGTGAAGTAATTGTGAAGTAAAATTTTACATTGACTCCATGACCCCCATTTTTTTGTTGTGGATAACTCCTCTCTTTCACCATTAGTCCCTGTATTCTTATCAAGCGTTTTCACCGCTTTTACTTTATGACTGGGTGCAAGGTGTGCATATCTCAATGTCATGCCTCTTTGGATAGGAATCTAAGCCTACGATTATTTTCAGGTGTAAGTTTAACCTTTCTTATTTTCTTTAATACTTCATCTTTATACAGACAAACTGAGCTGTAGCATTACTGCTTTACTTACTTTTTGCATGTCTGCACTTGACAGCCTTCCTTCCAAATTTATTAAGCGCAACTTACTCATTGTTGTTAGTTGATCAGCCATAGCCTTGCATTTCTTTTTCTTTACCGTTACATAGGCTTCACTTGGGTATAACCGATCAATATTAGTCGTAAGTGGTACCACTTGCACCCTGTTTAAAAACCTGTTTGAAGCATCATTGCTGATAATTACGGTGGGTCTTTTCTTCCGAATCTCACCACCAACCGTTTGTTCAAAATTCACCCACCATACTTCACTTCGCTTCATCACCAACATCTCCTATCGTTGCTTCTGACCATTCCAATGCTTCAGATTCACGCTCCTCATCTTTTGCCATCTTTTTATAAGCGGTCATAAGACTCTTTTTAGAAATGTATGGACGAACTAATTCCTCAATGAACTGACTGATATTGCCCCGGCCAACTTTCTTGTGCAATCCTTTATAGACTTTTTCGTCTATAGTGATAGTTAATTTCTTATGCATGATAGTCCCTCCTTTAATATACTTATCTTATACGTATAATAAGTTACACTTGAAAGAAACACAAGAATATTTTCATGCCCTGGAAAGATATTTGAAACTCCCTAAAATTCTTTAAGGTACAAGATATGGCTTTTGATTAAAGAGAACGTCGAACCATTCAATCCATATCTTGTATAGCTGGATTAAAGTTTTGAACAGTCTCTAAACCATGTACGAGCTTGTTTGCACAAGCCAGAGGGGAGATTTGACGAAGCCTGATTTGTGTAGATAAAGGTAAGAACTACTTAGGTTCATGCCTTTTTTCTTTGAACCTTGTAATCATATTTAGGGTCATAGTCAATTTTACCAAACAAACTCAAGACCTTGATTTGCTCCATGCGTTGTATATACTCCTTAAGCGCCTGGGTAACTGCAGCTTTTTTCGTTTTATGCCTACCCAATTTCAAAGCCTTAACAATTAAACGGTCATCAATTTGTAAATTAGTTGCCATCTTTGTCGCCTCACTTTTTACGTATTATCACGCATGGTGTTGTGTGTTGTCAAGGTTGTTTTTAACTTCTTTTGATAACAGTACAGCCTTTTATGTATTCAGAATAAGTCGTATCGGCTGATTTTATTTGTAGATTTTTTGTTGAGATTTTGCAATTACTGGGGAAATTTTAGAGTGAGTTTATGCCACGATGTTTATGCAAGATATTAAGGGGGTATGAAAACACACCAAACCGCTCTATACATGGAATGATGGAATACCTTCCCGACGAATGCCCGCCTGTCGAACGTACAGGGCAGGCCTGACCGACTAAGCCATTCCAACCATGATGCTGGACTGGCAGGCGGGTTGGAATAATGTTTTTTAAGACGGAGTTTTGATAACGGGGCTATTCATGCAACCTGCTTTACTGCTTCTTCAAATTTAACTGAAATTTTCTTTGATACTCCCGCCTCCTCCATCGTAACGCCATACAGCACGTCCGCTATACCCATAGTTTGCTTGCTATGTGTTATAATAACAAACTGAGAGTTCCTTGCAAAATCCTTAAGTATGCCGATAAAACGGTTAATGTTATTTTCGTCTAAGGCTGCATCAACCTCATCAAGTATACAGAATGGACTCGGTTTAGTTTGAAAAATCGCAAATAATAGCGCAATTGTCGTCAAAACTTTTTCTCCTCCCGAAAAAAGTGTAATTGATTTGAGATCTTTTCCGGGAGGTTGAGCAACAATGTCTATGCCTGCATCCAACATATCAACACCTTCCTCTAAGATAATATCCGCTCTACCTCCGCCAAACAATTTGCGAAACATTTCATGAAAATTATTTCTTATTTCATGAAAGGTTTTTTCAAATAATTCTCGACTTGTATGATTTATCTTTTTTATGATGTCCTTCAAAGTCCTCTCTGATTTCTGGAGGTCTTCCATCTGGCTCAAGAGATGCGCTTCCCTGGTTTCAAGTTCTTTCAGCTCCTGAATAGCTTCCAAATTAACATTACCCATTCTTTCTATCTTGCCTTTTAATTGATCAATCTCTTGAGGAACATTTTCCCAATCAAGAGATTCACTTTCTTCTTCTTTATACTCTAAATCGTATTCAGAAAGTTCAACTTGATAATCATCGCGAATTCTCTCCTCTAAATCTGCAATCTTTACCTTAAATTCATTCTCCTTTAACCTCAAATCATTTATCCTTTGCTCATAGCTTCTATATTCTTCTCTACATTCATCAATTTGTCCGTTAACTACTGTCATCTGTTCATTATAGTCACTCTGCTTTTCATTTAGGCTTATGATGTCTTTTTCCAGTGTAAGTTTTTCGTTCTTAAGCTCTTCAAGCATTTTATTCAAATTCATAATTCCTTTTTCACATTCAGTAGTCTTTTCCTGGCAGTTTCTTATTTCGTTATAAGCCGATGTGAGATCTTCTTTATTATCTTGAAGTTCTTTCTTTAACTTTTCTATTGATATATTGATACTGCCTTTTCTCTCCTCCTGTTGGGCTATAACAACCTTAAGCTCTGTTATTTCATTTTGAACATTGGCCTTGCTAGTTTCCTTTTGCATTCTTTCATTATCAGAAACCACAACCTCGTTCTCCAAACTATTTCGCTGATCGTTCAATATCCTTATCTCGTCATTAATTTTAGCTTCCCTTTGGTTGAGGCTTTCGATGTGCTCATTTATTTCATTAATTTCACTTTCATTAACATCCATTTCATCCTTAAGCTCAACAACCTTAAATCCTTCTTTTTGAAGATCATTTTCCTTTGAAGCTTTAAGAGTGTTTTCTGCATCTATTCTCTTTCTAATCTCATCTGCCTCTTTAATAAGGTTTGCAATGCTTTCGGTCTTAATTTTCTTTTCGTTGATACATTTTTCGATTCCATCCTCTATCTTTAAAAGCTCTGATTTAATGCTTTCAAGCTCAATCTTGCGGGAAATAAGCCCAACCTGCATATTACCTTTGCCAACAAGAATTGTTCCACCTGGCTCAATTACCTCTCCATCCAATGTTACAATACATTTCACCCCATTTTTATGACCGGCAAGTTTCAATGCTGTATCAAAATCTTCAACAACAATCGTATCTCTAAAAATATAGTCAATTAATGAACTGAAACAATCTTTGCTTTTTACCAGATCAACCATTCTTCCTATAACACCTGGAATATTTAAATCAGTAGAGACCGCAGATTTCTTTACTTTAATTTCATCAAGTGGAAGAAATTTGACATAACCTTTATCATGCGTTTTTAAAAAGTCTATTGCCTGAATTATTTCTTTTAGTGAATTAGTTACGATTATTTGTGTTCTATCTCCCAGGATTGCCTCTATTGCGGGTACATAGGCAGTATCTATTTTTATCAAATCAGCGACCATTCCATAAATCCCACTTATCGATCCATTATTCTTTCTGTATTCTTCCAGAATCATCTTCACACCAGAACTCACACCTTCAAGACGTTTCTCGAGATCCTCTAATGTTTCTAAACGAGATTCTTTACGACTTCGCAATTGTTGCTGGTTGTTTATATTATTATCAAAAGATTGAATCTCAGCATTTAAAACCGTTGTCTGCTCATTAATGTTATTTAAACAAGTCTCAAGATCTTCAATCTTTTTTAATACATTATCTCTTTGTTCTGTAAGGCCTTGTCTTGCATACTCTATACGCTCTAATTCCGATGATATTTCTTCCTGACGTTTTAACAATTTTGTTTTCCTGTTGCCAATTGTATCTCCCTCTGCGCTTAAACTACCTATCTCATTTTGAAGGCTAGACCCCCTATGCAGCATATCTATTACTTTCTTTTTATTCTCATCTATCTTTTGCTGGAGCATGTCACATTCAAATAAATATTGTTTTAATTCTGTTTCTTTTGTTGACAAGCAATCGACCTTTTCCGATATATCTTTCTGAATGTCTTCTAGCCTCTGAGTCAAATCACAAACACCACTTTCTGCTTCTTTAATTTTGTTTTTGAGTATGTTAATCTGTCTCTCATATTTGTCCTTTTGGGTATTGAGTTCCTCTATCGTTTTATGGTTAAATTCTATCTTATCATGCGCACTAGTAATTTTTGCATCAAGATTGGTCAAACCAAGCTGCGACTGTTCAAGACTAGAAGTAAGTTTATTTATATAATTTTGTAAACTATCCCTTTTAGTCTCCATATCTTCAATTTTAGAAAGCACACCCTGGCATTGATTCTCCACCTGTTGTATATTTTCCAGAATATTTGCTCTTTCAGTCTTAAAAATTCTATATTTCTTTAAGGAGAGCCTTAATCTTAAATCTTTCAATCTGGTTACATACTCATTATATTTGCGAGCCTTTGCCGCTTGAAGTTTTACAGAGCGAAGTTGTTTCTGTACCTCTTCAATTATATCGTTTAAGCGGAGTAAATTTTGCTCAACCTTTTCTAACTTTAACATGGCCTCCCTTTTTTTGGTTTTATATTTACTAATACCTGCCGCTTCTTCAAAAACAAAACGTCTCTCTTGAGCATTTGCCTGCAATAAGATATCTACCTTGCCCTGTTCTATAAGCGAATAACAATTGCCCCCTACTCCAGTATCTAAAAAAAGTTCTTTAATATCTTTTAAACGACAAAGTTGCTTATTTATTAAGTATTCGGACTCTCCTGTATTATAAAGACGTCTTGTAATACACACTTCATCGTATTCTATTGGTAACATATTTTTGTCATTCAAAATAGTTATTGAAGCTTCTGCATATCCCATAGAGGGGCGTTTGTTCGTTCCGTTAAATATTACATCCGACATCTCATTACCTCTAAGTGATTTTGCGCTTTGCTCCCCAAGTATCCACTTAATAGCGTCAACTACGTTACTTTTACCGCATCCATTAGGGCCTACGATACCATTAATCCCTCTTTCAAACGTGAAACTCGTCTTATCTGAAAACGACTTAAAACCAAATAATTCTAATTTTTTTAACAACATAATAAATTAGCTCCTAATAAAAAAAGAGCGCCCTAATTTTGGGGCGCCCCATTTACTCTCTCAAAATATTTGGTCCCATAAATAAACTAAAAAACTATGCATTTAAAAAACTCTTAAAGCCTTTAGCTAGTAATATTCGCAAAATTAAAACCTTACTTTAGTCTACAATTAATTTAGTCTAACCAGACTCTATTTTTTTCTTTTGGCTTTCTTCTTTGTAGTTTTCTTCTTTGCTGTAGTTTTTTTCTTTGTTGCACATGCTTTCTTCTTAGTTGCCGTTTTTTTCTTAACTGCGCTCTTCTTTCGAGAAGCTTTCTTTACTGCCATATTGTATCACCTCCTTTTAGGTGTAAAGGGGACCAAAATATTTTGAAGAGTCCATCACCAATTACAGCTTAAGGCCTTCATCTCTTCGCCTCTAATATAACAATTTCTTATAAACTTCCTTGCACCCACAGCAAAATCTTTCATTTCATCTTCTGAGTATGGCTCGACATTTAACATTTTGCTGTCCAAACAATTATTCGGCCTAAAGGTTTGTAAAATATACCTCTCAGCTCCAGCAATACTTTGTGCAATTTCAACTATATCCGACTCATCTAAAAATGTAGGACAAACTGTAGTCCGAAATTCATATTCTATTCCACTTTCCATTATTAATTTTATACTCTTTTCAATATCCGACAAATTACACGAGGCTCCAGCAGCTATTCTATATTTCTCTTCTCTTAAAGGCGCCTTTATATCCATAGCTACGCAATCAATTAACTCTCTTTGTATCAAATCCTCCAATCTAGCGGGATTTGTACCATTCGTATCTATCCTAACCTTTAAACCCTTATTTTTGAAAATTTTTATCAACAAATCTATTTGTTCATGGAACGTGGGTTCCCCACCCGTAATAACAACACCATCCAACCAGCTCTCATTTTGTGTAATCCTTCTCACTACTACCTCTAATGGAATACTTTCAAGTTCGTTAGGTCTCTTAACTAAATGAGTAGCATGACAATATGGACATCTCAAATTACAATGCGGAAGAAAGAGAATAGAAACGATGTGCCCTTCCCATTCTATTAAACTACTTTCTATAAATCCTTTTATTGTTATCGCCATCCTATTCCCAATCCCCCTTAGTCCCCCCGCTGCTTTCTTGCGAAAGCAAGAAGCGGGGGGGGGAAGCAGGGGATTTGTTATTTATCATTAGTCCTTCTTGCCCGTTTGTCTTTTAACGGGCCTAAGCGTCTACTTACAACCACTCTTTGAAACTTTATAATTCTCCTCGTGTCTACTAACTAATTCATGCATCTTAGTCCTGTCCCAATTGTTGATTTGATTGTGCGCTTCACGCTTTCTTATCCCATAAAAGTTTGATGAATCGCAGAAATAACACACATCCGCTAACCTAGGAGTAACACGGTTGCATTCATTACAGATAGTAAATTCTGGCGATATGGTTAATTGTGCTGCCTGTGTATTTTCAAAAGTCTTTCGAACTAAATTCATAATGCTGGAAGCTGGTGGTCTCTCTTCACCTACAAACGCATGTATTATTGCACCAGATTCAATCATACTATGAAATTTACTCTGTACCTCTATTCTCGTAATCATATTTACATGTGCATCCGGACGCAAATGAACGCTATTTGTATAGTAGTACTCATCTCTCTCTATGTTACCTTTAACCAATTCCACAGCTTCTTTGTAATTTCGGACATCAATTTTGGCAAGTCTTCTACTTGCGCTTTCAGCAGGCGATTCTTCCAGTGAAAATTTTAAATTGTGTTTTTTACCTTCTTCCTTAACCCTGAAATACATATGAGAAATAATACGTAACCCGAGTTTAAGAATGTCATCACCCTCGTGTAATTCTTTACCAGTCATATATTGCAGACATTCGTTCAGACCTATAATACCGACAATGTAAGTCGCCGCTTCCAAATCTACATACGGCCTGCCATCTTTGGCCGTTTTACCAATTTCCCACAACGGCATTTCAGGTACCGACATCAGCCTGGTAATGAACTTCTTTTTCTGGAAATGAGCCTTGACGGCGATATCTATGCCCCTATCAATCTCTTGATAAAGTTTATCAAAGTTCCCCCTGCCAGCTCGGTAAGCTGCCTGAGGAAGACTTACAGTTACATTCTGGAATCCACAAAATCTCATGCTCTCCGGATGGTTAATCATATAATTATCTGATATAGTCGTACGCAGTCGACAACATGCTGACAAGGTTATTTCATCCCTATCAAATACAAAATACGGCACCCCGTTTTCACTGGCAATCTGAGCCGCATACCCCAAAAGTTCATATTGTTTAGGATCTTTGTATGTATCATGGCTTATATGCAAATCACATTTAGGAAATGCAAATACATGCCCATAACAATCACCCTCACGCCATACATCAAGCATGGCCTTTGTAAACCGCTGTGAAGCTAATTCATATTCTCCATACGGCCTACCCGTAGGTTTTCCACCCGGACCAATAGCCTGTATCTTTTTCAGATAATTTGGTATGCCTGTGTGTATGTTGAAATCCAGGAATAACGTCTGGCCCCCTCGAGAGAAAGCACTTTGTGAACCACTAAAGATTAAGTGTTGAGCTTCCTGTTTCATTTCATCATAACCCATATTTTCTACATATGGAGCATACATTATATTTATATAGCCTATTCCTAAAGCTCCAGCATAATAAGCCTGCATTGAAGCAAGAAATGTATTTAGATGACCCGTAAGCGTTCGGGCATGTTTAGCAGGGGCAGAAGATGTGTCTAAATTTTCCAGCGACAATCCATATTTTTTCAAGTACTCAAGCGAATGAGACGAACAATATACCCTGGTTGGATAACCAAGGTCATGAATATGAACCATCCCGGAAGTATGTGCATCTGCAACATCTTTAGAAAAGACTTCTTGGAGAGCATATTGTTTTAAAGTATTTTCGGCAACAGCAAGGTTAATTGCTTCAGGATTATTTGATGCAATGTTGCTGTTTTCCTTATTTTTAGAGTATAAGAGTTGTTCGATATCATACTTTGGCATGCCTAGACTAGTTTGTTTTTCAAGTTTTGCATTGTATCCTCTCTCAAAGAGTTCATTATCAACTAATTCACGAATCAGCGATGTAGATATTCTGTTTAAACCTGATGCAAAGATGCGATTCTCAACAGCATTTGCAACTTTCTGAGCAATCTCACCTGTCAAATCCGCTTCCTTCTCCAGGGCTAACGCAATTTTTTCTTTTGTCCCAGGGAAATGATTCATCTTTAGTAACAAGATCAACCATTAATGCCGCATCGGTCGTATCATTACCTTTCCTGACCTGTTTGCTAACGCGAAGTGATTTGCGAATTCTTCCTCTCTTTTCTCGATACAATATAAAAGCTTTTGCTGTCTTTGCATGTCCATTCTTTATCAAAATCTCTTCAACTAAATCTTGAATATCTTCTATTCCTGGAATTTTGTCTTTAAATTTTTTTTGTAGAAAATGAGTAACAACACTTGCAAGCTCCTCTGCAATAGATATATCTTCACCACCAACAGCTTTTGCAGCCTTGAAGATAGCATCTGCTATCTTGCTTTCATCAAAAGGCACCAATCTACCATCACGTTTTTGAACCATTTCAATCGTCATAGTAAAACTTCCCCTCCTTTTTATTCAGATTTCTTCTTTTTCGGCTTCTTAGTCGAAGACATTAAAGGTTTCAACTCATTAATAAATTCATTTATATCTTTAAACTCTCTATATACTGATGCAAATCTGACATAAGCCACCTTGTCCAAGATTTTTAGGTTCTGCATAACAAGCTCACCAATAAACTTTGTTTCAACCTCTCTTTCAAACTTGTCGTATATTATCCTTTCTATTTCAGAAACAATGTTTTCGAGTGTTTCAGTAGATACGGGTCTCTTTTCACACGCCTTGTGCAATCCTATTAATATCTTATTACGATCAAAGTTAATCCTGCTCCCATCTTTCTTTATCACCCTTACAGGACTTTCTTCAACCCTCTCGTAAGTTGTAAACCTTCTCCCACAGTTCAAACACTCGCGCCTTCTCTTTACACTAAAACCATCTGTTGATGCTCTTGAATTAATAACTCTATCATTATCAACCTTGCAAAATAAACACTGCATAAATATAAACTGTTAAAAAATCAAACATGCAAAAGTAATTTTACAATCACAACATCTTGAATGATAAATAAATTAGCATACAATATATTGAATGTCAAGCAGATTTTTGAAAATCATTAAGTTTTTATTTGCCAATACAAAATTCTGAAAATACTATATCCAAAATATCATCTGTTAACACTTCCCCTGTAACTTCACCAATGGTATCCATCACTCTTTGTAAATCTATTGCAACGAGTTCATGGGCAATTTTTTCGTCCAATGAACTTAAAACATAATCTAAAATTTCATATGCTCGACAAAGTATAATTTTCTGCCTCGTATTAAAAACAATGTTTGAAGCAGAAGTGTCAATATTATTTTTAAAGATATTAGAAACCATTATTTTTTTTAAATTATCTAATCCTTCACCAGTAACTACAGATGTCTTAACTATTGGATAACCCTTCATCACAGAGGGGAGATCTTTATAATCAATTTTTTGTTGTAAATCATTTTTATTAATTACTATTATCTTGTTTTTTGTAGCTATGGTTTCGAAAAACTTTATCTGTTCACTACATATCTCCATACATCCATCCATAACAAACAAAATAATTTGAGCATTCTCTGTAGAATCATATGTTCTTTGTACAATTATAGACTCCAGCTCGTCCTTCCCTTCTACAATTCCTGCAGAATCTACAATTCGAAAATTTATTCCATCCAAATTTAAGTCAGCTTCTAATGTATCTCTAGTTGTGCCATGGATTGATGTTACTATTGCCCTTGAGCGATTTAATAATTTATTAAACAAACTTGATTTGCCAACATTCGGCCAACCAACAAAAACGGTTTTTACACCGTAATAAGAAATTCTTGATATTTGGTCTCTCTCAACAACCATGCACAGTCGCTCTTTTATGTTCTCAAGCTGTTTCCTTATTTCATTAAACGAGATTAATTCAATATCCTGATCAAAGAAGTCAATAGCTGCTTCTATTCTAGCGCACAGACTCATCAGTTCTCCTTGTATCTCATTCATAAACCCAGTCAGTCTCCCTTTTAGATTTGAAACGGCAATTAACAACTCGGAATCTGTTTGAGAACGTATTATATGCAATACAGATTCTGCCTCTGCAAGACTTATTCTTCCATTTAGAAATGCTCTTTTGGTAAACTCTCCGGGTTCTGCGATCCTAATTCGCCCTTCATTCTCATCACTCCCTTCGAAATTATTCTCTCTTTTCATTGAAAGCAGTGTTTCCATTAGCATTTCAAGTAACGGAGGTGAGCCAAAAGTATGAATTTCTACAACATCTTCCCTCGTGTATGAATTTGGCGCCTTCATGTTATAAATACATGCGGGAATGTTAATTTCCTCTTTTTCAATATAAATATTGCCTTGATAAGAATTAAAACCTTTCTTATATACAATCTCTTCACAATCATCAAAAACAAAAATATTTCTTATACAATTAAATACGTCTTTACCGCTAAGTCTGATAATAGCTCTTAAAGATTTGCCAGAAGGTGTGGAGATTGCCAATATACTATCGTTAAGATTAAAGGACATGATTTATTGATTACTTCTTACAGAAGTGAGTACCCGAACGAGTCAGAATTATAATATTGAGGAATTGAGGGATTACGGATTCGACAGGCTCACCGCCCTGAGTATATCGAAGGGAGGAATTCCTGAATTCCCCAATTCCTGAATTCTTAATTTTTTTACCAAAGCTTGTGCTGAACTTGATTCAGTAATGGTCAAAAAAATTTTATTAAGAGACTATTTTACCTTTACCTTGCCCTTCGTTACCCTTTTACCTTTATAATAAATATCGATCTTCTTAACGCTTCTTCTGATAAGTATTTGTTCGCCGATACTAATCAATGTACTAGTTGTCCAGTAAAGGGTAAGACCTGAAGGAAAGGTGTAAAGTATTAAAGGAAATATGAGGGGCATCATTTGCATCATTCTCCGCTGCATCCTTGCCTGAGGGTCGTCTCCTATAGCAGTCTTTGGTGTTAGTTTCATTTGAACAAATGACGCAATACCCATTATTATTGGTAAGATGTTAAACCAATCTCCAAGAAATGGAATGCTGAAAGGTAGTTGAAATAATTTATCAGGTTGGGACAAATCATTAACCCATGATACAAAGGGCGCCTGTCTCATCTCAAAAGAAGATTGAAGTGTTCTGAATAATGCAAAGAATACGGGCATTTGAAGCATTATAGGAAAGCAACCACTCATTGGATTTACCCCATGTTGCTTAAACAGCTTCATTTGCTCTTGCCCCATCTTCTGTTTGTCTCCTTTATATTTTTCTTTTAATTTACCAATGAGGGGTGAAAGTTGCTGCATCCTGAACATCGACATCTGACTTTTTCTTGTTAACGGAAATAATATCAACTTTACCAAAAAGGTTAATAAAAGAATGGAAACTCCATAATTAGGAATAGCCTTATAAAAGGTATTTAATATTTCTACAAGTATCTTACAAATAGATCTTGTCATTCCATAATCATAATCTAAAAGCGCCAAAAGACCTTTGCATTGTTTTAAAATATCTCTCTTCTTAGGTCCGAGAAAGAAAACATAATCATCTCGCTGTTCACCCTGAGGTGGTATAATAATTCTTTTAATCTGTAGATTTACAACAAAATCATCCTCATAGAAAGGGTCCGGGTTTTCGATTGACTCAAATGTTGTAGTAGCTATCCTGCCGTCTGACAAAGATTTCAAAACAGCCGCAAAGTATTTATTAACGGAACCTGACCATAAAATACCTACAGATTCGTTTTTATCCGGCATATCCTCAACCTTTACATGTATAGCTTTTATTTTATCTCGCCCCATATCTATTCCAACTACCGAAGCAAGGCCGGAACCATAATGGTAAGGGTCCTCTTCTGGATAAACGCCACTAGTTGTAGTTATTGAATATGAGGTGGCAATATCGGAATCCGTGGTGTTTTCCAGGGTTATTACAACATCAAAATAATATTTCCCATCTTGTAATGATATGTTCTTTGTTATTCGAGTTCCATTCTCTAAAAGGATAGTAAAAACAACCTTATTGATTCCTCTCTCAACCACCTTATATCTACGACTTTTTGATTGATATCTTCCGCCTAATAAATCTATACTTAAAGGTAATGAATCTTTTCTTGACGGTTTAAGTAATTCTAAATCCTGTGTTCTTTCTGGATTCTTGAATTCTGTTAATATTGCAGATTTTAAAGCTGCGCCTTCATTAGTCCATACTGTTTTAATCACGTCATTTTGTATTACTATGTAGTCTTGTAATTCTATTTCTTCTTGAACAATTTGTTCAATCTTTCGCTCTTGTATCTCTTCTTCTGTCCTTATTTCTTTCTCTAACCTCTCCTTTTCAATAGTTTCTTCTGCTATTTCTTCCTTCTTTTGTTCCTCATCAGGACGTTGAACTGGCTGTGTCATATAAAAGAAATAAAGCATTATTATTGCAATAAGGACAAAAGCCAGTAATGTTTTATTATCCACTTATTTATTCCCCAAAATACGCTTTTACAAAAAAAAAATCTTGTTATACACGCAATAAAAACAACTTGTGACGTCACATTCCATCTTCCAATAATGCTCTATGTAAAAAACTATATGGAATCAGTTTGTTTCTTATCTTCTGGCAATTCCGCTTCGTCAATTAGCATTACTGGAATGTCATCCTTTATCGGATACCTCCTCCCGCAATTTGTACAAACTATCTTGTCATTTTCAAGTCTTACCTCTGTCTTACAAAGTGGGCAGGCAAGTATTTCTAATAATTCTTTATCAATCATAATAAATTAGCTCCTTTAAGTCGCCAATCCTGACCTATCCCTGATTTTCATCAGGACAGGCTCTAGGACAGGTTTATGGCGTTTTGCCCGCCTGAAAGACTTAGTCGGGCAGGCTGCGCAAAATTAGCTTTTTCACGTCTTGTCGTTTCCTTTATTTTTTAACTGCCTCCTTTACCTCACGAACATCCCTACTTAAGTCCCCAAAGCCTTTTTTCAATAACTCAACTACATCCTGATGTTGTTGCTTCGACAACTCAACTACATCTTGATGTTGCTGCTTCAGGGTTGCCATAACCTCCTGATGTTTCTGTTCCGCTACTCTTTGCATCTCATGAGTTGTTATATGCATCTCTCGGATTAATCTTCTAGTTCCATTGAATACATATGCCACAACTCCCGATACTGATGCTACTGTTCCAAAGATAGTAATTAATGCAATGGTTAACTCATTCATTTCTTACTCTCTTTTAACTTATATTTGATATTATCCGGATTTCATCAAAATCCTGAAATTGTTCAAGTCTAATTTTTCTTAAGCGCACTAATTCGAGTAAAGCGAGAAAAATGCCTATAATCTCTTTCTTGCCATTATTGTCAAATAAAAACTCCTTAAATGAGATAGTACAAGTATTAGCCAGGCTATTTATAACCCTATCCATATATACCTGTACAGGAGTATCGTCGTAGACGATTTTCGTAATCACGTCTCCCATGGTCTGTTTCATAAAGATTGAAAATAATTGTGCAAGTTTCCACACGTCTATCTCATCTAAATGCAATTTTTCAACTTCTTCTTCATCCAATAGTCTTTTAGATTCGCTTCGCTCACTACATGCTTTTGGTCTTGAAAATCTTTTGCTCATGTCTTCTGACAATTTTGTCATTGCTTTAGCAACTTCCTTATATCTTTTGTATTCAAGAAGTTGTTTCACCAGCTCTAACCTTGGGTCTTCTTCATCCTCACCATCAACTATTTCACTGCGAGGTAAAAGTGTCTGAGATTTTATGTACATTAGAGTTGAGGCCATAACCAAAAAATCTCCAGCCAATCCAATATCTACCTTTTGTAATTTCTCTAGATACATCATATACTGGTCGGTAACCTCAGCAATTGGAATATCATATATATCAACCTCTTCCATGCGTATTAAATAAAGAAGCAGGTCTAATGGGCCATTGTAAGCATCAAGGTCAATTTTATATTCTGTTTGCATTTAATCTCTTAAACAAAAACTATATGCCAGCAAAAATTTTAAAAAAGAAAATCATTGGTGGTAATATTATATAAGATAATATCGGTATATTAGCGAAATTGCCAAGAAGTATTAATCCTAACAAGATAAAAGGACTATACCTACACACATTCTCATACTTAGGAAGCATATTACGAGGTAAAAATCCTTTCATAATGTGCGAACCGTCTAATGGATAAAGTGGAATAAAATTAAAAATGGCTAATAACAAATTTATTTGAATTGCCATTAATAACAAGTTGCGAATATCATTAATTAAATAACTATTATCTCCTGTGAACTTGTAAGATATTTGAAAAATTAAACCAAAAAAGAATGCCGAAACAAAATTAGAAATAGGACCCGCAGCAGAAACAAGCACATCATCACGCCTGGGGTGTTTGAAATAATTGGGGTTTACGGGTACAGGTTTTCCCCATCCAAAGTGAGCAACAATGAAGCATATTGTTCCAACAGGATCAAGATGCGCTATTGGATTAAGTGTTAGACGGCCCTGCATCTTTGCCGTCGGGTCGCCTAATTTGTTAGCAGTCCAGGCATGAAAAAATTCATGAATGGTCAATGCGTACAAAATTGTAATCGCTAAAACCAGTATACTTTTGAAATCAAACATCAATCATCTAAAAGTTATAAGAAATGTGAGTATATTATCACGCTTCTCAAATTATGTCAAGCAAAGAACAACACCTACACATATAGCAGTTATTTTACACTGCCAAAACTTCTTTTCCCCATTCCAGAACCTTTAAGAGTTTGTCCTCATGAAAACATGTCCTCATGTAAAAAACACATAATGAGTGGTAGATAAAAGCCTCTACCCGAACTTTCCAAAGGGGATTACGTGAGGACAAGTTTTTATAAGTTTCGCTTGAATAAAAAATACTTGTGCATATAATCATATAATACAAAAGAATTTACACTTAGCCTTTATTTAAAACGAAAATAGATTCCCGACGTGAGCTAAGCTCAGCTTTGTCGGAGTCGGGAATGACACTTTGTTACCCTTTATGTCATTCCCGCAAAGCTGAGCTTAGCTCTGTGGTTTTAGCCCTTATAGCAAGGAAACAGGGAATCTGATCCTGTCCCCATCTTCATGGGGATGACATTACTTTTGTCAGTGCCTGTCCTGAACTCGATTCAGGAACATGTTTTCATGATTCGTGGTGCCCTGAAAGGGCATGAAGGTTTGATCTGAAAATGAAAACAAATTTAAGAGATATAGAATATGGTAAAGATGTCGTAGAGATTGAGGTAAATGCCCTTAGAAACCTTATTCACCATATTGATAACAACTTTCGGAAAGCAGTTGACTTAATCATTAAATGTAACGGAAGGATAGTCGTAACCGGGATTGGCAAAGCAGGCATAATAGGCCAAAAAATATCAGCTACATTAGCCAGTACAGGTACCCCATCTTATTGGATACATTCTTCTGAGGCAAAGCACGGTGACCTTGGAAGGGTAGTTGCAGAGGATGTGGTTTTAGCTCTCTCAAATAGTGGCGAAACTGAAGTTACTCAACTCATACCATTTTTAAAAAAAAATTGGCGCAAAGATTATTGCAATAACAGGTAATAATAAATCCAACCTGGCAAAATATAGTGACATAGTCCTTTATATAGGCAACATAGACGAAGCTTGCCCTTTAGGTCTTGCTCCCTCAGCAAGTTCCACAACCATGCTTGTATTGGGTGATGCTCTAGCATTAACAGTTTTCAAGAAAAGGAACTTAAGTAAAGAAGAATACGTCTTTTATCACCCAGGTGGAGATATCGGAAGGAATCTTCTCACTGTGGATGCAATAATGCGAAAAGATAGAGAAAATCCAGTAACAAATGAAGATACCATTGTAACAGACGCACTTAAAATTATGACAAGCACAAAAGGCAAACCTGGAGCTGTAAGTATCATTGACTTAAACAAAACACTGGCTGGCTTTTTTACAGATGGCGACCTTAGAAGACATCTTCATAAAGGCACATCTTTTCTTAAATATTCTATCAAAGATGTTATGACTAAAAAACCAAAATCCATTAAAACTGGTTGCCTGGCATCAGAAGCATACAAGATATTACGGGAAAATAAAATAGACCAACTCCCTGTCGTAGACGATAACAACACCCCCATTGGTATAATTGATGTACAGGACCTACTTGACGCAGGATATTAAATAAATTAGTTCACTTCCCGCCAAAAGACGTGTCGGGCAAGCTTTCACTTATTTATAGCATTTTGCCCGTCCCCGCCAGAATGATGTCGGGCTGGCGAACGGATTCATCCGGGCGGGCTTCGCAAAATAAATTATACCTCGTTTTTTCAAGATATCTAGAAGTGGATTTAAAATTGAGGTCTAGAAATATTGAAAAATGTAAAAATAGTTATCATTGATGTAGATGGTGTGCTCACAGATGGCAAAATCATTTTAGACTCAAATGGTAATGAATCAAAAACCTTCTATGTACAAGATGGTACAGGCATTACTTATTTACACCGAGCAGGTATAAAGACGGCAATTATTAGTGGAAGAAAAAGCAAGGTTGTTGAGCATCGAGCCAGAGAACTTTGTATAGAAGACGTATACCAGGATGTACACAACAAACTAGAAGTTTATGAAAAAATCCTCAAAAAACATAAAATAAATGATAATGAAATTTGTTATATCGGTGATGATCTTATTGATCTGCCGATCTTGAGAAAAGTTGGTTTTTCAGTTGCCGTACCAAACGCACCCGTAGAAGTAAAAGAAAGCGCTTCTTATATAACCAATGCACCTGGAGGATATGGCGCTATACGTGAAGTAGCAGAAAAAATCCTGAAATCACAAGGCAAATGGGACATGATAATCTCAAGATATTACTGAAATTTTAAAATTTCTAAGAATAGCCTAAAATATGAAGAAAAAAAGTCTCGCTTTTTTAGGAATTGTAATTATTTGCTTTTGTTTCTTAGCTCTCTCAATCTCTGGCATGATTGACTATACCACTTACGTCAAGAGAGAAGAGAAACCCATGTTAAAGAAAATTATAGATGAAGACTCCAAAAAAAAACAGAGACTAACTCAAGAATCTAATTTGAAAGATATAACTCAGGAAATTTACGGCCTTCGTTTGCCAAACTACGATAAAAATGGAAAGGAAGTTTCAATAATTCGAGGCGCTTATACTGTCTTTCTCAAAAATAGAATCTACAGAATTTCAAAACCAGAAATCGAATTTATAGGCACTGGTAATAAAGATAACAACCAACCAAAGAACATAATCATAACCTCAGACTTTGGAGAAATAGACAAGACGACTAATAAGGGGTTGCTTTATGAAAATGTAATAACCAGATTAGAGAAAGATTTTAAAATATATACCGATGATTTAAAATACTTACCTGATGAGAAAATAGTTAATACCGACGGTTCGGTTACAGTTAAAGGTAATAACATGAAGATTACGGGAACTGGTTTTGAAATTAATTTATCTGATTCAAAAGCATTGATAAAAAACGACCCTGAAATGGAAATAGAAAGCGATAGAGATGGTTTGTTCTTTTTCTCCACAAATGAAACCGCTACTCCAGATCCTAAAAGTCAAACAAGCATTACAAATAGAAATATTGCGGATAATATCTTTATACGATCCAGTGGAGAATTGGTATTCGAGAACAAAGAAAGACTGGCCGTATTTAATGAAAACGTACGCATTTCAAGAGGTAAATCCACTATTTTCGCTGATAAATTAACAGTCCCTTTCGACTCGGATATGGAAAACTTAAAGAAGATAATAGCAAGTGGAAATGTTCTGGCATCTGATGGTAATAAGAATGCAAAAGGAGAAAAATTATCGTGGGATGGAGAAAAACAAATCGCAACGTTAGAAGATGACCCTGTAGCTGAATTCTTCGATGATAAGGTATCAATAACTGCTGCCAAAATCATGTTCTCTAAAGTTTATGGTAGAATGGATGTTCCAGTAAGTGGACAACTAACTACTATTGTCAGCTTAAATAGCAATAAGCAAGATGAGAACAAAGAAACAGAATTAATTCTCGCTTCCCCTAAAGACCCGGCTTATGAAAGCATCACAATAACCTGGAAGGGCAGAATGACTTTTCAACAGAACATAAACCGGGCATTATTTGAAGATGATGTTGTCGTAAATAAAGAAGGAACAAAATTATATTGTGAAAAATTGGTAATAAAATTTGATGATCAAAATAGCACAATGAAGCATTTGGAAGCTACAAAGGATGTACACCTAATTGAAAAAAGAGAGGATTATTATAGAGAAGCGCGAGGAGAAAAACTTATATGGGCATCTAAAGAAAATTATACTGAATTATACGGAAACCCACTCGCCTCAGTTAGAGATGGTGAAAGACAAATATCAGCGCCAAAAATCTCTTTCTCAGAAGATGAAAAAAAAATACTTGCAGAAGGAAAAGGGTATCTATTAGCTAAATCTCATACAGAAAAGGAAGAAAAGGATACTGAATTCATCGACATTAACTGGAACAAAAAAATGATCTATAACGGTAAAAAAAAGACTGCAAACTTCTATGAGATGGTTAAGGCTATTAAAGGAGACGATAAACTCGACTGTGATAGATTAGACGTACTCTTCCATGATAAAGACAAAATCAAAAAAATCACTGCGTTAGGAAATGTTTATATTGCAAGCCCAAATTCAGAGAATACAGAAGGAGTAGGAACTTTACTTGTATGGGATTTGATGAAAGACATGGCAGTGCTTACGGGAAATCCTCTTGCAGAATTAAGGCGTTCAGGCGCTCGAACTTTCTCTGAAAAGATATACTTTGATATAAATTCAAAAAGAGTACACTGGGAAGGAAAGCCACACTGGCAAATCTATGAAGGAGTTCAATAATAAAAAGATGCTGAATAAGTTATCTTGCAAAATTTTCTTAATTATACTAGTTTTTATAATACATTCAAGTACAGCAATCCCTGCAGAATTATCCAAAAATATAATAATTATAGCACGGCACGGCTCATTAGAAGATACCCCAGAAAATACATTTGCCGCCTTTGAAAAGGCAATAAATATAGGAGTAGGCGGTTTAGAGATAGATGTAAGAAAAACGAAAGATGACAAATTAATCTTGATGCATGATGATACGATTGACCGCACAACCGATGGTAAGGGCTACGTAAACAAATTATTTTACGATGAGATAAAACAATACGATGCAGGCGCATGGAAAGGAGAAGAATTCGTGGGAGAAAAAGCGCCGCTTTTATCTGATGTCTTACAATTTGCCAAAGAGAAAAATATCAAAATTATTCTGAATGTTAAAGAAAACGGCATTGAGCAAAAAATATTATCTTTTATTAGAGAATACGATATGATAAATCAAATATACTTTGGTGGAAGGTTAGATGCAATCCGTAATACAGAAATAGGCATTCAGGGAGCACAGCTAATATTCTTCCAACCAGGTGAATTAACAAACGATATAATAGAATTTGTTCACGAAAAACATAACCATGTTGGAACAAGTCTTTTTGGTACAGATAATAGAGATAAAATGGAAGAGAGAATGATTAAGGGTGTTGATGTTATTCTGACTGACTATCCAAGTGTTGCGATTGATCTCTTGCATTATAAGACAACAAATGAGCCAAAGAACAAAAAAATAAAAAATGAATTACAAATGGAAATGAACGGCAATATAGAACAAGTTAATGTCCTCATCGATACAATGATACATGGACCCCCTGACAATTCGAGAATGGCTGCATTAATATTAAGCGCCTTACCACAAGAACTTTCTACTCACCCATTGATTGAACTTTTAACCTATAAAAAGACTCGCAAGCGTTTCAATCCTATCAAAAAAATTATCTCAATCTTTAAAAAGGAAGAAAAAGAAATCTTAATTCCTGCAATTATAGTTAAAAGAAACGCTGCTTGGTCCTTAGGCCTTATCAAAGATAAACGTGCGGTAATACCGCTTATTAAGCAATTAGAAACTGATGATTCAGAATTGAAGAGAGAAATCACACTGGCACTCAAAAGGATTGCAGATAAGCAAACTGTCCCTATATTAAACAAGATATTGCTAAGTGAGGAAGACCCCTATGTAAGATATGATGCTGCAAGAGCTTTAGGCGAAATAAAAGATTCCCATTCTATTTATACCTTGATAACAGCGCTTAAAAATGATAACAACTGGATGGTTAAGGGAGGGTGTGCTGGTACCTTAGGGAAAAATTGGTAACAAAAAAGCCGTAGACGCGCTTAAAACCCTTCTAAATATCGATGCAGGTGAAGAAGCTTCATGGGCACGTGATAGAGCCTCATGGGCATTGGAAAAAATAGGGACAGGCGGAATAGATGCTCTTGTATCTTCACTAGGTGCTAATGGAAAAAGTACACGTAGAAGAGCTAGCTGGGCCCTTATAAAGAGCGGGGATCCTGCAGTGCCAAAACTAATTTCAGCGCTAAGAGACGTTAATAAATTAGCTCGTAAAAGAGCTGCAATGGTACTGGGATGGATAGGAGACAAAAGAGCAATAGTCCCTCTAACATGGGCACTTGGAGACGAAGATCCAAATGTAAGAAAAATGGCAGCCTGGGCGCTTGGTAAGATTGGAGGAACAAAAGCAAATAAGGCCCTTAAGCAAGTACTTAGTGACCAGGATGAAGATGTAGTAGAATATGCAAAAGAAGCAATACAAAGAACGAGTTAAGCGCATCCTGCGCAACTCTTTCAAAATGCTACAACGACATCCATGTCGTTGCTTCACGCCATTTTGGATATGTGCTTGCGCACAAAAAATATGATTTTGAAATTCCTAAACATTAAATTAGCTACTGAAAGGAGCTAATTTATGAGCAAAAATATCGTTTACCTCGTTGGGTCTGGTCCCGGAGATCCAGGGTTAATTACCGTAAAAGGTCTTGAGTGTATCAAAAAGGCCGATGTCATTATTTACGACTATCTTGTTAACACTTCTCTGTTAAAAAAGGCCAGAGACGATGCTGAGCTAATTTACGTTGGAAAACAAGGAAGTAAACACACAATGGAACAGGAAGACATTAATAGACTGATTGTAAACAAGGCCGGGGAAAATAAAATTGTGACTAGATTAAAAGGTGGAGATCCATATGTATTTGGCAGAGGAGGGGAAGAAGCGATATTTTTGAAAGAAAATAATATACCTTTTGAAGTTATCCCTGGTATAACTGCAGCTATTGCCACACCTGCTTATGCTGGTATACCAGTAACACACCGTTCTTATACATCTACATTTGGTCTTATCACAGGCCATGAAGATCCGACAAAAGACCAAAGCGAAATCGATTGGGAAAAAATAAGTACTGGTGTAGGCACACTAACATTCTATATGGGTATCAAAAATCTTCCAAATATAGTTGAGCAACTTATTAAACATGGTCGTTCCAAGGACACGCCTGTTGCCGTAATTAGATGGGGAACCACTCCAGCACAGAAAACAGTAACTGGCACACTATCAAATATTGTAGAAAAGACAAAAGATATCAAACCCCCTGCCATCACAATAGTAGGAGAAGTTGTAAAACTCAGAAATGAACTAAATTGGTTTGAAACAAAGCCTCTTTTCAGTAATACCATAATAGTTACCCGCTCAAGAGACCAGGCAAGTGAGTTTTCTGAAAAGCTTGCTGATCTTGGCGCAAATGTCTTGGAGTTCCCTACCATAAATATAATTAATCCTGACAATTTCGACCCATTGGATAAAGAGCTAAAAAGACTGGAATCCACTGATTGGATTATTTTTACGAGTGTGAACGGTGTCGAATCCTTCTTTAACAGATTGCTTGACCTGGGTGGTGACATTAGGGATCTTAAGGGAGTAAAGATATGTGCTATAGGTCCAGCAACAGCAGAAAAGGTAAAAGAATTTCATATCAGAGTGGATTGTCAACCACCTAAATACGTTGCCGAGAGCGTAGTTGAAGTATTCAAAAAGATTGAAGACCTTAAAGGAAAGCAAATCTTAATGCCACGAGCTGACATCGCACGAAGCTATCTTCCTGAAGAACTGCAAAAATTGGGGGCAGATGTTGTGGATATTATTGCCTATAAAACAGTTGCTGCAAGTAACGGAGATGACACAATCTTAGAAAAACTAAAAAATGGAATGGTCGATATTGTAACTTTCACAAGTTCTTCAACCGTAAGAAATTTTGTCAAGATTGTAGGTAAAGATAACCTAACTGCCTTTAAGGAAAAAGTTCAGTTTGCAAGCATAGGACCAATAACCACTAAGACAGCAGAAGAAATGGATATTGAGGTTTCTATAAAAGCTGATGAATATACAATTCCCGGACTGGTAAAGGCGATAGTAGAAGGAATAAGTTAATTATGACAAACCACAAAGACCTGCCCGACCACGTCATTAGGTCAGGCACTACCCCCGCCACTTCTTTAATTCCCCCTTTCTTAAAGGGGGACTAAGGGGATTTTACCAATCAATATTCCTGTTTCCGCAACCAGGGTAAAAATCGGGTTTTTGGCAAGTAGCTATAGACAAGACCAAGACTTTTAAGTGATTCTTTATTTTGCATTTATTTCATTCTGCCAGTCTTTGACTGATTCTCTTATAATTTTACTTCCAATTTCTTGGGCAGAGGTTAATTCTGTTGCAGATTTGCTAGTCTTCTCCCATAGAGTGTTTAAGTTATCAACAAGGCTTTGATCTTCTATATAAATTTGATCTTCAGCAAAATTCATTTTCTCATGGTGATTAAGTATGAATTCATAAAATTCGCTTAAATCACTAACGTATTTCTCTTCCAATTTTTCCATAAATTGCAAAGCAGTTCCAGAGAGCCTTTCATCCTGCTTAGATGCATAATTAAGTTTTCCCCTGTATTTCTTTAATAAGTTATCCGTTGAGTCATAATAGATCTTTCTAATATCAATGTATTTTCGCAAATTGTTTTTTAGTTGTAACACATCTTCCTTGTTTTTTAATTCAGTGAAAGTTGCAAACTCAAAAGCTCCAATATTGGATATTTTATCACTTGTGTCCATATTGAGTTGATTGTATTCCTTCATCATATTTGACAAGATTGACTGGGTTTCGTTTTGAGGAATGTCTGGTTTTACTTCTCCAGTATCTACATCAAATCCTTTTACGATATATTCAGCATCCTGTTTACTAACAATCGTTTCTGCTACTGCTACTAAGGCAGAAAGCTTTTCTTCAAAATAATTATCTACGTATCCTTGATTCCTCGCTTTTTCCATCATCTCTACTGCTGCTTGCTGGACTTGCTGTTGAATATCTTCAGTTAATAAACTCATTACAATCGCTATTGTTTCGGGGTCTTCTGACAAAATTGTTGCTACAACATCTTCTTTTCTGATGGGACTTCTTTCCCTCAATATCTGCGCCATTACAGGAATGTAGTATTTCCTAACAAGTTGTTTATGCAATTCATCTGCTTTCTCTATGGTTTCCAATGCGTTCTGATCGTTTGAAAAGGCCTTATGCATGGCCGCTATCAGGGCTTCTCTAACGAGGTCTGCTGCCTTTGCAGTCTGGTTTGCACGTCCACCGACACCTATAGAAAACAATATCAAGTCATCAATGCGTTCCCGCAACTTATTCGTCTCTTCGACTGTGATAAAAGAATCCAGAGCCTCAAAAGATTTTACTAGCTGGGCAAGCTGTTCTTCGGCCAAAAGATAATCGTTGTTATCAATTGCTCGTGCTTCGAGTAATTCTTCTTCAGAAACCGCTTGTAAATGAGCAGGAAAATAAGGATTGTTGCATCTACGAACCAAATGAGCTTCGTATGCACCCGGATTATCTGACCATTCAAAATCCGAACACATAGCGACATTTGTATCTAATGGCAACTCCTTACTAAAAGGATCCTCAATTCCCTCAAAAATCTTATAGGCTAGATCAACAGGAATAGTTGCTCCATATTTATCACGAAAATCCTGCTTCAATTTATCAATTACAGCAAAGTATTCTTCTGGATTATCACCATCGTAAGAGGTCTTTAGCTCGTCAAGACTTTCCAGTATCTTGTCGCTGATATTATATCGCCATTTTTCGCTCCTTCATCTATTATTTCCTGCTTTCTTGCTTTTATCCTCGCAATTTCTTTATTTGTTGATTCTTGCATTAACTTAAGTTGTTCTTTTGATAATTGGCCTTCTTGTTTAAACTCATCATTATGAGCAACGTCATTTATCTTTCTATCAGCTTCGGTCTGAAATTTCAAATTACCCTGTGCATCTGTATAAGCCCATTTCCTGCTACCATCAGTTAAATAATGCCATCCACCAATCGCATTGTTATCCTTAAACTCTCCTACATATTTAGAGCCATCAGGCCAAGTATTTGTTCCATAGCCACTTTTCACGTTATCCTTCCACTCTCCTATATACGTTTCACCGTCTGCCCATACATATGTTCCTTGGCCTGTTTTCATGCCATTTTCGAACCCACCCACATACTTGTCACCATTCGAAAGAATATATGTTCCCTGGCCATTAAGATTATCATTTTTAAATTCACCTATATATATATCACCGTTTGCCCAAGTGTATGTTCCATTGCCATGCATTTTGCCACCCACAATATCCCCATCGTAACTGCCATCATCGGATGCACTACCATCAGTTGCGGCTTGAGCAAACATATAACGAAGCATATTAGCTGCCATTCTTTTATCCTCGGCCAATATGAGTTCAAAAAAGCTGATTTGGGCGTCACAATATCGTTTATACTGATCGCTGTTCTGCAATTTCTCGTGACCAATGGCAATGTATAATGCATCATCTCCGAGTTGAAGGGCAATTTTCTGTATTTGAAGTTCGACCGCTTCTAAATCAACCAATGGAATTTCCTTCTCATATGCATCAGTAATTATATTACTTACCACATCATTGAATAACTCCTCCACCTCCTGTGGGAAATATTTTAAAATGTCGAGAGTCCCATATTGCTCAGGATAAAGCCATTTTAAACAAAGCAATGGATCTTTTTCTACAAGCTTTTTTAATGTGTCAATCATAATCTGAGCGAAACCAATCAACGTCTCATTACTAGACATTGGCAGTAACCGATTAGCCAATACCATAATATGATTTGCTCCAGTTTCTTGTAATTTAATTAGAGTGGATCCATTCTTGTACTGTTCATTAATATCAGTTATGATTTGCTCAAAAACTTCTGGTTCATATTTTTGAATGGTTCTGTAAACAGGTATATCAAGAAATTCTTCTCTAACATTAATGTCTTCCATACGTTCTAATGGTGTTAAATCTGAAGGGTTAACAACTCCATGTATTACACCAGCACTCAACAGTTCATCTCTAGATGGAAACCATAGGTCTTCGCCAGATGCAGCATAAAGCTTCTCAAGGAATTCCTTCTTAATGCCTTTACGTTTGAAAATGCGCAAATCTTTTTCTTGCTCTTTTTTTAAGTTTACAAATTTATCAATATCTTCGTAGTACAGGTGGTATTGATGGAATCCCAGACTGGCTCCTGTACCCAGAAACCTGTTTGTGCCTGAAACAAATGCCATTGTACTTGCGGAATAACATCCTTTTAAGGAATAAGTATCAAGACCATAAATTAGGATCAACTTTGAAAGCTCTCGTCCTTCATAAATTCTACCACCAACGCAGTCTAGTATGATTCCTTTTATATCTGGGTGATCTTTCAATAGTGTGGCAACATCTTTCGAGACGCCAAACCTAAGCCCACCTTCCAAATGTATAAGTGAGTCATTATTTCTTAGTGTAAGTGTATAAGCAGATGTCGTGTCCTTCTGGAATCCTAATTGATAAAGCGTCTTGTAAATTTTCCAAGATGAACTTATTGATCCTAAAGATGCGATAAGACCTAGAACAACGATTGTTTGTGCAGTACGTGCCCAGAATGCTCTCCCGTTTACCGCCACATGCCTATCACAAGCTCGCCACAAACCTACTATTTGCCAAGCGAAAATAAATAATTGTATAATTACTATAATGATTGTTACACGAGCGGAAATGACTGGATGAGTGATTGGTGAACTCTGAACAAGCCAATTATTAAGAAACAGGAGGGCAATGTTTACAAGAAAAACGTTAACCCAAAATGATACAGCAAGGGATAACTCTCCACGCCAGTGTTTAAGAATATAGTTCATCAATGTTCCTTTAACACGTAGTTAACAAGTTGATGTAATGCTTAGAGACAATAATACTATCTTATTTATAGAAAAGCATATCCATCAACTGATGGAATAAATGTCTGTGTGGTATGAAATCTAGTAGATTGTAGAAATACTAAGGATTATAATACTCAGGTAATTACTGAAATCAAGAGTAAAAATGATGCGATTTCACAATCACCAACACAAACTACATAAAGAAGATATGGTATTTATATTTACCAAATAGGTTCAGTTGAAGAAGAAATAAACTCTGGAGATTATCTTTAATATATGTTACTGTTTTTCGTATGTGGAATTTATTCATGAATAATAAGAACGACAAGTCCAAGACTCTGAATCAAGAGGCTAAGAAGGATCGTAAAGAGGCCGAAAAAAGGAGGAAAAAAGCAAAAATGATGGGTATACCAGAACTCATTAGTGGCTTGTATCACGATAACATCAAATATTATCCAAGCTGGATTAATCATTCACGTGAATATGTTCCTACTATAGTGGAGAGAGCGCATAAACAGGAAGATGGTTATAATAAAGAAAAAGTAGAGATAGTTCTCAATAACAAAATATGTTTATTTAAGTATCAGAAACCATTAATCACAGATTATGGCCAGTTGAAATTATATATAGATGGTAAAAAAGTATTCGCAGTTTCAGAAGAAGAATATCACGATGAGTATTATGATAATTATCATCCAATATTAGTTGATGCTTTTGTAGAAGGAGAGTGGATAAATGATTTTCAGCAATTAGATAAACAAATAAAAATACTTGAGGAAAAGAGAGCAAAGGAGGGATTTGAAAACTCAGCAGAAATATCTAAGTTGAAAAAAGACTTTGGCTTAAAGTAATTTAAACATCGGGATATACAGGGATATTACTGGTGAGATGTGGTTTGGGGTGGACATGTTAGAAGAATGATTTGTACACATTATCTTATTGTTGCAAATTTTTCGCCAATTTCTTTAAAAAAGAAGCCAAGGCTAAATAACCAAGTTCTATGCCACTTCCTTCCCATTCTGTAATATGTTTTTTAATATCTCCATTGATAACCATTGCTATATTAAGGGCTTGATTGACAGTAATCTCCTCAGATGAAAGTCGTGTTGCAATTTCCATCACTTTTTCTGAAACGCCCTTGTTAGTAAGCACTTTTCGATATCTTTCTTCATACCTGATTTTCACATAAGGCACTTCAACAATCTCTATCCCATATAGCTCCACAAAACTATCTTTGTTTTTGAGATTTGTTGAAAGATAATCTTTAAGTTTCTGGGCTCTATTATGAATCTCAATTGCTTCGCTTCCAATAGAATGGTTTGCAATAAAAGAACATACATGGCTACTTATAATACTTAACATGCCTTCATTAAGCACTGTTTTATCAATAGAAATATAAGTTGGAAGCCTATTAAGCAAGGGTTTATATTGCAAAGAGAACGTCACTGATACCTTTGGGCCTTCCTTGGAAGGAAATAGTCCATCAAAAGGAAGATGCCGAATGCGCATATCAATATTTTCATGTGTTAACTGTTCCCAAGGGACGCAAAAATGTCCACCAGGGCCATATGTTTTATGTTTCCCACTAACTAAACTAAACAATCCTTTTTGCCATATTTTTTACCTGTTCCAACATGTTCCTTTGAGATTCCTCTGCCATAACCTTCCTCCCGCTTTGTAAAAAGACGAATGTACCATGGTAGATGGGTGCATCCCATAGGACAATGTTGACCCGCTAAAGCATTCCTTCTGCAACATGGCAGTCTCTGCAATGAAAGTTCATCAACTATAGCAATCCATTCATGATCACAACTGGAGCAACGAAATGTATACATGTATGTTTGGACATATGGACTCGCTTTCCAGCCCTTGGTTTTTCTATGATATTCTCCTAGGTTTGCTTCCCAGCTCATGGTTTTTCTATAATATTTTTCTTAAAGTTTCACAGCTTTTTCTCCAATACTACAATATACATTCAAATAGTAAAATATTGAAGCTTAGAAATCAACAAAAATGAGGTTATAAGAACATCCCAGCTTTACCACCTGATTACGCTTGATATGTAAAACTTTTAATTGACATGGAAATGATAGAGGATAATATTTGCAGTGAACAGAATATAAAATTATAGTTCGTAAAATTAAAGTTGATTAATACAAATGGCAGTTTACATTTCTATAATAGCATTAATTTTTTCTGGTGTAGCAATTTATTGCAGTTGGATTGTTCATAAACAAAACCAAAAGGTCTTGGCTGCCCAAAAGAAAACAGAACTACTGCAAAAAATAGATACGGAAATTTTTAAAAATCAAATCTCTTGAAGTATTATTACAAGAAATGGTATTCATGTTCAAATATGACAAAGAATATCATGATTTCTTAATTAGAAATTTAGATAAAAATACATTAAATAATATTAATAACATAGATAAAGGAACGGAAGGATTGAGGAAAGAAATCAAAGAATATATAAAAGAAATGTCTGATACTAGAGAATCATTTAGAAAAATTGATATAAACATAAATCCAGTGCTTTTTGAGGAAAAACTTCAGCATGCAAATCGACAGTTATTAAGCGCAGAGCATATAATAAGTAAAGCGGAAAAAGTGAAAAAACAAAGACAAGATGCAAAAGACGAATACCTTAAGCTTAAGAAAAAGATCCTTAATAATAAAAAAAGTGATTAATCGAGAATATCCTGAATTAATAGGAAAATCAAGATTACCCATTTTCATACCATGAGGGGTCTGGTGACGGTATTTTTTGTATGTAAAAAGTCGTAAGTATTTGGTATAATTAATTTAATTAATTGCGGAAGGGGGGATTTGAACCCCCATAATGCGACTATAAGTAGTTACTATATAAGCACTTATAAATGCTATTATCCTTTTGGTGACGGTCTGGTGACGCTTTCAATAATTTCATTCTCAAATTTGAGAGTTATCCACATTTTTCTCTTTCGCCAGTTTAGTTACTTTTTCTTCCAATGATAGATTAGAAATATCAATTTTTAATTTTTCCAAATCACTATGTAGATATTTCTCTGTGGTTTTTATATTGGAATGACCTAGAAGGTGAGAGACACTATAAACAGACACTCCAGAATTGATTATCTGACTAGCAAAACTATGTCTGGCCGCTTCGTACAACCTTACACTCCTGTCTAACCCCGCCTTCTCACGTACAACACTCCACATTCTTTGTAATCTGCTCTCAGAGTAATGTCTACCCGTTTCACCAACGAATATGTACGCCTCCGGCAAATTGTTTTAGTATCGGAATTTCAAAAATTTTACTATAAATATAAAATAAACCACAGATTTCGCAGATTACTCAGATTTTCTTATCTGTGGAATCTAAAATATTAAGTTTGTACAAAAATACTCAGATAAATATACAATTTCATCAATCATGTTTTGTCTTTTTTCTGTTATAAATAAACTACCCCTATAAGCCTGAATGCATTCTTTAAATAAAATGCTTTTTCATTAACCAGTATCTGGTATAAGTTTAATTTGTTTTAAAGGAATTCTTTCGCTGTTACTAATTCCCAATTTCGTAAACCAACGTTCTTCAGACTTAAAGCAAGCAAAAATCAATATCATTTCTAATGAACAATTTTCACAAACTAAAGGATCATTACCTGTATATTAACCCTGTTAGATAAATATTTAAAAATTATGATAACCATTCTCAAAGGATTATGTATCATTGTCCCTTCTAAAAAGTATAAGATGCCTATCTAACAGGGTAAAAATGAGGATTGAACTTTATATTACTTCCAAATGTATGGAGTACTATGTAAATACCTGGGACACAGCCTCCAAATTCTTTTGTCCAACTCTGTATCGCCAAAGATGCTGATGTAAATAATAACTGAAACATTACTTGTCTATTGAGTAAACATATAGCTCTTAACTGCCAGGGAAGTGTAAATACCATAACACAGATGACACAGATTTTAGATAGATTACACTGATTAATTCATCTTAATAATCTGTGCAATCTGTGTTCTCATTTATCCGTTGCTATTTTCCCACACGAAGAACAAAAGCGGGATTTACAACTATGGGGAATTAATCTAACATCTCTACATCTTGGACATTGGTATAAATGATAGCCTAATTGTGGTGTACGACACGCTAATATCTTTTTAATATTCTCATATACTGTAGGACGAATTACTCCTTTGTACCAATCACAATAAGCTAGCCAATGGATAGTAAATATTGCTTGTAATGTTGTAACACCTGTTATATACTCCATAGCTATTGATTAACTCATAATTCCACAGATTTTACTATAAAAAAATCGGTGTAATCTGCGAAATCTGTGGTTCCATTCCTGAAATGAATTCAGGACAGGTCTTTTCATTAATCAACTTGCGTAGCTATGTTCTAAACTCAAATATCTCTTGATGGATTGGTATAATAGCCTTCTTTGACCGCTTCCCCTTCCTTTTTTGCCTATAAACAGTATCAGAAAAGGTCGCAGAGATAGTAATCAACCCATGTTCTAAATCTACGTCTTTGCATTTTAAAGCTCTAGCCTCCCCTGGCCTGCAACCTGACAACATAAGAAAGGCTATTATGGGTTTGTCTATATCGGGTACATAACTAAACACGGCTTTTTGTGTTTCCGGTGTAAGCCAAGTAGTTTTTGGAGGGGTAATCTCAATTATAGGGAAATGTGGAACTACTTTCAATAACTCCAAATCATTTTTCAGATACATTAGAAATGTTTTGAATATATCAAGGCAATTCTTTAAGGTCTTATTACTAAAATTATAATTTTCGCTGACATAAGCCTGATAATTTACAATATCCAGCTTCCGTAAATCCCTCACGTCCCTTGTGCCAAAATAATCTTTAGCAATCCCCACATAGCGTTTATAATGTCGAATATAACTTGGTGCTATTTTATCGGCAGTTAATTTTAACTCAAGAAAACCGTCAAGCAATCTTTCTATATAAAACTTTTCCAACTCCTGCTTTATATAATTCGAGGAATCGAACGTTTTGCTTTTTATCTCATGATTAATGCGGCTTAAGAGTTCTCTGCCACGTTGATATGAATCAAGTATTTGCCCTTGCTTATCTGAAAATAATCTTAGTCGTTGGCCTTGATGGAAGAAATCAATATAAAACCGCTGCGGTGTGATCTGATGCTCTGGACAAATAAACCCCAGCTTCTTTATCTCGGCAAACTTGCCATGACAAACCGGACATTTTCCTTTTACTCTGATAGTCCCATTCATAATCTCGCTCTCCTCGGTAAGAAGATACGAGATTGAGTCCTGAAATGTCAAGGTATTTTCAAATAAATCGTTCATTATGGGGTATATGTTTTTATCTTTTTAACGCGCGCTCTCTCTCAGTATCTTCTCTCTCAGCTTAACTCGCTCGGCCTCGTAATCCACTCCAGTTATTTCAGACATGCTTTCCTCTAATTCTATCCTTCTTTCTTCCCTGGCTTCCTTATCGGCATCCAGCTTTTCCATTGATATGTTTTCGGTACTCTCGTTCCTGAGAAGCCGCATTTTATCAGTGCAAATCCCAGAGGCTATGGTCCTTTGATAGGCATTTAATTTATTTATGTCATCATCCGTAATTGAATCTATCATTCTCCGGCTTAGGCTTTCATATTGATCGGCCAGCACTTCCTGAATTTCTATAATCTCTGAGGCTATTATTGGATCAAGACAGGCTTTCTTGACCGTCTTCGGGTCTCTGTTAATCTTTAGCGAAATGGCATGAAAGGTTAACCCATTTGCTCGTAACAACTTAACCGTCTCAATTTCATCGAAGTTTAGTGGTGTACCGCTCATATTTTGTCCTTAAATTTGGGTTCTTAATACAAATAACTCCCAATATAAAAAGTATAAAAAGGGTATTTGTTAAATTTTATCCTGCTCATTTTCTATATTCTCAACCGTAGCTCCGGTAAAGGACTTTTTAACTTTATGAATTACTTTTAAGCCCTCTTTTGATACACATTCATCTATCATTCTTGATACTTCCTCTTGGGTGTATATGACATCTTTAACACCCTCAGTAACCAGCTCTTGCAGTTCTTTACCATTAGCCACAATCCAGAGATAGTCATCAAGGATTTTTGAATATATTTTGTAGGTTTTACGAATCTGTTTAAGTTCTTTGATTGCTTCTTTATTATTGGCAATAGTGGAAAACAATCCTTCAGCTATAAAAGGCACTTCAGCAACACGGTTATTTATATCAATTTTTTACTCCTGGACACTGCTTCAGTTCTTCAATCTGCCTGTCTGAAATATTTTGAATTGAATAAATCATTTGTCGTAAATTCTTTATTTTTGTTAAAAATGGTGAACAAGGTGACTCTGGTTAACGTGTTTTCAATTAAATATAATTTTCAAAACTCTCGATATATTGAAGTATATAGTAAAGTATCATTAGTACAAACACGTTCACCTTGTTCACCATGTTAACCTTTATTCTTTAAGTTTTACTCCCAGAACAAACCTCTTACCTTGACCTCGTGGATCAATTTCGAAACCCAGATCCTTAATAGATGAATCAAAGCGTCTTTTAGGTTCTGGTGGAATTTGATATTCTTTGCAATATAAGATATATTCCCGATATAGTTTTGGTAATTCTATATTTGCCATACAATCTGAATTATCAGCTCTTTCGTCCATAAATGATTCAATACTTGAACAACGAACCTTGAAAGTATTCTTTAACTTTTCTACCTGCTCGGAATGGCAGAAACCTTTATTTTTAAGTAAATCTTTCAGTCCATATACAGCCCATAAGAAAATTCCATCTAGCTCTTTCTTCAGTTCCGGTTCTAAAAACGTATCTCTAACTAGACAGGCTTCTTTTAATCCGTCGTCTTCCAGAGTTTCAATTTCTTTTTGTTCCAGAAATATTCTGTGAAATGGAATAATCTTAAACCGTGAGAAAAACCCCAAACTTTTATCCCTGCTTCGTGGTAGATTGTTAGTTGTGATTATGTGTTTTGCAAATGGCCTAAAGTCAAATGCTGGTTGATGCTTTCGCTGTGCTCTGAGTTCATCACCTGCAATAATACCTTTAATACGTCCATCAGAAATCCTTGCATTAACACCAAACTCACTTGAAACATTAACGAGTTTTCCCGCTAAATCTGCAGTAGCAAATCTATCTTCTCCTATATCCTCGAAATGAACTTGTGAAATAAGCCCTTTAAATAACTCTATTATCACGAAAACTAACACACTCTTACCATTACGACCTACTCCATACAGCATCATACACTCATGAAACGGTGTCTTTGTATAAAGACAATAACCAATGTATTGCTGTATGATACGTATAATTTCATAGTCTGGTTCTAGATTATCTTCCTTCACCAAAACTTCTTTTAAGAATCTCTCAAATCTTTCACATTTAGCCTCTGGGTTATAGTTTGCATTAATCTGATATGTAAATATCTCTTCTGGTGTATGTGGTAGCAACTCAAAGTTGTCTATGTTCAAAATCCCATTTCTAGCGTTAATTAACTTTGGTTTTAAGTTTATATGTTGGGTTTTTTTATAAAGATTATCTTTAAGTACATCTAATATTTCTTTTGCTTTATTTCTACGCCCGTTAAAGGAATCTTCGATCTGCTTTTCAATCAGTTTTAAGTAATATCTATCATCAAATTCTTGATACCAACCATCCTGATACATCAAGATCTGTTGGTTCAAGAAAATAAGATGTTTACCTTCCTTAAAAATTCTAGCTTCTAGTAAAGGTTTAAAAATAGATTTACCACCCTCGCTAAACTTTCTTTGTCTCTTTCTGATTTCATGGGTTGGAAGTATTTTAAGTTCTTCCATTGAGTGTTTACATAAATAATCATCAAGCCCAACCTTTTCCCCAGTCTCTACAGGTAGCTCTCTCCAGTAAACCTTAGCCCCTCTATCTGTCAACAAATATGCCAATTGATGAACAGCTTGCTTAAGATTCTTTCTTTCACCATTCTTATCTGGCTTCAACCAGTCATTATCAGGATTAATGGCTATAGTTCTGCCTACCAAAGAAATCTGGCCAAAGTCCGGTATCAGTTTGTTTTCATCTTTGATTTTCCAATTCCACAGTCCAGTTATTCCAATGCAAAATAAGCCTTCCTGGCATCCTTTGAGTGACTTCTTTTCGCCCTCTGTTATATCAAGCGGAATTGATACATCTTCTAGAACTGGCTTAACCCTTACTGGTATGTAAAGCCGATTACCAGAATCTTTTCTCACTAAGTATTTCGGCTTCTTGTTGCCATCCTTGATGAATCCTTTACCATTTTCATAAAACGCTTTGAAACGGCTATAATCTTCCTCGAAAGAAATTTCATACATTGAGATAAGCCCGTCTACATTAAAACCCAACTTCTTATTAATCTGGTCTGGTGGAACTGATTTAATACCAGCTTCCTTGATGGTGTCATCTGAAAGTCCAGATTTCTTCAGGTCTTGATAGTGTTCTGGTGCTAGAGCCATTTTCTATCATCCCTCCGTTCGCTGGTATTATTAGGCTTATCCAATAATAGATTGATAGCTTGACGCACAATCTCAGCAATTGAACAATCGTTTTGTTTGCTTATTGCTTCCAGCTCTGCATACTTCTTGTAAGGCATTTGAAAATTAAAAAATCTACTCGGTTCTCTCATGTCAAATTCTCCGATAAAAAAAGGGTCATAAAAGACAAATATTTCTTGCTCTTATGACCCTTTTTTAATTAATTGGCTGAGTGATTAAAACTTAACGAAAATCTTAACGTTTTTCTTAATTTTGTAAGACTTGATAATTGAGAGCTTTAAACTAACAATTTTTTTTAAAATTAAGAATTCTGTTAAGAATGTTTAAGGTTTAAAGTTTTCTTCTCAATGTTTATTGAAAGCTTAAAGGCTTTCTTTATATCTCCTTGTTTTATTATCAAATCTCCTATCCCAAATGGTTTACATTTTTTGTTTATACTTGCTTTGTATACATCAAATAGACCTCTATCACTCCTAGATATCGACTTGTTCTTTTCTTCTAATGTGGGTTTGATAGTTATCTCAGTATTTATTTCATTAATGTTTTTCTGATGCTTATAAGGTTCTGTAAGCTCTTTTTTAAAATGGTCAGTCAGTATCTGCTCCAGTTCATATACATTCTGTTTGCGCATGTATTCTATAAGTTTTATTTCTTCTGGTTTTAAGGTAACTATTTTCTTTTTATCAAAAAACAGGGCATTTTTCTGAACATCCATAAAAAGGATATTGGGTGTAAAATCTTTTTTGTCCTGGATTGCCCCCAACAATGCCATTTTTGCTTCTTCAAGATCCATGCCCTCCGTGTATTTATAGAAGTGGCGACAGTTACTGCGGTCTGTTTTAACTATTATTTTATGTCTTCCTTCATCCGTCCTTAAATCTAGTGCACCCATCGACTCTTTCTCCCTCCAGTGGCTTTTGGGTGCGTAACAGCACAACAAATCCAACTCACCAAATAATTCTGAACACTTCATCTTTTCTTTAATTGCTTCTCTAAAAAACATTTCAATTTCCTGTGACCTATAATCAATGCCGTCAATTTTGACTTTTCGTATCTGCGGGTCTTGGAGGTCTGCCTTACTATATTTATAACTGATGACATCTTCGGGAGACATGGTATCTTCTTCGGAATACGGCGTTGATGGTAACCAAATAAAGAAATGACAGTCCGCACAACACCTGTGCATTTTGTTTAACTCGGCAGGTTCCTTTGAAGCCTCGATTTGTTTCTCAGACATATGCTATTCTCCTGTAGCTCTCCAATGATGTTAAATAGGGCGAGGCTGGTGGAGTGCCAACCGTTCGGGTGCTACCCTAGCCCTAATTGTATGCAATAAAGAAAGAGAAAGTTCGCCTTTCCTTCTTAATTGTAAAAAACAGGATTATAATTGCAACTAGTAATTATTAATATATAATGCCTGGATATAAGATAATTCAGGGCACAGGGCAAGGATATTTCATGCAGAAAATAATAATATATTTCTTTTTAGTTGTATTTCTTCTGCCAAATGTTGCAAGAGCCACAGAGGCTTATAATTTCATGACTGCAATCATTGAAAGTCTACAGTCTGTTAAAATTGCAGATGATCGCGGAGTTCCCAATTTAAATGATAATGATCATGAAGTAATAATAATGAAGGATATAATGGTTTATAACAATGAATTAAAAAAGGCATCTAGTTTTATAAAACCATATACGTCAAGCAAAAGTGAAATCATAAAACTAGCAGCTACAACATTCTATGAACTCTATTCACTAATCATTCTAAACAATGAGAGTGTGCTCAGTCTTTATGAGAATACATTAAACAACATTGAAGATTTAGCTACTAAACGGGGTACATTATCGAGAAAATTAAGTGAAATTGGTGCTTCAAATGACATGTTGTATAGGAAGATCCCTGAAGTAACAGCCTTGTCTACACATGCTTTGGTTGACAAAAAAAGGTCACTGGAAGATGGAAAGGTTATGTTTTTGAAGATAAGCCCGGATGAGATAGAATCTCTAATTGATCAACTTGTTAGTGCATTTGGAGAGGGCATCAAAAGCGAACCTAAAGCAGGCATACTCCCGCTTGATTTTTCTGCGACTTTACTTTATTCATTCTTTGCCAATGGTGACAAAGGTTGGAAACCTGCTGATGCTAAATGAGATAAAAATCCCAAACCACATTTATTTGTTACATCTGTGTATACTGATGTAGACTATTCACATATTCAATTTGTTAATAGGTAAATTTGTATCCTTCTGACATAAAGATAAACAATACAAGAAGGGTATACTCCGAAAGCCGCAAAATATACATGCACAAATGAGGCAATAGCCGAAAAAAATCAAAAGAGCCAGGCAGGTAAAGTGTATGTACGTGGTGAAGGTAACATAAAGTACTATTATGTTAACCCAAAGGGCGTAGTGTGGGGGAAGGCAAGAGGCTATGTCTGATAATAAGCTATTATCAGATGTCGCCTCGGTCTTTTTGTCGAGTGTGTGAGGTAAAAAGATGCCTTTTCCCACACGGAGCTTCAACTCTTACATGCACTTTACCTGTCTGGCGATCCTTATTCTTCTAACTATAAACTCACCTGTTCGTATTGTAGTGTAGCGGAAATACGATCTGGTGAATGTCCTTTCTCCAGTTATTTGATATGCCTTTTATATCAATTAACGTCTTTAGGGCTTAGACAAATATCCATAGGTGTTCTTTAAAGGAATCTTTTATGAACACAGTCCACCGACTCCGCCTCACCCACCACAATAAAAAAAACTACACATGCACAGAGATAATGAATTAAGTAGAAATATACAAATCCTATCAAGAGGGTGGGTGTATTTGGGCGGGGGATGGTGCAGGGGCTTATCACATGTGAGCGTAAGCGACACCGTATTTGCTTGTTTCGAAATCTCTTTTCAATTAAGGAAGTCTTTTTTATTTGTTACTAATATGAGGGAAAGGATGTTCTATTCTACCCCTTACTAAGGTAGTGTACTAAGAGAATGTGAATTTGGCAATCATGGGTTACATTCAGGACATGGTTTTCCACTGTCTCTTATTGCATCCTCTCTAGATGGAAATGTTATTAAATCGCCATCTTTAGAGCCTAGTCCGTTACAATCAGGACGGTGGAATAAACGTGAATACCCTGTAGAGTAGACTGCTCCACTCCAAGGTTTTATAGCAGGTAAGTATTTCTTTTTGGGCACATTATAAATTGGTAAACCAAACATCTCGCGTAACTCTTCCACATGTACAGCTACAGCATCTCCCGATTCTACGAACTGACCTTTTATTATTCCTACTACTTCCCCTTTCATGTTCAAGACAGGACTTCCACTACTACCAGGAGCATTTTTAATAATCAATTCTATATGTTTAGCCTTCCCACTATTAAATATACGATTAACCCTGCCTATTGCGGGTGTAAACTTCTTCGATTTGGGATGACCTAAGGAAACAACTTGTTCGTCTATTTTCACTTCTTTGGCAAGGGGTAGTGAAAAAGCTCCAGGTATCTTCACTTGTATTAATGCCAAATCTATACCCATACCTCCCCAATCGTATATAGTAGCTTCTTTAGATGTGGTTTGTATCAATTTGGCGTTATGCATAGGTATATGTTTATCTTTACATTTTATCCTATTTATTTTTTTAATGTGGTAATGTGATCTGTAGAATGTTGTTAATACTGCTTTGGTTTTATCATCCATAACGTGAGAATTTGTTACTACTCCCCACTTAGTCTGAAAACCAGTTCCAATATTTTTTTCTGTATGAACAGGTACGGCACTGCCGACTCCAAAAGAACCTGTACCCGCTACTTGACCGGCAACAAAAGCAGCAAATCTTAAAGCATCCCAAATAGAAGTCTTTATCTTCTTATGCGTAATTAGTACAACTGAAGAATAAAGATTATCAGCTATCGTTGATGAAAGGTTATCACTATGACATATTTTTGTTTGAAGTGTTGGAAATGAGCTTAAAACAGTGATCAATAAGGTAAGAATGACAGGTTTTAGGTACTTCATGTATACAGCCCATAAAAGACCAGTAAACAATAGAATAGCATATGCTGTTAGATTTGCTTGTCAAGGGCAAAATAAGGTTTGATTTTAGGTTTCTGCCATTCAGGGTTGACTATCATTTTTCCTCTTGATTTTGATAATTACTTGAGTATTATAACCATCGTATTATATACTCAACAAATCATATCCCATAGAGCAACACTAGAAGGGTTTCAAATGCTCGTATTAACAAGGAAGTTAGGCAAAAGTTTAATAAACGGAGACGACATAAAAATTACCGTTGAAAAAATAAATAAGAGTCAAATCAAGTTAAGCATTGATGCACCTAAGAACGTAACCATAAACAATGTTCAACTTTGATAATCCGTATTATTACGATATCTTAGAAGTCGGTAAACATGCAAGTCAGGAAGAAATCATTGAATCTTTTAGACGACTGGCTAAGGAACACCATCCAGATAGGATGCCCTTCCAATCTCCTTCACAAAAGCATGAGGCACAAGAAAAATTTAAGCTAATCAATGATGCATATCAAATCCTAAAAGACCCAACAAAGCGAGCTGAATATGATACTTTCTTGAATTACATAATTTGGGAGCAAGTAGTTGATGCAGAAGCAGACACAGAAGAAGAATATCGCTACGAAGATGAAACAAATAAAATCATTATCGACTGCCCTAATTGCAATCAAAGCCTCAGGGTAGTAAATGGATTATCTTTAAAAGTTACATGCCCATCTTGTAATCACTCTTTTGATTATCCATTTTTCTATAAGGATTATAATTCGGATGTCGGCGATAAAACACCTAAATCGCAACCTCAAGAAACTAATGGTCTAAAAGGGAAATTAAAAACAGCACAAAAGAAGATACGAAACGCATGGATTGCGGGAGTAATCTTTGGCTCCTTAGGTTTAATTTATTCTATGGTATCAAATATTGCTTGGGTAGGAACATATCATGCATCTTTCAATACGATTTTTTATATTTTTTTAGTCGGGTTTTCTTTTGGCATATATAAGCGTAGCCGTACCTTTGCTTTTACTATGTTTATAATGCTTCTATTTCTGTTTCTGGTTTCTGGTTTCTCTGGAGAATTGATAACTATTTATCTTAGTATGCTTAGCATACCGTTTGTTATACTAATTGTTTTTCTTTATTTCTCTTTTGAAGGAATTAGAGGTACGATCACTTACCACAGGTTACGATATGAAGAAGATTCGAATTACAGACCTGCTTCTAAAAAATTCTACTTTATTGGACTCCCACTACTTATCCATCCAATAGTTCTTTACTGCGTTGCTATTTTGGTAGCATATGGTGTTTCACCGTCAACTTCTAGCAGGCAAGATTCCCTAGTAAGCACTCCACAAAAACAGCCTGAGCCGACAAGTGAAGAACTGTCTTTACTAAATCCTGTATTTGAAAAGATGGCAACAGCGCCTTTTAACGAAGAAGACTTGGAAAATATCAGGCGTTTTCGAAGGAGTTATACAAAGCGTACAGGTAATAATCTCACAGAAAAGGAAATTGGATTAGTAACAGAATACTTTAAAGTGATACAGCGATATAATGATGAATATTACAAATGCCTTCTAAACTCATTTGATACTGAAACCACTTATATATCTGATAAATTGAAAAAACTGCGTAAAGAATTAGAGAATTCGGGAAATATTTCTAAATCTAAATTTGATTTGGATTTTCAGTTGTTAAATTCTGTAGCAAAAGATGAAATATGGATAGACGATTTAGGACAAGAACATGAGCCACTTACACGGGAAGAAATATTAGTATATGCTGAATCCGTAGAGATGATAAAAGATAATTTGGATAAATTCCTTGATGCCGCTATAAACTACGATGAACAGCCAAAAACAAACCTTACACAAACTCAAGAGTATGAGTCAACTATTAACAAATTAACATTAAAAGCAAATTACGAGAAAAACAATGACGCAGTAGTGTTAATTAGAATATATGGCGAGAATGGTAATGTAGTATCATTTGGAAGTGGAGTATGTATACATCCTAATGGGGCAATCATAACTAACTTTCATGTTTTAAATAGTGATAGCTTTTATTTTGATATAAAGTTTCAGAAACATGGAGTTTATGAAGATGCATATATATCAGGAATTAGCCCTATCTTAGAGGATTATATAATACTAAGAGTGGATGGAAAGGATTTGCCAAGTGTGAATGTTTCACCGAGGAATGAATATGAGGTTGGTGAAAAGATAATTACTATAGGAAATCCACAAGGGCTGACAAATTCTTTAAGTGAAGGGGTAGTTAGTGGGAGAAGATTTTATGGCGATTATGAATATTACCAAATGACGGCTCCTATCTCTCAAGGAAGCAGTGGTGGTGCGGTATTTGATGAACACGGATATTTAATTGGTATTAGCACTGCAATTCTTGAAGAAGGACAAAACCTAAACTTTTTCCTCCCTATTTATAGAATTACGAATAATGCAGAAGTTTTTGATACATTTTTAACAATATCAGAATTCAATAGTTTGCGTAGGAAGAGAGCAAAAGAATACAAGAAAACAGGTGATCAATATTTATTGTCTAAAGATTATGAGCAGGCAAATAATAATTATGAAATCTCTTTAAAGTATTACGATAGTGATGCGGACGCTTATTATGCGAAGTCAACGGCTGAATATCAACTAGGCTTGGTAGATGAGGCATCGGTAGACCTCTTTATGGCTGCAGCATTTTATTATCTTAATGATAAGAAGGGCAAATTGATAAATGTAAAAAGAAGAGCGAAAGAAATGTCTCTCCCCGCAGAGGTTGTGGACATATTTGATATACAAAATATGGAAAACATATTTAAAGGCTATAACAAAGGTGATGATTTAAGGAAACAGTTTACGAGTAAAAATAACTTAACAAAAGATATTCCGCCATTAAAAGAGAAATCAACAATAGACACTACACCTCTTGTATCTGAGGAACTACAGGAAGAAGCTAAGTTAGAGAAATCAGATGGAAACGAAGTATTACAGAAGTTAGAACCATTTTTTTCTGGATTGGTTGTATCGGAAAAAGAACATGGTGTAAAGATTGTTGAAATTACACAAGGATGTATAGGTTTTGATGCAGGATTAAGGACTGGTGATGTGATCACTGAAATTGATGGTAAAAAAATTAAATCCCTTGATGATTATGTAAAGATAACGCAAGAACTTAACAAAACAAGAAGGTTAGAGATAGCATTGGTAGTTAATAGACAAGAGGTTTTATATGATGTTATTATTAGAAGACATAAAAAGCCTATAGAGCAACCATCAGTAACCACCCACAAGCAGCCTAAAGACTATTCTGGTGCTTATGTGAAAGATAAGGTAACTGTAAATGAACAGTTATGGAGTAATTATTTAGAGAGCAAATTATATTTAGGATCGGTCAAATACAAAAATAATAATTTTTTACTGGAATTATATTTTACAAATACAAGCTCCTATTATAGAAAATATGGATATTCTATAAAAATTGATAATATTTATGTTAAGGATTATTTGCCTGTCAAAGTAAAGGGAATAAAAATTGGTAAAGTTTATAATCAAACAGGTGAAAGAAAGTTTACTATTCTTGTTCCATCATCATACGATAAGTTATTTATTAGCGGTATCGGGAGTGATAATTATAATACACAAATTGATTTAAAGAAACTAGGAAAGATACTAGGCATAGAACATTAGAAGAGATTGAAAAAATATTGTATAAGTGTGAAAGTACGGAATTGTTTGTTTTGAGCCAGTTTGGGTTGACTATCATTTTCCCCCTTGACTTCATTTCAAAAAAGGAGTAATGTAATGACACCTTAGAAGCATACACAACGAATTACTTTTGATAACGACAAAGCCGGTTCCTTCTGAGGATTCCGGCTTTTTTTGTTGTTATCAAGTACGCCCGTGAACCTGGTGGAAGGAGAAATCCCCACGGAGAGTGTATGCTTTCTAAGGCAGGTGAACACGGGCTTTTTTATTGATATGAGAGGGGGTGAAAAGAAATGAGGAAGGATAGGAAAGTTGCTATTTACGTTAGAGTCTCAACCAAAGACCAGAGTGTTGGTATGCAACTTAACGATCTTGAGAGATATTCACGAGAAAGAGGTTTTAAGGTGTTCAAGGTTTATCAAGATAATGGTGTATCCGGTACGAAGGAATCTAGGCCAGCACTCAGTGAACTGATGAACGATGCAAAGAAGCGTAAGTTTGATATTGTACTTGTTTGGAGGTTCGACAGATTCGCACGTAGCACAAAACACCTTGTAAATGCCCTGTATGAGTTCAGAAACTTAGGCATAGACTTTATATCGTATCAGGAGAACATTGACACGTCTAGCCCACTAGGAGAGGCTATATTCACGATTATAAGCGCAATAAGCAAGCTTGAGAGGGATATTATAGCAGAACGTGTTAAGGGTGGACTTAGGAAGGCTAAGGCCAACGGTAAGAAGCTGGGTAGACCTAAAAATGATGTGAATACAGATAAGGTAAATGGATATAGAAAGCAGGATAAGTCAATCAGACAGATTGCCAGTGAAATGAGTCTATCCAGAGGAACGGTTGAGAGAACTTTGAAGATGTATTGTTAGGCAAAGCTGAGCTTAGCTCATGCCTGCCTGTCGGCAGACAGGTGTCCCAAAAACCCTTGAAATTAGCATGTTGTAAGTATAAGATTTTCAATAATCCAGATTCATAGTTTTGTGTGTCCCAAATACAGGTGTTTTTGAGACAGATTCTTACCTGTAGAAAGAGTTTAATATGAAGAAATCAAAGACAGCTTTAATACCACAAGAGACAATAGAAGGTAAGATACTGCTTATCAGGGGTAAAAAGGTAATGCTTGATAGGGATTTGGCTATGCTTTATGGAGTAGAGACAGGGATTTTAAAAAGGGCTGTAAGTAGAAATATAGAGCGTTTTCCAGACGATTTTATGTTTTGCTTAACTAAAGAAGAATTTAATAACTTGAGATGCCAATTTGGCACCTCAAGTTGGGGAGGTGCAAGGTATCTTCCTTACGCTTTTACAGAACAAGGCGTAGCCATGCTTTCAAGCGTACTCCGTAGTAAAATAGCCGTACAGGTAAACATCCAGATTATGCGAGCCTTTGTTAAGTTAAGGGAAATTCTTTCTACTAATAAGGAACTTGCTCATAAATTAAGTCAGCTTGAGAGAAAGATAGAGAGACACGATGTAGAGATACAAGCAATTTTTAAGGCAATTCGCCAATTAATGACACCACCAGAAAAGCCAAAAGGTAAAATATGTTTTCGTATAGATAAAAAGTAAGGGGGGGTATGTTCCCTGTCTCTTACTGATCATTAATATAATATCCTTCACATAGTCTGAACACGATAAAAGGGCTTTTAAAAACGAGTTATCCCCACCATCACCCTATAAACTCAAATTCCCTTCTGGTGACAGTCTGGTGACGGTAATTTTTGTATGTAAAAAGTTGTAAGTCTTTGATATAATTAATTTGGTTAATTGCGGAAGGGGGGATTTGAACCCCCACCCCCTATCATGAGGACTAGGCCCTCAACCTAGCGCGTCTGCCAATTCCGCCACTTCCGCTTAAGACTATGTCAAGACAAAATCCATTTTAATCCTATACAAACAAAAGTCAAATATGTTTCTGAATAATTTTAATAAGGAGATAACAGATGATCGTAAACTTCAGTATCGTACCAATAGGTAAGGGAAGTAGCTTAAGTACACAGGTAGCCGAAGTATTAAAGATTGTTAATGAAAGTGGAATAAATTATAAGCTACATGCAATGGGTACTATTTTAGAAGGTGACTGGGATAAGATATTGAGACTCATAAAGAAATGTCACAAAAAGATTCTAAAAAGCTCGGATCGCGTACTAACCACAATAATAATAGATGATCGCACCTGCCCGACTACGTCATTCAGGCGGGAAGGTAAAAAAAACAGAATCGTCGGAAAGGTTCAGTCTGTAGAAAGAAAATTGGGGAAAAAATTAAAGTCATAAACGTAATTGCTCAACAACTTGTGGAAGTCAAACATTCATACACATGACAAACCTTGCTCTCGCAAGGAATCCAGCACTGGAATCCTCCCGAAAGGGAGATGATTAAGGGGAGGGTTCCTCTACTTATTGAGAACCAACACGTAAACTTATAAGGAAAATTCTTTTGACAGAATAAAAAATAAATTTATATTGAAATTTACACAAAAATTTGTTTTTTTATTAAGCCAAATTCTGGGATAAAACAATATAAAAAGGTGCAAAATGATTCCAAAAATGGTTTTCTTCACAAAGGGTGTAGGCAAGCACAAAGAAAAGTTACAGTCTCTCGAACTTGCCTTACGAAAGGCCGGCATAGAGAAGTGCAACCTTGTTAAAGTTTCAAGCATTTTTCCACCAAATTGTAGGATTATATCAAAAGCTCAAGGTGTTAAACTCATAAAACCCGGTCAAATAGTATTCTGCGTAATGAGTATCAATTCAACTAATGAACCAAATAGAATGGTATCCGCATCAGTCGGTTTAGCAATACCTGCCGAACCTAATCATTACGGATATTTAAGTGAACATCATGCATATGGCGAAACAGATGAAAAATCTGGAGATTATGCGGAAGACCTGGCTGCCACCATGCTTGCTAGCACATTAGGTATCGAATTTGACCCTGAAAAGAACTATGACGAACGGAAAGAGATTTATCGCATGAGTGGCAAAATAGTGAAATCAAGAAATACTACCCAATCGGCCATTGGTGATAAAAGCGGCTTGTGGTCGACAGTCGTGTCCGCCGCTGTTTTCCTCCTTTAACTTTATATTAAGCGAAAAAAGCAATTTGACAAATCCCCCTTTTTCCCCCTATGGAGTGGCGTAGACTACTCCACAGGGGGGAGATAGGGGGATTTTCTAACTTTGAAAAAGGAGCTAATCTCTAAGGAATAATTTATGATTAAGACAATCCCTGGTGGAGTTATTGCTCCAAAGGGTTTCAAAGCAGGCTCAGTACATTGTGGCATAAAAAGAAATATCAAAAATCATGATATTGGTATCATATTCTCAGAGGAATCATGTAAGGCTGCTGCACTTTTTACGACAAACCAAATAGTTGCTGCACCAATAAAATACTGCAGAAAGATTATACAAAATGGCGCTGTACATGCCATTGTCGTAAACAGCGGAAACGCCAATGCTTGTACTGGTAAGAAAGGTTACAACGATGCTGAAAAAATGGCGCACCTAACTTCAAAACACCTGAACATCAAATCAAATGAAGTTATAGTTGCATCTACAGGCATAATTGGACGTCTCCTTCCCATGAAGAAGATACAATCTGGCATAAGCAAATCCATTGCACATCTAGGAAACCAAAACACCCATTCATTAAATATTGCAAAAGCCATAATGACAACCGATATCGTACCAAAACATATCGCCGTTAAAACACGATTAGGTAGAAAAGAGGTTACTATCGGGGCGATAGCCAAAGGGTCCGGCATGATCTCGCCAAAAATGGCTACAATGTTTTGCTTTATCACTACTGATGCCTCGATCTCCTTAAACACCTTAAGGTCTTGCATCAAAAAGTCTGTAGAAGATTCTTTTAACCAAATCACAATCGATGGTCACATGAGTACGAGTGATATGGTCGCTATTCTTGCAAATGGTATGGCACACAATCAGAACATAACATCCTCAAGCAAGCATAATCTTACACTATTTCAGAAGGCTCTTGATTATGTAACCTTACACATGGCGAAGGCAATAGTAAAGGATGGTGAAGGCGCAACAAAATTTGTTCAGGTTGAGATAAATGAAGCAAAATCGATTTCAGATGCAAGGAAAATTGCACGAATGATAGCAGAGTCTCCACTGGTTAAGACCGCCATAAATGGTGAGGATCCCAATTGGGGAAGGATTATCTCGGCGGCGGGTTATGCAGACGTCACTCTTGATGAATCCAGGCTAAAACTGTTCATTAACAAAATAACGATATATAAAAACGGTTTGCCAGTTACACCCATTCCAAAAAGATTACTGAGTGAAATGAAGAAGGATGAAATCAAAATTCAATTACATCTGGGAATGGGTAACAAAAGTACTACATTATGGACGTGTGATTTATCGAAAGAATACGTGAAAATCAACGCTGAATACCATACATAAGTAAAAAGTAAAAGGGGACAGATTTATTTTGTTGTAACATTAGAGTATATAAGTAAAATGTTACCATGCCGAGAACCTCAAGGGTAGTGTTGCCAAACCATCCGCACCATATCATTCAACGTGGTCATAACAGACAGGTAGTCTTTGTTTCTGACAAGGATTATAATTATTACTTAGAGAATCTTAAGGAATGGAAGTATACGTTGGGTTGTAAGATTTATGCTTATTGCCTCATGACTAATCACATCCACCTCATAGTGGACCCGGGGAAAAAGATAGAAAACTTATCATTACTGATGAAGCGTGTTTCCGGTCGTCAAACACGTTATGTTAATAAACTGGAGAAACGAAGTGGGACCTTGTGGGAGGGACGATATAAATCCAGCCCTATTAATAAAAATGAATACCTTTTAGCCTGCTGTCGGTATGTGGAGCTTAATCCCGTAAGGGCCGCAATAGTGAATGAACCCGAAAAATACAAGTGGTCAAGCTATAGATACAAAGTCGGCATGGAAGATCATTACTGGTTGGATTTAGATCAAAGTTACATGGATTTGGGATTGACAAAGAAAGAGCGTGAGGCAAGATACAAGGAGTGGGTGAAGGACGCTATTCCAGATGGAGAATGTGAGCTGATTAGAAAAGCAGTTCTGAGGGGTCAATTGACAGGGAGTCATCGGTTTGTTGAAGACGTTGCAGAAAAGATTGGCAGGCGGATTAAATTTCAAGGTCAGGGGCGACCAAAGAAGAAATAAAATAAATCTGTCCCCTTTTCACTATGAATAAAAAAACTATTGCATCTATTACTACGCCTATCGGTGAGGGCGGTATAGGCGTAATACAGGTATCTGGACCAAACTCACTCAAAATCGTAAACGCAGTATTTAAGGGAAAGAAACTCAAAGACCTGAGAAATGCTGAGTCAAAAAGACTTTATTATGGCGAGATTCACCTAAATGGCTCTCCCGTTGATGAGGTTATCGTAAATGTACTTAGAAAAGAAAATAGCTTCACCGGAGAAGATTTAGTAGAAGTTAACTGTCATGGCGGTATCCAGGCGGTTAAGAAGACACTTGAATGTATTGTCCATGCAGGAGCTAAGGAAGTTCATTGGGAAGAATTAGCCAGGCGTTCTCTTGTAAATAATAAGATTGACCTCATACAAAAAGAGGCGCTGATAGAAATACCTGAAGCAAAAACAAAATTAGGCGTTAAAGTCCTTCTCGATCAGTATAATGGTGCATTAAGTTCATTTATTAACAAACTAATTAAAAAGATAGAGAACAGTGATAATATTAAAAACCAATTTAATTATATTCATGATAAATTAAGAGAAATATCAGAAACTGCCGTCTTCGGCTGTGCGATTACGTTACCTCAAAGACTAATCATCACGGGAAAGCCCAACGTTGGCAAATCAACATTAATTAATGCCTTACTTAGAGAAGATAGATCAATCGTACACATAGAGCCCGGTACAACAAGAGATGCCATTGACGATATGATCTCAATTGATGGCATACCCTTAGTCATTGTCGATACTGCTGGCATTAGAAAAACAAATCACAAAGTAGAAAAACTCGGTGTTTCAGAAAGTAAAAGACAGCTAAAACAGGCAGACAAAATCATCATCATGTTTGATAACTCAAAACCTCTAGAAAAGGAAGATAAAGAATTAACAAAATTTATAATGCATAAACTTGAGTTGCGTAAAAGAGACAACTCTCATAAAATACCTGTTTTCCCCGTAATAAATAAAACAGATTTACCCAGTAAATTGAATCTGTCAACACTTGGAGAAAAACAATTAGAACCGATATGTAAAATCTCTGCTCTGAAAGGTGATGGTCTTTCAATTCTTGAAGAGAGTTTAGTTTCTGAGTTTAAGAAGTACACAAAATATGTACCCAAAAGGCCCACAATCTTCACCAAACGACAACAGGAACATATATCAAAAGCCTTATATATATCAAAGCAATGCGTACGATTAGTTAGAGAAATAAAAGATACAAAGAATTATTCGAATCTTTTAAATGATATAAAGCAAAATCTTTTGAACTGTTTAGTTTTTTCTTGGCCGAGCCCTAAATCCTTATAATACAAATGTGTAAAACCTTGTTTTCCCCATTTTCATGAGGACGAGTTTTAGCAATGTTTTTTAAGCTGTAATCTTGCTAAGTTATTTGAAAACAAGTGGTTAAATCACAAATTTCAAATAACAAATCACAAACAATATACAATGATCAAAAACCGAAACCTTTTACTGATAGGCTCCGGAGTTCAGGAATTGCAAAACAAACGTTTTGGTCATTTGGTATTAGATTTTGTGATTTATTTGTATTTTGGAATTTGTTTATTGTAATTTTTCTCTGAACTTGACGAGAGTAGTTTTGGCTTCGGCGTGAGCTCAGTCGAACGGTGGCGGCTATGCTGCGCTGTGATTATCCGCAAATAAGGAGTAATAATAGATGCGATCCGCGAAAATCCGCGTCTTAGTTGTTGATGACTCTCTCTTCATGAGAACGCTTGTATCAGATATGCTGAATTCCGATCCTGACATCAAAGTCATAGATACGGCTAAAGATGGAAGAGATGCCTTAAAAAAAAATATCTAAAATGAAACCTGATTGTATCACATTGGATTTAGCAATGCCAGGTTGGGACGGTTTAACTACATTAGAGAATATAATGACAAAATACCCAGTCCCTGTAACAATCCTTTCTGCCCACAGCAAAAAAGATGCTGATATTACTATCAAATGCCTTAATGCAGGTGCCGTTGGTTTTGTCCTTAAGCCATCAGGCGAACTATCGCTGGATATAAAAGAGGTCAAACACGAGCTCTTAGAACAAGTAAAAGCCGCCTCGAGGGTTAGCCCTACAAGAATAAAGTCACTCATTAGAAGAAAGCCAAGGCGTCCAGGACGCAAGTTAATTGCCGTAGACAGGATTATCGTTATCGGCGCTTCCACCGGTGGTCCTCAGACACTTGAAACAATTTTGTTCTCTCTATCGATAAATCTTCCTGTCCCGGTAATTATTGTACAACATATGCCGAACAAATTTTTTACAGAAAGCCTTGCCGAACATTTGAACAAAGCCGGTGATTTAGAAGTAAAGGTTGCTGACAATGGCGAGGCTCTCCGTCCGGGCAAGGTCTATCTCGCTCCCGGCGGTTTTCAGACACGGATAGTTGCGGATATACGCAGACCCGCGTATATCCGTGTCACAGAAGACAAACCCGATGCCTTAAGTCCTTCAATAGATATGACAATGAAATCGGTAGCTGAAATTTATGATGGAAATACGATTGGCATTATCTTAAGCGGTATGGGCTATGACGGACGAGAAGGCATGAAGGCAATCAAGGAGTCTGGCGGTAGAACTATTGTCCAGGATGAATCTTCTTTAATATTTGGCATGCCAAAGGCGGTTATTGATGAGGGGTATGCAGATAAGGTGTTGCCTGCAGGGAAGATAGCCGATGCTATTGTGGAATATGTTAATACGGATATAAAAACGAATAACCAAGATACAAGAAACAATAACCAAATAATCACCAAATTCCAATAATCAAAAAAAGTAATCACACGGATCGTAAACGGTTTGGAAGAATAACCCTCTCCGAGTAATAGACCTTGGCGATCTTAGCGTCTTGGCGAGAGGAAAAAAGAAGTTCTCACGCAGAGCCGCAAAGAACGCTAAGAGAACGAAATCAGAGTTGTCTCCGACTCGGAGAGATATTTACCCTTTGTGTGAGGATTAGTAATTGAAGTTTATCTGGAGATTGTATCTTGGTTATTGGTGATTCTATATAAAAATCCTTGTATTTACAATGGCACAAAATGATCTGACAAAATATAAAGACTCGTATTTAAGTGAGGCAAAGGAGCATGTTGCCTCAATGAACAACTCCTTGCTGAAACTGGAAAAAAAGCCTCAAAAAGCAGAACACGTAAGCGCTATATTCCGTGAAGTTCATACCTTAAAAAGCATGGCTGCGACGATGAATTATAATAAAACAGCCATGTTGTGCCATGCCATCGAAGATGTGCTGGACGCTGTAAAGAAGAAGAAAATAAAACCGGAAAGCTGCTTTGATACATTGTTTAAATGTTTTGACACTCTGGAGTTGAGTTTAAAAGAGATTAGTAACAACAGAGAAGAGCTTGATACTGTTACGCTGGTGGAGAAATTGCGTGCACTATCTACGATAGACGAAGGACGAAGGGCGAAAGACGAAGGAAGAGGAACGAGGGAAGAGGCGACCGAAGGGAGCGGTCTTCCATCATCTGTCGTAGAAAAAATACAAAGTATAGAAGTCAAAGTTGAAAAATTAGATTTGCTGATGAATTTGACCGAAGAGCTATTGATCAACAGGATGAGGTTTGACCGGATCAAGGAAGATATCCCACATCCTGAGCTAAAGGCTGCTGTAGATACCCTGGGAAGGCTGGTAACCGATATCCAGTACAATGTCATGCAAGCGAGGATGGTGCCCGTAAGCTTTTTGTTTAATAGATTTCCCCGTTTGATTAGAGACCTGGCTAAAAGTCAGAAAAAAGACGTAAACCTGGAAGTGCGGGGAACTGACATAGAACTGGATAGAGGGGTGATAGACGAACCTGGCGATAGCTTAGTACATCTTATAAAAAATGCCGTTGATCATGGTTTAGAAACTCCGGACGTAAGGACAAGGATCGGCAAGCCCCCTCAAGGAACCATAAGGTTAACCGCCAGGAGAACCAAGGGGTATGTGGTCATTGAGGTTTCTGATGACGGAGCGGGTCTGGATATCGGGGATATAAAGAATACAGCGATAAAGAGAGGTGTTATATCTGCGAGTGCAACAGAAGAAGAGATCATAAATTCAATTTTTTCAGGTGTAAGCACTACTAAACAGGTTACTCAAGTCTCTGGAAGAGGCTTTGGCGTAAATATAGTAAAAGAAAAAATCGAGTCCATCGGTGGGTCTATTAAAGTTGTAACCGCAGAGAGCGCAAAGGAGAGCAAAGAACGCAAAGGACTTAGTGGTCTTAGCGGAGATTTTGCGGATTTAGCGACTGCAGGCACAAAATTTATAATCGAAATACCACTTACCCTTGCTATTATTAAAAGCTTGTTTGTTAAAGCCGCGGGGAGGCTCTATGCCATTCCCGTAGTCAACGTAACCAGATTGGTAACGGTCAACAACAAAGATATAAAAGGAATGTTAAATTACGAAGCCATTATTTTAAACGAGGAGGATATTCCCATAACCAGGTTAGATATGTTATTTGGCTTGCCCGTACGGCAGGCAGACGCATCATCAGGTTTAGAAAATGGAGGTCGCATTTCTAATCCGACAAATCCCCTTAATCCCCCTTCCCGCCCGGCCAAGCCGTTCGGACGGGTGAAAAAGGGGGAAAATCCTCCTGCATCCCCCTTTGGAAAAGGGGGAAAGGGGGGATTATTGGCTTCACGGCACGAGAAGCAACCTATTGTGATTGTCAGAAAAGGTGAAGAGATATTGGGATTGGCAGTCGATTCCTTTATGAGCACACAGGAGATCGTTATTAAACCCCTGAATAAATTAGTAAAGGAGAATAAATACTTTGCCGGCTTTACCATCATCGGTTCCGGTGAGGTGGTTCTTATATTGGATGTTACAAATTTAATGCTGACTGAAAGGAGGAGAATATGTCAAAACAACCCACATTAATTGAAATAACTGGTTTAGCCGCCGAAAATGCATCCAGGGCGCTATCAAAACTTTCTGGCGAGACGGTTAAGGTAGAGGTTTCTAAAGTAGAAATTGCAAAGGTTCAAAAAGGCTTTTCGGTCATCCATCCTGAGTCAATGGTTGCAGGTGTATACCTGCCTGTTACGGGAGAGGTCAAGGGCGGTTCATTATTGATTTTTCCTGAGAAGATAGCATGTGATTTGTGTGATCTATTAGTCAGAAGAGAACCCGGGACAACCCATCAATTGACCGAGCTTGATAAATCAGCGCTAAAAGAGGCGGGTAATATTGTCTGCGGAAGTTTTCTAACGGTTTTATCAAATACTCTCAATATTAGAGTCATTGAACACGTCCCAAGTTTTAGTTTTGATATGTTTGGTGCAGTAGCAGACCAGATAATTACGCAATTTGCCTTAAAGGCAGGAGAGGCGTTAGTCATTGAAGTAAAATTTGTTTTTGAGAAAACTCATGTAGGAGGCTATGTTGTTCTCATGTTTGGGCTTGAAGAGATGAACGCAATCGTTGATGCTCTTGGGGGGGTGAAGATTGGTGATTGAATATTGAAGATTGACTATAGGCAAGAAGTGAGATGCAAGAAAGTATTAATGGTTGAATATCGATGACGAACATTGAAAACTGAATATTGAGGAATTACAAAGCTGAGTTTAGCTCTGCACAAAATTGTGTGTAACATGTAGGGCAAGGCTTTAGCCTTGCGTTTATTGAATGAAAGCAAACCTGAAGGTTTGCCCTACATTTTTCTTCCGACTTGTTCGGGTTAGGTTATTGTCTTTTGGCCTGGAGACATTTATGCATTATAAGCTCATTAAAAATGAATGCCGAAGTGCGCATGGGTGAGATAGCGTGGGTAAAGATCAGGATACCTTAGGTGCATTGGGAATTGGTTCTTGTGTTGTCATAACTTTGTATGATCCGAAAAAGAAAATAGGTGCCTTAGCCCATACTATGTTGCCGTCGAGAGACCGGGGACGAGGGACGAAGCCTGCCTGCCTGCCGGCAAGGCAGGGACGAAAGACGAAGGACGGAAGGCGAAGGAAACCTGTCAGCTGACCTATTCTCCAAAGCCAAACACGCAAGCAATTCAGCGAAGGCAGATGATAACATATATGTCGATATGGCGATTGACAACATGCTAAAAAAGATGGAAGCTTAGGCGCCAGGAGGCAAGATATGGAAGCCAAACTTATTGGTGGGGCGAACATGTTTACGGCTTTTAAATCAAATATCGGCAAAGAGACTGTTTTAAGCGCAAAGGAGAAACTGAAAAAGGAAGGCGTTAATTTGATTGGTGAGGTTGTTGGCGGCTCACAGGGGCGTTCAGTGGAGTTCTGTATCGCTTCCGGGATTGTTACGGTTAAAATGTATCTACCCAATATCTTGTGGGAGATTGATATACTTCTGAAACTTCATCATCAGAATCACCATTTCCTTAAATTCACAAAACACTTCCTTTTCAAATTCTACATCAATAGAATTTATTCTTTTT
>MAYW01000006.1 GCA_001723765.1 Candidatus Scalindua rubra
CGTGGTAGAAAATCCGACCTGCGAGGGTTTCAGAGCCCTGACGAAGAATATCCGGTGAAGCGCTTCCGAGAACCAGGAAGCGGGTCTGTGCCTTGGGCCTATCAACGAGCACACGAAGTACTGTGAAGAGGTTCGGAAGACGTTGTACCTCATCAATAACTACAAGTCCTTTCAGACCCTTGAGGGCAAGCATAGGGTCATCAAGCCGCGCCAAATCTTCTGGATTTTCTAGGTCAAAATATGAAAAGGGACTAAGTCTCTTTTCTACAAGTGAACGTGCAAGAGTTGTCTTTCCTACCTGACGGGTACCGACAATACCTACTACCGGATGGCGTTTAAGCAACTTTTGAAGTGTCAAATACTCTCTTTCACGCTTTATCATTAGCAATAAGTGTACCTTGAAAATTCGGTCATGTCAACCGAAATATCAAGGATATAGAATCGAGCATCCAGTATCCAGTTTACCCGCCGCGCCTTTTGGCGGGCATCTAGCATCTAGTGCAGTAGCCAAAGTATATCAATCCAGGTTAAAATAAGGAAGGTTTTTTGTCTCTTTAATGGTATAGATAATATACCATCCGTTTAATAACCAAAAAACTTAAAAACTCCTTACACCACAAGAAGATAACAACCGAGGGTCTTTGTTTTTAGTAAAGGCTTGAAATTTGTCAAATACTTTATAAAATTCGTTACTATACAGAAACTATATAATGCGGAGTTGAGGAGCAACATCGAGAATGTTGTCTGTTCAAACGACTTGTTCGCCCCGCCGCGGGCGAATAACTTGTTATGTGCTATAAAACAATTTTATTGAATCGAAAATGAGATAGTAGAAAAAGACATTTATGCCAATCCAAGGTGATGCAGTAAGAGATTTCATATTCCCTATTGTTTTAGCAAAAAGTGAAAGTCACGATTCTGTATCCCTTATTGAATTTCTAGGTACAGGTTTCTGTATTGGTAGTAATGGATATGCTTTAACTGCAGGCCATGTTTTGGATATTAGCGTTCCTTCGAACCATGCAATTATTGGGATGTTCGTAGAGTCCACTGAGAATAAGTGGAGATTCTTTAATGCTAATACCGTGGATATTCATCCAGTAGAAGATGTCGCTTTATTAAGACTTGGAGGTAATCATTGGAAGACTTCGGGTATTAAAGTCAGCTTTGAACCACAATACTCTAGCATGAAATATCACCTCTTCGGTTATCCAAAATCTAATTTACTTGAATGTACTAATAATAAATATATAACTTGTAAAGCTTCCAAACGGCCTGACCTGATTTATTCAGAAGGCCATATTAGAAGACGAGTAAGCTGGGAACTATTAAATATCAAAGGTAAGTCATTTTTTGAGTTAAGCACTCCTGTCGGAGTGGGTTGCTCTGGTAGTCCAGTTTTCCATGTTCGTAACAACTTATGGAATGTAGTAGGCATTTATATTTGCGATAAAATTGAATATATAAAGTATGAAGGATATGATAAAGATTTAAATTGGGGTATTCAAACTATAGAGATACCGAGTCAGTTATCCTATGCGGTTAGAATGGAAAGTTTAAAAGATTGGGTACCAAAAACATTAAACCATACTTTAGAAGGAATAAACTAAAATATATCTCAACATAATGCTTCACCCAACGTTGCTCCGCTACGCGCCGCTAGGCGGGTGAAGCGGAACATTAGATTAAGAATTTGTAATCGATGGAATTACTAAAATATCTTAAACAGGCGACAAATACAGCAACAAACTCAATAAAGTCTTCTCAAATATACCGTGACGAGATGTTATTAAACCTTAAATATCAAAAGGCAATTCATGGTATATCTACTCATCGGAATAATAATTTTTCATCGGAAAATATAAAAAAAATATATAGTGAATTCTCGGATAAAGCTGAATACTTGCAGAAATCAATAGAAAAACTTACTGCTAAAGCGCAGAATGATTTTTCAAATGCATATAGTGAATTGGAGAAGAACGCACGTTTTGTAACAATAATGTTATTTGGGCGATCACGTACTGGAAAAAGCACAATGATGGAGGCATTAACCAGTGGTGATGGCCATACAATAGGGATTGGCAAACAAAACACAACAACTGAAATAAAAGAATATTTTTTGCCAAAGACAAAGAATGGAGAAATTCCAACGAAAGACGCTTTGCGAATTGTTGATACACCAGGTATTGAAGGATTTGACGGTGAAGAATTAGCCAAGATGGCAGAGCGATATATAGAACGATGTGATCACATTTTCTTTTTGCTATCCGATGACAAAGCAACAAGTTCTGAATTAGATAGATTTGGCTATATTCAGACTCAGGGGAAAGGTATAACTGTACTTTTAAACATCAAATCATTCGATGAGGACATTGATCTTTTAGTTGAAAAACCTGAATATATTTTTAAGAGAGACGAGATAGAAGGTCACAATAGGAGAATTAAGAATTATGTTGCAAAACACTTTGACATGCCTGAGCCTGAAGTAATCCCCGTTCATGCAAGAGCGGCTTGGATGGGTAAAAGGCCTGATAAAGCTATAGCAACAATTAATAGAAATCACGAAATTCTTTTACGAAACAGCTACATTGCTAATGTCGAAAAAACTATTCAAAAATTTATTGTTGAAGATTCTGTATTAGTTCGTATACGCACTCCATATGATCTAATTAATGGATACATTATTTCAGTAAAAAATGAGTTACGTCCAGTTGCGGGGCAATTCCGAGAATTGATGGATAAGTTTAAATATCTGAAGAAAAAAGTTTAGAAACGGTATCATTAAAACTAAAAACCATTCGATTGATAGGATAAAGCGAATACGCGTGGTATATGAAAACGCAAGTAACAGTATTCCTTCAATGGTCGATAATCTAATTACATCAGGTAAAAGCGGAAAAGGTCTTAAGAATAGCTTGGATTCTTTATTAAACGATTGTGGAATCTTAGCAATCCCTGATAACTTTGTAAAGGAATGTAACAGAGATTTCCAGGAAGAACTAAAAGAACAGGCAAATGTTGTAGCTTTTGATAATTCGCAAGTTGATGTCAGTGGAATAGAATACCTCGTTGACAGATATCACCAAGACAAAGAATCGGCAAGTAAGCATAAATATGCACGGTCTGGTCTTAGAGCAGGGGCTGGTACAGCAGCAACGGCATTAGCAGGATGGGCTGTTGCTAATTTCTGGAACCCGTCTGGATGGCTTGCGGCTGTAGGTGCTGGAATAGCTGTTGGGGCAGGCATAGGTGCAGAGCGGTTTGCTAAAAAAGGAACAGATTCATGGGCAGAAACAACAAAAAAAGATTTGTACAAGCAAAAAGCTGCAATTATACATAGTCTACGTGATGAGTTATGGGAAGATTATAAGAATAAAAACAAAGCATGTTACGAATGGCTTAATAAAACAGTGAATTCATATTTTGAGGTAGTTGAAGAAGTAATGTGTCCGGTTGAGGAACAGTGTAAGCAAATTTGGAAAGAATCCGTCACTTGCTTAGAAGCCATGGATAGCACAGCGATAAATTTAAATCGCCAAATGATTTATGCTATTCTAATAAACTTATTTTCTGAGTTTAAATCAAAAAAATTAGTGATACATGATGTTATACGAGAGCCCGGTTCTATTTGTAAGATAAAAGTACAGGCATCACTCAAATCTGATATTAATGCTCTGGCTTGTTGCATAGGCAAAAACGGTAGTCGAGTTAAACGAATAGAAAATGTTTTGTGTGGAGAAAAAGTGAGCTTTATTGATAGTAATGCAGATATAAAGCAGCAATTAATACAAACTTTGTATCCTTCACGTTTATCTGAAAATGATATTGTTATTAACAATATTGATGGCAAGGATACAGCTTGTATTAAAACAGATGAGAAAAATATAGGTTCTGCTATTGGAAGAAATGGAAGCAACATACGAACTGCCGAGAAAATATTAGGCATGAAAATTGAGGTAGAAGCAAGGAGAAATGAATATGGATTTTCTGATTATTTTCCACAACTTCAATCAATAGCAAAAGAAGTGCTTGAATTATGTGGGAAGTTGCATCCAAAATACGATCCAAACTGGAATAGAAGAATTGAGTCAACGTTAGAAAAAATAAATGAAAAGGGTCAAGTACGAATAGCTTTAATTGGTGAATGGGGTGCGGGAAAATCAACACTAATATCGGCATTGACAGGAGAAGAAATTTATATTGATGCTGATGTCGCTACATATAAAATTGAAGAGTATCCTTGGAAAGGTACAATATTAGTAGATACACCTGGTATACAGGCAGAAGATACAGAAACAAATCACGATATGCTATCAAAAGATGCTACAACAGGCGCTGATCTTGTTCTTTTTGTTATTACCAATGAATTGTTTAATCCCAAATTGGCCAAACATCTTCATTATGTTACATCAAAAGACGGACTAAGCCTGAAAGTCAAAACGGGTGTACGCATCATATTACGTTTGAACGTTTGAAAAATGTCGTTGGATGAAGTAAGACCAAAATTTTTCCCATCGATTACTAAGTATCAATGATCGGAGAGTTAGGATAGTTTGGCCTCCATTAATAGTCCATCGCATTCCTGACTTTTTCATTCTAGCACCAATAAGATTTTTACAAGCAGCCTCAACAACTCCACTTCCTATGGGAAGATTTTTTTCTCGTAAATCATAGTAGTTCATTCCCGTTCTATTATGTTGTAAATACTTTATCTCTGCATCAATTTCAGTGTTCTTTTTTGCAAGACTTCGCCTATATCGGACGGCACGAAGTAACTTAGAAGCCCCTTTAGGATCTTCTTTGAGAATGTTTCGATATTTCTTATACCAGTTCTGTGCCTCCACTGGATTTTTGAAAAATAGTTCTGAAAGTTTTGAGATATGCTCACATACATGGAAGAAATCCACAACGTGAATTACGTTGGGATACTTTCTACGAAAGTAATGCCATATCTCACGTGCTCCGTCTGCAATACAAACGATGTATTTAAATTCTTGCTTAGCCATCATAGCCCGGGCTTCCTTTTCCAGAAGGGTTTTTACTCTTGTTTTTCCTTTCTCTGGCATACGACCGATATAGATGGTATTCAATCGGTTACCCTTTACATCGTAGGTACTTACTGTTGCTGCTGTGGCATGACGCCAGCCTTCCTGCTTTATGAGAATCGAAGTTGCATCCATACTTATTGCTAATGTCACAGCTTCTTGAGATATTTCTTCTTCAGATTGGGCTGTAGCAAGAAAATCGCTGGTTTCGAGAAAATGTCCAACATAATCAAGGACTCTTCTGGCAGTCCCTTCCGAAGGTTTCATGAGTGTCCACTTTTGACAGTGCTTTATGAATTCACCTAATGTCATACTCGCTAAACTGTAGCAAATATATTCTGCAGCCGCAAAGCTTACATAGTCGTTTATGAATTTTAATTTTTGTTCAAGAGGACAAATGCTGTGGCTTACCTTATTTTTCTGGTAAATCCCTCGCTTTAGTGAAATTTCTCCCAACAAGGTTAAATACCGTCCGGTAGCAATATACTTACGGTAATGTTTCTGTCCCTCATAGAGAATCATACTATTCGTCTCATCGTTATGGAAAAACAATTCACTTAATCCATAAGCGCCAGATTCACCAATTGTTTCAAGAAATTTTTTCTCAACAAATTGAATATTTGCTCCATTAAATGGTTTTTTCTTAATATCGTCAAGTTGGTATTCAACGCCAGTGCGAATTGTTGAAAGTATTGCGGATGCAACTCTATCTGTTCTCATATGTGACAATATTATACAATATTGTCACATATTGCAAATATAAATTATATAACTCTTTTAATTTCATTATGAATATATGTAATATGGGGCGTGCACCTTTATCTCCCTCATTATTACAAAGATTAGGAGGCAGACCTCTCTTTCGAGAGGCGTCCTCGTCAGCCCTGGCGGTCATGCCAAAGGCAGATCCGACCGGGCGGAGATTCCAATTCTGGAATCCTCTCGAAAGAGAGGCTGGTCATGTTTATGTATGCTTCAATGGCTCACAAATTGTGATTTTTTAAATTACACATCATCTCTGTAGCGGAAACCTGGTTTATTCCAGTCAAAAAAAGCAAGAAATTGTCGGCTTAGAGACTATGCTAAACTTGACTAATTTACTGACATTTTCTATTTGCCTTGATAGTGTCATGACAAAAGACTTGACATTGAAAAAAAAATAATATAGTTTTTATGAACTTTGTTTAAGTTGTGTCGTATGTTTTTAGTATGGTGGGTGGATATAACTAAGTCCGCTTTATTTTATTCAATTCATAATTTATATTAATTTCTAGTTAAATTTTATGGCTGAAGAAATTGACGTTAATTTAACGTCTCGGAAATTCAAAGTTTGGTAGGAGCCAACTCCCGTTGGCGATCGGCTTCTCATCGTTGAGCGCTGACGATCGCCGTCAGGAGACGGCTCCTACCTATGCATTTAATGTCGCCGAAGGCTTAACTTCAAGTAATTATTACTTTATAAATGGCAATTTAAGATATGGGTCATTACGTTAAATTAATATTACTATGGTTAACCACAATATCTATAATATTTATCTTACTGTTAGGCGTTTCTGGCGTGTGGTCTGATAAAGAATTTAATCCTGAATGGAAACAACATCAAAGGGCCGTTATCCAGGAGAAAATTGCTAAGGCAGAAGAAAGTTATGAATTTTGGTCAAATCCGGAATGGGGTGATCCCGAAAAAGCAAAAGAGTTGGAAAATAAGATTAGGGGCTTGAAAAACAAAAAGTTGGAGATAAAGCAGATATTACTTAAAGGCGAGGGTCTTTGGAGTAATCAAGAAAACGGTCCCAGGTTCGATAGGTGTATGACATGCCATATTGATGAAGAAAGGATAAAAGAAGATCATCCAGAAAACCTTCCGCTTCCTTACGATATATACGGATGTATGGTATGTCATGATGGAAACGGGATGGCCTTGGAGAAGGAACCTGCTCATGAGCATATGCTTGCGGATAGGGAGGCAATGAGGGAGGCGCGTGAGAGATCTGCTGACGCTCTTATAAAGATGTGGCAACGCATAGCGAAATTAAATCCTGAAAAAGAAATAAAACTACGAGAAGTAAGCTTCTACGGCCCGACAGGCGAGTATCAAATCTATGTAGGAAATATAAAAATGTATCAAATGCCACAAAAAACACATCCGGAGCACGTCAACCTCTGGAGTGAGTCAAAGTTTAAAACCACTGAAAGAATACAAAAGGAACCTGATTTTCAAAAAGGGGATGAGAATTATAGAAAGAAATGCTATAAATGTCATACAACCGGTTATAAAGAGGATAAAGGCACATTTGAGGAATTAGGTGTTGGTTGTGAAGCATGCCATGGGCCAGGAGAGGTGTACAGTGAGCTTATGGAGGGTGAGAAAACAATAGAAGAAGCGAGAAAACTTACCCGTATTTCGTTTGATTATAATATTTTTAGCAATTGCCATATCACAAAAAGGCATGAAATGCGTAAAGAATACTTTGAATGGTAACAGTTCATCTTTTTTTTATTTTGTGGGAATATATTTTGTTTACAATTTGTCTTTAAAGAAAAGGTATTAAATTTAATTCAATTATTGTAGCGGGTTAGCGGGCATGTGTTGTTGTAAGCCTAACAATCATATGATGATATGTTTATAACCCCCTTGTCATTCTGATCGAACCAGGGCAGGCGTTAATTCTGATGTATCGGCTTCGTATCAACCGGTTATTGTATGTAACTCATGGCTTCCTGCCCGAAAGACAGGTCAGGCGGGTAGCTTGATGTTGCAACCTGGCCGAGCCAGAACCAAAAAGGGATAAATTTCTGACAAAGCTGAGCTTAGCCCACGTATGTTCTGGCTCGGCCAGGTTGTCTCCGACTCAGAGAGGTTGTTACTTTAAAAAAACTTGTCGATCTAATTTAGATCAGGTGTAGCTGTTATTAATAATTAATTATTGTCAATTTCCTTTTATTTTAATTTTACCTTTTACTAAGATTTTAGTTGACTTTGCTATATATAATTTTATAATAATTTTTCTTAGTTTAGTGGGCGACGTATGCTTTTACCTGTAACTTTGTAAAAATAATAGTTGCAGAGTGAAAGGAGCGGATAGTGAACTATATAAAGCATTTTAGAATTGGCGTCGTATTGTTAATTTGTGTGGCTTTTCTGATGTTAAGCGCCGGCGCAGTCTTTGCGCAGGCTAATCCAAAATCATCTCCGGAAAGATTGGTCATGCCAACAGAAAAGCTTCAAAAAGGGTTTGAAAAATGGGTTGGCCTGGAAAAGGGTAGCGGCCCATGGGCTGACTACTACAAGCCTGTGCCGCTCCATATGTATTGGAGTCCAAAGAACCACTATATAAGGCCTGATGTAAGCGCTTTCAAGAACCTGTTTGAAGATTATGCTTCAGGAGATTGTATGGGCTGCCATGATGAGGTAACTCCGGGTATTGTCAGATCCTGGAGGGATTCAGCTCATGCAAAGCCTAGAAGAACTCCTGAAATTGCAGAAAAGACAAGGGCGATTGAGGAAAAAGCTGGTATAACGATAGAACAGGTTACCTGTAATTTCTGTCATGGCGAAAGTCACGATGAATTGTTCATGCCCGTTGCTGATGATGTATGTAAACAATGCCACAGGCAGCAGGTAGTGGAATTTGCATCCGAGATTGCGGATGGAAGGCCAAGTCACCAGGCATCATGGATTTCAAACGTAGTAGTGCCATGGTATATCGAAGGCTTTAGAAAGGGTGAACAATATTCATTCATAGGCTGTGACCAGTGTCACCCTGCAATGGAGAAATGCGACGCCTGCCATACACGCCACAAATTTAGCTCGGAAGAGGCAAGAAAACCAGAAGCTTGTTTTTCTTGCCACATGGGCGCTGATCACCCGGATGCAGAAACTTATCAAGAATCAAAAATGGGTGTTATTTATGAAATGGAGGGTGAAACATGGGCATTGGATAAGGGCCTGAATGATGTTGAGCTAGGTGGAAGTGAAATGCGCAGTCCCACCTGTCAGACCTGTCATATGTATAATAATACAACAGGAAAATGGGGCCATAATGTAACATCAAAGGGTCGTTGGCGTATGGGAACATTCCCACCTAAACAGGTAGAATACAAGTCAAGCATGAAGGATTATCCTTATGGTATAACAATTCCACCTATGGACAAGAAGATAGACCTTTATGACGGACCAAATAATAAGAAACTCGAGAGATGGGTGGAACTTTGCAGCAATTGTCACAGCGGCCGTTTCGCAAGGCTGTGGTTTGAGGCGCTTGATGGATATATGTTTGCCGCATATCGTAAGCGTGATGAAGCTCAGCTTCTTGTAGAAGAGTGTTTTGACAAAGGATGGATTGATGTTAATGCCAGAGATCCTTATCCTATGGGTGATGTGATTGCCGATAAGTTAGGTGTTAAACTCCTTGGTGAAGGCGTTTATAAAGCATTTAAGACAACAGGAGGTAAGGTTCCAGTAGTTGGCCCAATCCTTGGTGTATATGCAAACTTCAGGCATGATGGCGGTAACCCGAGCGCTATTGAAGTAGAATATGGTAATATGTGGTTCTGGTACGCTCTCAAAGGTTACAAAGGTGTTGCCCATGGTCAGCAGGATTACGCATGGTGGTGGGGTTGGGCGCCTATGGTCAACCAGTTGTCACGCATCAGATCACAACATGATATGTTAGAGAGAGTATATAACATCGAGAAGAAACTAGGAATAGGCCTCGGAGGAGGTAAGTAGAAGTAGCCGCTGGTTTCCTGCCCGACTACGTCATTCAGGCGGGTAGCCGTGTAATTTAAATCCGCCCTGTTGAGTGGCGTAGACTACTCCACAGGGGGGATTGGATATTAATATAGTTTTAACACGAAAATAGATTCCCGACGTGAGCTAAGCTCAGCTTTGTCGGAGCAGGAAATGACGACTTGTAACGCTCTAACATGTTTCTGCGATTCAATCCCCATTTACATGAGGACATGTTTATCTGTCATTCCCGTGGTTTTAGCCCACATGGCAAGGAAACAGGGAATCTGGTTCTGTCCCCTCTTCATGGGGATGACATTACTTTCGTCATTGCCTGTCCTGAACTAGATTCAGGGACATGTTTGGCTGGTTCAGGCTTGCAAAGCTGAGCTTAGCTCTGTAGCCTGAATCGAAATGTTTAGGTTCAATCAACATGATTGAACCAACAGGGATAAAAGAGATTATAGTATCACACATTTTGTACCTATCTTGATGGCGTGGATGCTGTTACGCATCCTTATTGTTTAATATGATGAAACAAAGCATTTATTGATTAAAAATGGTCTTTATTTTTTTGGGTTTTTTGAGGGGAGGTAGAATATGTTGAAAATTAGAAATGTTTTTGTAACCTTTGCGACTGTATTTGCAATCTCATCGGCATATGCGTTGATTGGGATACAGGATGCAAAGGCGCAGGCATACGAAGACCTGCTTAAGAGGATAGAGGCGCTGGAAGCAAGACCTGGTGGTAACGTCAACGCACCAAAGATCAGGGGTTTGAAGATGGGTTTTGCTATAAGACATCGTTTTGAGGATCAGATACAGTTTTTTTCCAGTCGAGGTTTAGCGACTCCGGCAGTTAATGCGGCTGGTCAGTTAGTTCAGGGCGGTGAAGCCGGAATTGCTAAAGTGAGAGGTGGAACTGGTCGTTCTGCGAGAGATGAAGATTTTGTACTGCAAAGGGTCAGGATTTACTTTGACGCAGATGTGAATAAAAACGTACGCGGATTTGTCAAACTACAAGACTCCCGTACCTTGGGTGAATCCAATATAGCTGATAATGAAGAAAGAACTGATTTATTGGAAGCCTTTGTAGAATTGAGAAACCTTGGCGATCTAAGTCCTATGTTAAGTAACTTAAACTTAAAAATCGGTCGATGGCAAGCTCACTATGGTAACCATAGATTGATTGGAACATTGAACTGGGCTAACCAGGCAAGGTCATATGACGGTGCAAGGCTAAAGTGGAGCAATAAAAAGAATGCATGGATAGACTTATTTGCTCATCAGATACAGGAAGAAGATACAGGTGGTGTTTCAGGTTCAAGACAGCAAACAGATAATTCAGCTGGAACAACTTCTCTTCAAGCGAGGGACGAAGTAATATACGGTATATATTCCCAGTTTAAGTTTAGCGGCGCTCTGGAAGGTAACCTTGTAGAGCCTTATTTTATCGCAAGGAGTCGAAGTGACGATGTAAATTTATCTGGAGATAGAGATACAGGAGAGGTAAGGTACTCTGCAGGGTTCAGGTTAGACGGTAGAAAAATGCCAAGCCTTGCTGGTTTGGATTATACAGTTGAGCCGGTATGGCAGTTTGGAAAAGTAAATGGTGTCAGAGGCGAGACAGCAAATCTGGGAGCAGATCTTAATCCTGCTGCTGGTAATAGCGGTGATACATCTGATTCGATACAGGCCTGGGCTATTTACGCAGGAGCTGGATATACCTTCAAGGATATGCCGTGGACACCGAGGATAGGATATGCCTATGTCTTTGCATCAGGAGATGATAAACCGCTTACCGGGAGTGCAAAGACCTTCGATCACCTTTATCCTACAGGTCATGCCCAATTGGGATACATTGACAATGCTGCATGGCAGAACATCGAAGACCATCAGATACACTTATCGTTTAAACCAACTAAAAAACTTTTGGTTGATTTAAAAGGTCACATTTTTTCATTAGATGAGGAGGCTGACGCATGGTATAGTGTTGGTGGTGGTACTGGTTATGGTGGAGGTAGAGGCGTAATAAGGGCAGGGGCTGATCAGTTTATTAATTCCGCTGGTGTATTAGAGAATGTAGATGATGATTTAGGTCAGGAGATTGACCTTACAGTTAAGTATAAGTTGTTTAAGAACTTTAGTGTTGTTGCAGGATATTCTCATTACTTTGCCGATGATTTTATTGAGGATACAGGAGGTGGCGGCGGTAATGGCATCGATAGGGGTGCTGATTGGGTATATCTGATGACGTCAATGAAGTTCTAAGAAGTATGTTAAACAAATGTAGGGGCAATTCATGAATTGCCCCTACAACATTCTTTTTAAAAGGGTAAGAGTCATTATGATTCTTACCCTTTTTTTATCGCCTTAAATAGGGACACATCCCTTTTTTTTTGCAAGCAAAAAATTACTTGTACTATTCAATTGGGCTTCCTTCACCTACGAGGTGTAGGGATATCCGAGGTATTTTTTTGGATCATTGACATTGTGCGTTTTTTAATGTATACTAAGTTAGCACATTATTTACTTTTTGCTTTAAGGAGAAAAAAACCTATGCCTACAAGCATTGAAGAACGGACAGCAAAAGTGGAAGGTATCCTGGAGCAAATGGATAAACGACTCACAAATATAGAAGGTGAGATTGTTAGAATCAACAATAGGTTTGAACATGTGAACGACAGGTTCGATCAGGTAAACACCCGGTTTGATCAGGTGAATGATAGGTTTGATCAGGTAAATAACAGAATTGACCAGAAGTTTAACTGGCTTTTGGGTATTATGATCACCATGTGGATTTCGTTAATTATCGCTGTGATTTTAAAATAAAGGTAGGTCGGGTTTCCCTGAACCAGAAGCGGTTCAGGGCAGGCCCCGTTGAATAACACCTTGTATAATCCTTTTATAATTCTATAATTTATTTACATGTTCCAACTACCATAAATGTAAAAATTCTTTATTCTACGGGGCAGGCTAATCCAATAACTGATTGTAAACAAAAAGGGTAAGGGTTATTATGATCCTTACCCTTTTTCTTATTTACTTTGTCAAAAAAAGTGATATTTTTAACACGAAAATAGATTCCCGATCGTGGTCGGGAATGACAACTTGTGACGCTCTAAGTCAAAGTTCAAGCAAACTATCTACAGGAATAATTCTCATTAGGGGCAAGGGGCAAAGACCACCTAATCCCCCTTTCTCCCCCTTTAGGAAAGGGGGAAAGAGGGGAGTTAATTCATGAATATGTTTGTGCG
>MAYW01000007.1 GCA_001723765.1 Candidatus Scalindua rubra
TTGACAAATAAAATAAAAGAGGATTATACCTATGGAGGGCATAAAATGAACGAGGAGAAGCTTCTTAAACGTATTGTTATCAATCCAAAAATAATGCTTGGCAAACCAGTTATCAAAGGAACAAGGTTGACAGTAGAGTTAATTGTTGAGAAAGTTGCCTATGGTGAAACTATAGAAAACCTTAAGAAAGATTATCCCTTTCTAACAGAAGATGATATAAGGGCGGCCTTGTTATATGCGGCTAAGTGTGTAGCTTGTGAGGAAGTATACGTATCATAAATGGCCAAAGGGGACAACCCCCATATTAATGATGAAAACATTTGAACTTAAAGATCTATCAACTAAAGAAGATATTGCCAATATCAGAATTGACATGGCAAACATGGAGACAAGGATAATCAAGTGGAATGTGGGTACCATAATTGCAGCCGTTGGTATTACTGTTGCAGTTGTGAAGCTGATTAGTTAATAGGGACACATCCCTTTTTTTATTTTACAAACCTCACCCCACCTACGAGGTGGAGCAGCTTATTTTTCCTTTGACAAATAATAGTATTATGTGTAAGTTAATTCTGGTTATAGTAAAGATGTGGAGATTTTAAAATGCCAACAACATTGGAAGAAAGCCCCACACTTTAAGGATTTTAGTTTATGTATTACGTATATTTATTAAAGAGTCAGGTATCTGATAAAGTTTATTTAGGTTACACGAGCGACTTGAAAAGAAGGATTAAGGAACATGCTGAGGGTATGAATAAAACTACAAAGAAAATTTTACCAGTAAAACTCGTATATTATGAGGCATATGGATCCAAAAACGATGCATTGTGTAGAGAAAAAAGATTGAAACAATATGGCGCTGCTTATGGACATTTGAAAAAGAGACTTAAGTGGTCTCTTTAAAAGAAGATAAAGTTTAAAAGTGTGGGGGAAGGGAAGGTAGAGGAACATTCTAAGGGTTTAGAGGACATCAAAGACCTCTTAATCGGTCTTGACCAGAAATTGGACAGAAGGATAGATGCCCTCGACCAAAAGCTGGATAGAAGGGTAGATGCCCTTGACCAGAGGATAAATCACCTTGACCAGAAGATAGATAGAAGAATTGATGCCCTTGACCAGAAGTTTTCAAAATACTTTCTTTGGATCATAGGTATACAGGTAACTATATTCCTTTCTATAATAGCCATGCTTTTAAAAATAAGGAGTAGGTCGGTTTCTAACCCGACAAATAATTGTTGTAACAAAAAGGGTAAGAGTCATTACGACTCTTACCCTTTTTTTATTAATGTATTTCCAAATGAAAGTTTAAAAACCACTTGCACTAATTAGGGGAGGATTTAAAATTAAAGCATTTTAAGAGGCTTAGAAATAATTGTTGAAAAAGACGTAATTGCTCAATATCAAGTGGTATTATGTACTTCCTTTCGGAAGGATTCCAGCATTAACTACTGGAATCCCTGCAAAGCTGAGCTTAGCTCTGCGAAAGCGGGGTTGACATTCTCGTTAGATAGCATGATATTCCACTTGATATTGAGCAATTACAAAAAGACGCTAATGTGATACTTTGAAGTTTTCCATAAAGAGAGGAAAAAATATGAAGGGAAGATAACATAGCGATTAAAAACCTAAAAGACTATTTTAAGAAACATGAGGATGTGGTTATGGCGTTTATATTTGGTTCTCGTGCAAAAGAAAAAGTACGACTTCGCTCTGATTGGGATATTGCGGTATATTTTACCCCCCAAAAAGGATATTTAGAATGGGAAGAACAAGACAGGGAATATCTTACAGAAGACCGCATGTGGAGCGACTGTGTTGAAATACTTAAGACCGATGACCGTTGATTTAATAGTGCTTAACAGAATCGCAGCAAGTATCGCTGCCACTGCTATACGAGGTATTCCTTTGGTTATAAAAGATTACGACTTATGGCTTAAGTTTATGCTTATAATTACACAAGAGGCAGAAGATTATCGGGAGTTCGTAGATGATTATTATGCCATTAGTCAGCGTTCTACTTCCCTTGCTCCACAGGATAGAGCCTAAAAAAACCATTTCCTTCAACAAAATATAGCAGCTTCAAATCAAGATAAGGGCTTATCCATTTGTTCCAGGATTCCTTCAATTTTAGCTTGTCTTTCTTCTAATTCAGGCATGATAAACTTCTTAGCCAAGTACCATTGGCAGGGGTTTTAGTTCCCGCCTAAACGGGTCGAGTATCAATGCGAATCCCTCTAATGTCGTAGCCCCTAATAAAGGCGTGTCTTCGGGTTCACCGAAAATAACCAGAGAATCTCCTCTCCTTCCTTCATATTCAAAGGCCGCTGTTCCTAATTCCCTTTCTACCTTTTCACCATTTGCCAATATAAATGTTCTTTTTGAATGTGAAGTTATATCCAATTTCTCGAGTATTGAACGAGGTACAAGTGTATACACAGCTCCAGAGTCAACCATAAATTCCACTTCTTCTCTTTTTTTAAGATTTGCGGGATTGGCTACAGTTACTCTTATATAGGTTAAACCCATTGCTTTCCTCCTCATTTAGAATGTCGTATTTGTATATTTGATTATAATGTCCCAACCTGGCCGAGCCGGAAACTAAAAGGAGATAGATACCTAACAAAGCTGAGCTTAACTCATGTATGTTCTGGCTCGGCCAGGTTGTTAAATGAAAACCTACGGTTTTCAAACTTTCCCTTGTTGTATAGAAGAATAGCTAAATTATAAAGTTGTTTGATTTGTTATTTTTGTGCATCGGGAGCCCCTCCCAATGCTAATCCTTATGCTCTCTCCTTCAGGATTGATTTCGAGAGGGACTCCCGAAATACAAAGAACACGTAGGTCGGGTTTCTTACCCGACATATCCACATCATTTCGGCGCATATGGAAATGCGCCCTACGTGGTTTGCACACAACACCTAACACACCGAAGGTGTGGTAAAACAGTCTATAAGGTGACAATTTCCAGTCAAAAAAAGCAGAAATTGTCGGCTTAGAGACTAACAATAGCTTTTGGTTAAATATACTCTTAGGTATTGAAAATGTCAAGGTATAGATTCTATTGTAGTGATCGGGGCGAGCCGATTCGAACGGCCGACCTCGGCGTCCCGAACGCCGCGCTCTAAACCAAGCTGAGCTACGCCCCGTGTGTCGCTGTGGTACTACGAATTATGAAAATTCTAGATTCCCTGTTTGCCTGCACGGATGAATCCGTTCGGACGGGCATACTCAGCAGGCGATGCCACGGGAATGACAGATAATACAATTGCGAACTTCAATGCTGGTTCAGACCTGCCCGCCTGAAAGACTGTGTCGGGCAGGCAGTCTGACCGAAATGTTTAGTTCAATCTTGCAGATTGAACCGAAACGTTTAGGTTCAGGCTACAAGCCTGAACCATCTGTAGCAATTTTTCGAAGAAAAATTGCCATGATGCCATAAATTGGCGACCGAAGGGAGCCAATTTATATGTTTAGTATCCTTTTTGCAATCTCAAAGTAAATAATAATTCCCGTTACGTCGATTATAGTGGTGATGAGTGGTGCAGACACGATTGCCGGATCAAGTCTAAGATAGCGGAATATAAGTGGTGTAGCGGCTCCAGCTAGATTTCCCACAGCAACGACTGTTGTTACAGAGATGCCTACAGTGATCCCCAACATTGTGTTCTTGAGCAAAATTATTGCTATAAAAAATGCCGTAGTCCCAAGAACAGCGCCTATGACAATACCGGCGCAAGTTTCTCTTACAAGTACTTTCCACCATTGCCTTAACGTTAATTCTCCTGTTGCCAGGGCTCTTACTACGAGTGTAGATGATTGTGAACCGATATTGCCTCCAGCACCCATTAACATTGGTATAAAATATGCGAGCGCTATTATTGAACTGAGAGCCAACGAATACTTTTGGAGAAGCTTTCCAGAGATGGTGGCTGCCAGGATTAAGACAAATAACCATACCACTCTTCCGGAAAGGTGTTTAAAGAATCCTGAGCGAAAATATTTTTCTTCTGGTAATTGAATTGCTGCCATTTTATGGAAATCTTCGGTTGCTTCTTCCTCCGCTATATCGAGAATGTCGTCAACCGTAATAATACCAACAAGACGATTTTCACTATCAACAACAGGTAAAGATAGGAAATCATACTTTTGAATAACCTTTACAGCTTCTTCTTGATCGTCAGTCGTATTTATTTTAAAAACATTTTCAATCATTATTTCACTTATTTTTTGGTCAGGTTTTGCTAAAATGATATCCTTGAGTGAAGCCACACCACAAAGTATCCTCTTTTCATTAATTGCATAACACGTATATATTGTTTCTCTATCAGGACCAGTCTTCCTTATATGTTCTAGCGCTTCTGAAACGGTTATTTCAGTTCTTAGGTCCACATATTCAGTAGTCATTACCCTTCCAGCTGATTGTGGTGGATAATTTAGCAATAAATTTGCTTCGTCTCTTTCTTCTTTTGGTAATAACTTCAGGAGTTTATTTACTACAGAAGCCGGAAGCTCGTCAAGGAGTTGTGTCCTATCATCTGGACTCATTTCCAGCAGGATTTCTTTTACCCGTTGTTCAGTGAAGTATCTGAGCAACTCTTCTTCCTCTTCTGGATCAAGGAGGGAAAAGACTTCTGCAATCTTTGTTTTGTCAAGTACACGGAATGCTATTACCCTTTCTGTGGGTTCTAGTTCTCGTATAATGTCCGCAATATCTGCTGGATGGATTTCTCTTAAGATAAGGCTTAATCCTTTGAGGTTTTTGCTATCAATGAGTTCCTTTAATTCAGGTGTAAATATTTTATACCACTTCATAATAAATTAGCTCACTCAGCTCATAAAAAGTTTAAAGCGCCCAACCTGGACAAGCCAGAACCAAAAAGGTAAATAATTCATTTATTCTGGCTTGTCCAGGTTGTCAAATGAAAACCTACGGTTTTCAAACTTTCCCTTAAGGTATAAATGGAAAATACCACAACATATAAAGAATAGCGAACTTATTGCCCTTCGGGCAGCCTCCGGTCGCCAACACGTCATCCCTTCGCTTCACTCAAGGGCAAGTCTGAGGGAGGAATGACTGAAGAATCTATTTACTGAAATCTCACTAACCCCACGAAACATCATTGGCTTACTAACAAGAGATTTTTCGCTTCTCTCCGTTTTGCTCAGAATGACAATGGTGTATCTTATTGCTTTACCCGCCAGAACGACATGTCGGGCTGGCAAGCCTGAACCATCTGTAGCTCTTCGCTTTCTGTCATGCTGAATCGTTGGTTGTTTCCTGGATAGCTTATTTCAGCATCTACGTCAGAGATCCTGAAACCTGCCCGACTTACAGTCATTCAGGCGGGTAAGCCTCCCAAAGTGGGCATGCCAGGATTCAGGATTACAATTGAGATCGTTCCAGAGCCTTCGTTTAGCAATCGTTGTTGATGTAAGGGTGGGCATTGCCCACCATTTTGTTTACAATTGCAGAACGTTTCTGGTGGGCAATGCCCACCCTAATGTCAAAAAGTCCGCTATAGGAGTTATTTTGCTAATGTTCTCAAGCTGGAGCCGGAACGGTAGAAGGGGTGGTAATATAATCCACAGCATCTTGAGCAAATTGGCAGAAAATTGTTTTTGATAAACTTCCTGAACTTTCTGGATTTGCTACTATTCCATATTTCTGAAAATCTTTCAGATTTAATATTTCCTAATATGTAGTCAGGGTTATCATTACAAAAAACCGCATCACCATTAGGATATATCATTATATGTGTCCAGGGAGCAATACAACGTTTAATCTTCTTTCTTGATTTGCTTCCGTTATAAAAAATATCTTGTGAGGTAGAATAATAATGTGGTATGTCAGAAACCTTTATAGCAGGGAAGAATGCAAGTTGGAACTTATATTTTTTGGAAAGTAATTGTGAAATGCTCTTCTGTAGAGAATGGGGATCTATTTTTATTTCGTCATCAACCCATCCTTGCCATGAAGGCGCATAACATTGGAATGACCTTCCCATCAAATTTTCGTAATTTCTACCTGTTCTTGTATTATTAAAGTATGGATGTTTAATAAGTAGCATTTCAAAGCCTAGTTTTTCAGTTGTATCAGTAATATTTTCTAAATATGGGAATGAAAGATCGCTTATGGTGAATACCTGACATAATAGCGGCCTTTGTTTATTCATTTTTTCCTTTGCATTAATGATTTTTTTTATTCCTGATGAAATCTTTTGAAAACCATCATGAACATCTCTAATCTTATTGTGAGCATCTTCTGGACCATCTATCGAAATATATAACACGTCTACTCCAAGTTTAACAATATCATTAGCATAATTCTCGAGGAGTGTTCCATTTGTGATTATCCAACAGATTAGGTTTTTCTGTTTTATATATTTTATTAACCTTATTATGTCTTTATAATAAAATGGTTCACCTCCTGTTATGAAAATTGTTGGTGAGAATTTTGAAACATCGTTTATTAATTCCTCAAAAACATCAATATTCATGTTCTCTCTTAAAAAGTTAGCATCTTTCTTATAATAATTGCCGGTTTCACCCCATTGTCCACATTTTTTGCAGCGCAAATTACATAAATAAGTTGGCATTAAGTGTATAAGATAAGGTGAAAAACTGTATCCAGTGTTAAGTCGGCCATCTATCTGAAAAGAGAACAATCTTGTAACCCATTTCATCATCTTTACGTCTGAAAAAGGGTTTCTTCTTGACATCTTTATGATGTTTGAAATGGTATCCATAATCATAAGCTGGACGAGCCAGTACCAAAAGGTTTTGTACAAGTAGGGCGCGTTTCCTGAAATGAATTCAGGACAGGTCTTACGCGCCGAATATAATTGTGTCGGGTAAGAAACCCGACATGCTTGATGTCTTTGTGGCGTAAAAGTTACCGAAGGCCTAATTTAAATAAATGTAAGCCGTTGAATATTTGCCACAGCGAATTCCGCCAAAACTGCCTTGAGTGTCCATGTTCGCCTCTTGTAGGGAAGCCTTCCATGGTGGTGAATTCCCTTAACTATCCCTGCCTATCGGCAGGCATTGACAGTTAGTCCCAACACCCGCCAGAATGAGTATCTGGCTGGCAGTCTGGATGTAGACACTGCCGTGGGTATGAATTTGTGTAGCGGGAAACGATTATATTACAAATAATAGTAAAAAAATGCGAAAGACGCAAGATGAAAAATGGTCTAATCTCTATTTTCTGTTAATGAAGGGAGAAGGATCTTTACCCCGTAAAATCCAGAAAGCTCCGGACTTCATCCCGTAGATATTATCAACGGGACTTCAGGTCGGAGATAAATGGTAAGGTAAAAGATAAAGTAGAAAAAGCCCTGTCCTTCAGGGCAGGCCCGCCTGCAAAGCTGACATCAGCTGAGATCTGGTTTAGCTCATGCCATTAGTCGCCCGCCCGTGCCGGTACGGACGGGGGCAGGGATATTCGGGGTTTACTACATTTGAGGATAACAATACGTTTACCATAAGACACTTCTACTGCAATCTTTCTACGCCTAGAAGTTCGGCCATTTTTAAGAAAGTTCTACCAAGAAATGAGCGCTTCATTACTATTGCCTTGTAATTACACACCTCATCACAACAAAAGCAACCAATACATTTATCCTCATCAACTAATACCTTGCCATTTGGCGCTGACATCGCTCCAGAAGGACAATTTCTGATACATTCATAACATCTTGTACAATTTGGCTCATAAACAGAAGAGACAGAGGTACAGCTATTATCAAACATTTTTGCAAGCAGGAAATCTGGAATGTATTTTGATGCAAAATCTTGTGCAGAGCTGGAAGGTTTTTTAAAATCAGCGACAGTGATCTTGTTAATTTCCTCACCTACTATATTAATATTGTTTATATCTGCAGTACCCAACTCTCTTTCATAAGCGTACTTGATTATGGGTACTTTTATAGGGTCAAAACCAATAATTGTACTAGCCACAGCATCTAATGCAACACCATCATTACTAGCAATAATTAACCCTACCTTTCTTGGGTCTCCAGCATTAGGGCCGTTACCTTCCATTCCAATAATAGCATCCATTATGGTGATATGTGGTTGTACCGCCTCGTATACATCGACTAATGCCTGCGCCATTAATCTGGCCTTTGGCGCTTGCAGGTGTACATTTTTTTTCCCATTTGCCGGGATGGAGCCGAACATATTTTTTATTGCTCCTGTGTATCTTGTCAATCCGTGTGTTTTTAGTTTTGGAACAGACACTACGACATCTGTTGATTTAACAGTCTTTGCGATCTTAAAGTATTTTAAGATCGCACCATTGTTATTAATTATGTCTATGGTTTCATCTTTGTCAAAGTTTACGATTATGGCTCCAGTGTCTTTTGCTATCTTGTCTATTTGTGTAACTCTAAAGGCCTTATCTGTTGAACCGGTTCTGAGGCTTCCGCAAGAATCTCCAATATAGACCTCGCACTCATAATCATTCTGAAATATGTCAACAAGCGCCCTAATAACTGTAGGATGTGTATTAACGGCCATTTCTGGTCCTAATGAAGCTGAAAGAAGATTTAGTTTCAACAGTACCTTCATTCCAGGTTTTACAAGGGTTTCAATATTACCTATCAGGCTTAAGCATCTTTTCGTAGCAATATTGACTTTTTCTAATTCATAATTGTCACAACATGAGATTGCAACTGTTGACATTTTTTGTACTTAGAAAAAATTAGTATTAAATCTACATGCTCCTTCGGGTCACCACCAAGTGGTACCACGAAGGATGAAAATTCTAGATTCCCTGTTTGCTTGCCATGGGCAATGCCACGGGAATGACATGGTGTACAAAAAATTGTCATTCCGACTTGCCCTGAACCGTTATGGTACAGAGCTAGATCGGGAATCTATTTTCGGATTAAAGGAAAATGTTCATTTCTTCAGCCTTTTTCATATCTTTTTCATAAAGCTCTCTCTCGGTTAGTTTTCCATTAAAGAATTTATTTTTCAGTTTGAAATAAGGTCTTCTAAAATAGATTCGATAATAGTATGCTGCTGGATAATTTTTTATAAATGCCTTGGTGGTACATATGTAAACTGCGTATTTTTTATTATATTTCCATCTAAGGAATTGTAATTCATCTGCAGAGAGATAATTTGTTCTAATATTAGACCAAAAACAATTGTATCTGCTGAAATTGTCTTTATTTGTTACGAGATCACTTTTAATCATTTCTTCCCTCAATGGGGTTTTTGGGTATGGTGTAAGTATTTGATCGGCAAAGAAATCTATATCTAATTTTACAAAAAATTCATAATTTTGTGCAATGTTTTCTTCCTTGTCGTTTGGATGTCCTATAATCATGCCGCCAACTATCATTATTTCCTGCTCATGTAATCTCTTTACCGCAATCTTTGTTTTTTCAATTATATTCCCTTTTCTTAGATTTTTTAAATTTTCCTTTGATACGTTTTCGATACCTAGAAAAACTATCCTGAAACCTGCTCTTGCCATCTTTTCTGCCAGAGTGTTTGATGAGGCGATGCCCGTGCTACTGGCTTGAATTATATATTTTATATCATTGTGTCCGGAGTCCACCATGGCGTCACACAAGTCTTCGAATCTCTTTACATTCAGAGAAAAATTGTCATCAGTAAATATAATGAAATCAGCGCCATGTTTTTTTGCATCATCAATGTCTTTGAGCACTCTATCGATGTTATACATACGGAAGTTTTTACCATACATCTTGTCTATGCTACAGAAGTTACATGGCATTGTACATCCCCTTGAAGATTCTACAATGTCTAGTTTAAATCCATAATAATGATATCCTTTAAATATCCTTTTGGATCTATCTGGTAAATTAATTTTGTTTAGATCCTCAAGTGGTCTTGGAGGATTATGTATAAATTTACCATTTACTTTAAAAGATATACCGGGAATGTTATTTATATCACGTTTGCCTTCATAAGCTTCCAAGAGTTCATTGAAACTTAAGTCTCCTTCACCTCTTACGAGGAAATCAAATGGTTCAGAATATCCGTTATTAGAAATTTCATCATACATCAATGTTACATGATACCCGCCAAGGACAGTTTTTATGTCTTTATTTATTTTTTTAATGAGTTGTGCAATTTTCCACGATGTGTCAAATTGGAAAGTCATTGCACTGAGACCTACTATTTCCGGTTTGTATTTTTTTAATAGCTTTAAAATTGTTCCTTTAACGTTTTGCCTTTTCAATACCAAATCTGCAACGTAAACATTGTGGTTTTTTATGTTTCCTGAAATTGAAGCAATACTGATATTTGGAGCCTTCCATCTTTTTCCGCTGAAGTGTGGCGCAGTGTCTGGCATGGACAATAGTAGTACGTTCACTTGATTTCTCTGATTATTTCTTCGAGTGGTTTTCGATAAGTTGGTTCAGGAATGACCTCTGGATAACCCAAGGGTGTTAAGACCAAAGGTTCTATATTGTTTGGTATGTTTAGCACTTCCTTTATTACTTTTGGTTTGAAGGCTGCTATCCAACATGTGCCGAGTCCTTCTGCAGTGGCAGCAAGAATTAAATGGTCCATCGCTATTGTTACATCAACATCAACATATGTTTTCCCATCACCTCTTTTCCAAGCCTTATCAGGCAATCCACATGCACATATAATTATGGGGCGCTGTAAAAAACCATTTCGGAGATAGGCATCCTTCAGTTTTTGTTTAATATTGTTATCCTTGACTACAATAAAAGATATTGGTTGTCTATTTGCAGCGGATGGCGCAAGCCTTGCAGCATCTAAGATTCGGCGCAGTTTGTCGTCTTCAACTGGCGTTGGCTTGTATGCTCTTATGCTTCTTCTTTTGTTTAATACTTCATAAAGTTCCATACTAAAAACCCCCTTGTTTTTATATCAAATATTGAATAAAGAATGATTAATTATGAAAATATATTTTCTGTTCAAACTTCTAGATTTCTCGCGGGAATAACAAACGATGTCTAACGAATGTCATTCAGACCCGCCCTGAACCGTCACAGTAGGATTAGGATATGGTACATATGCCCCACGTGGTGTCCCATAATGGTTCAGGGCAAGATCGGGAATCTATTTTCAGATCAAACCTTTATGCCACTAAGTGGCACCACGAAATATGAAAATTCTAGATTCCCTGTCTGCTTCCCAAGTAGGTATTCCTCGGGAATGACAGACAAGTTGATTTTTGGAAATAACATAGAGCGTTTCATGTTGTCATTCCCAACTCCCCCGCCTGCTGTCGGGCAGGGATCGGGAATCTATTTTTGTGTTAAAGGTTTAAAATTCCTTTATACACCAATGTTTTTTTTTTGCATATAAGCGAAGCATTGGACTGGCATTTACGGCAATTGGAAAGCCCGTAAGACGCATGAATTTAACGTCAATATATTGATTAGCATAAGCATATGAGTTATTTAGGTCTATATTATATTCTTTTGCCAATTTCTTAACAATATCGGCTTTACCTTTATTGTATGCATAGGTTCCCTTAATCTCGCCGGTAAAAACCCCATTTTCACTTTCTAGGTAAGTGCCAATACCCAGATCCGCTTTGCAATAATCTTTAAAACACTCAACAAAGGGATTAAGAGTGCCTGACAAAAAAACAATCATATAACATTTGTCTTTTAAACTATTAATCTCTCTTAATGCTTTAGTTGAAATTAGTGGAGATAATTTTTCATTAAAGAAATCTTTTGCAGCTTTAACAATAACGTCTACTTTTTTTCCTTTAAGGTAATGTTTATTTTTTCTTACTTGTAAGTTGTTTAAGTTTAATAACCTATATAATGAGACTTTAACAAGTCGCAAAATGTCTTTTGTGGTGACAATTTTTTTTAGATATCAAGTATTTGAAAAATTGTCGTTCAGAAGAGACGTTTCTAATCAGCGTTCCGTCTATGTCAAAAATAGCAACCCTTCTCATCTGACGATTTCCATTATACTCTTTGTTAAGCTGACCGCCTTCGGCGCTCAGCTTAACGGGGCGTGCAATCTTCATTGCGTCTTGGCGTCGCGCCGAAGGCGCTCCGCCTAACAACGCAATGAAGCCGCCCCCGACCGGCTATCGCCAGATCGCTTCGCTCCGCTCGGTCGTTGGCACGGAAATTTGCTTACGCAAATTCCGCCCCCAACCGACTGCGGCTTATTGCACGCCCCGTTAAAAGGATAAATCCCCCTTAGTCCCCCTTTGATAAAGGGGGAATTAGGGGGATTGTCTCTTACGTTCTCTTTTGTATCGGCTTGTTGGTGTGGGCGTTTCATTTTACCATTGGATTTTATCAAATCTTAATTTCTTTGACAAGAAAATTGTATGTTGATAAAATCGCTTAAGGAATATTTTAAATTAAGTGTAAAAATTGATAAAGAATGCGGGTTATAATAGCAAAAACAGCAGGCTTTTGTATGGGTGTGAGAAAGGCCATGGATAATGTCTTAGATGCTGCTAATAAGAGGGAAAGGGATGATGGTGTTGTCTATACAGAAGGGCCTTTGATACATAACCCTCAAGTACTTGAGAGGTTGGAGAAGAAGGGGATAAGCGCTCTTAAGGAGAGCACTGACCTGACCAAAAGTACGGTAGTTATAAGGGCTCATGGTATTACACCAAAGAGAAGACGAGAGCTTGAAGAATCAGGTGCGGAGATCTGTGATGCAACTTGTCCTCGCGTAAAGCGGGTGCAATCAGTTATTGAGAAGCATGCGAAGGACGGATATTCTACTATTATAGTAGGTGATGACGGACATGCCGAAGTGATAGGATTACTTGGATATACGGAAGGTAAAGGCTATGTAATCTCTTCGTCAGAGGATGTGTCTAGTTTGCCAGACATGGATAAGGTTTGTATCGTTGCTCAGACTACACAGGACATGCATACTTATGCGTTAACAGTAGAGAAACTAAAGCATAGATATAAGGACCATAAGGAATTTGAGACGATATGTAGTTCTACGTCGAAACGACAAGAGGAAGTAATTAATCTTAGTGAGGCTGTAGATGCGATGATTGTTGTTGGTGGTAGAGGTAGTGCAAATACAAATAGGTTGGCTCATATTTCTGCAAATAGAGGCACACCCACATTCTTAGTAGAGACAGAAAAAGAATTGGATTTAAAGAAGCTTATAGATTTTAGCGTGATTGGTGTAACAGCAGGAGCTTCAACACCTAACTGGTTAATTCAGAGTGTTGTTGATAAAGTCCAGGCTTTTCAAGCTAAAAAGGTTGGAAAAGTACGAATCTTTACTGAAAAGGCAATTACAGTTTTGATAGGCAGTTTTATGTATATCGGGATCGGTGCGGCAAGTTTTAGTTACTCAAGTTCTGTTTTACTTGGTATCGATCCTAGGATTAAATTCTGTGCAATCGCAACATTGTTTTTATTTTCAATGTATGTTTTAAATCATTTTGCAAATAAAGAGGCTGCAGCTTTGAATGAACCATCCAGGGCGAAATTATATGAAAAACATCAAGGTGTTTTTGTAGTTCTTGGTATTGTTGCAGCGGTCATTTCGTTCGTTTTGGCATTTACGGTTAGCCTAGAAGTTTTTTTCTGTGTTTTTTTGCTATTTTATTTGGAATTGCATATAGGGTTTCTATTATCCCAAAGAGATTTTCCCGTTTTGTTCGATATCATAGTTTGGCACAGATTCCAGGCTCGAAAGAGATATTTATAAGTATAGCCTGGGCTGTAAGTACGGGTTTAATTCCTTTCTTGGGGTCGCCAATGTCCTTTTTGTCATCACTCCCTATAGTATTGGCATTTACTTTTAGTATGGTTTTCATAAGGACTGTATTAATTGACGTAAAAGACGTTCAGGGTGATAGAATAATTGGCAAGGAAACAATACCGATAGCAATAGGAAAAGGAAACACGAAGATAATTCTAGTTGTAATTTCAATATTATTGACAGTATTGTTAATTGTCAGCCCAATGATTGGTTGGACTTCAGGATTTTCTTATTATCTTCTTCCATGTGTTGTGTATGCGTGTGGATATTTATATTTCTATCACAAACGTCTTATACCTAGTGGATTAGCCTGTGAAGGTATTACTGATTTTAATTTTATCCTTGCAGGTGTAATGGTAGTAATATGGCGGCTTTTTGGGACTTAATATTTCCTAATCTGGACAAGCCAGAACCAAACAAGTTTTTTAATATTAAATTGAATATCTTATATGAAATCAGAAAAACAATCATACTCAAGTAGTTTTAAAAAGAGCATTCGAAGGAGATTGCTTACAGGTCTTCTTGTTGTTTTTCCAATCTTTATTACATTTTTTATAATAAAATTTTTGTTTGGTTTAATAGGTGGAATTCTCTCTCCTGTAGTAAAGAAAACCTTCATTTTTCTGGGATTTTCTCTTCCAAATAGCACAATAGATGAGTTTATTATCACGTCAATTGCGTTTATACTTACATTTGTAGCACTTTATTTCATAGGTGTTTTTGCAACCAATTTCTTTGGAAAACTAATGTTGGGCTATTTTGAAGTGATCCTGCATAAAACTCCTGTTATAAAGGATGTTTATACATCATCGAAAAAATTGATTGAAATTGTGAGCCTTCCAAGTAGAAAGGCTTTTAAACGTGTGGTTATAGTTGAGTATCCAAGGGTTGGGATGAAAGTATTTGCTTTTGTCACAGGAAGTATAAAATCAAAAGATGGAACATATCTTACAAGTATCTTTATCCCAACAACACCGAATCCCACTTCTGGTTTTTTACTTTACCTTCCAGAAGGTGACATCGTAGAAACTGATATGAGTATTGAAGAAGGAATGAAGTTGATTGTTTCTGGTGGGATATTGGTACCAGAACAAATTGAATTTTACAAGGAAGAATTAGTAAGTAAAACACTGGAAAAGTAGAAAAGCTAAAGGGGGGGGAAAGTTTGGTTAATTATCCTGGGTTGATTCAAATTAAACAGAAATTTTCATCACAAGCGGTAGATAATGTAATTGAAAAAGTCAAATCAGAAATAGCTAATCTAAAACTGGGAAAAAGGATTAAACCTGGTGATAAAATAGCAATTACTGCGGGTAGTCGTGGTATTTCAGATATAGATATAATTATAAAGGTAGTTATTGATGAATTAATCAAGTTGCAAGGGCAGCCATTTATAATACCAGCTATGGGTAGTCATGGAGGAGCTACGCCTAAAGGCCAACTTAATGTATTAGCAGGGTATGGTATTACGGAAGAAAATATGGGTGCGCCGATAAAAGCTACTATGGAGGTGATTAAGATTGGAGAAAATAAAGATGGTATTCCTGTTTATGTTGATAAAAATGCAGTTACTGCTGATCATGTTGTAGTGATTAATCGAGTTAAACCACATACTCGTTTTATAGGCCAGATAGAAAGTGGATTAATAAAGATGTTACTGGTTGGACTTGGTAAGGACGTTGGGGCTAAGATATATCATCAAGCTATTATGAAGTATACTTTTGACCAGATGATTGAATCTGTTTTACCAATAGTTTTATCAAAGTTATCTGTATTGTTTGGATTGGCAATAATTGAAAATACCTATGGCAATGTTGCGATTATTAAGGGAATGATAAGTGAAAATTTTATTAAAGAAGAACCTGAGCTTAAAAGAGAATCTTTTAAGCTGATGGCGAAGCTACCATTTAGGAATATAGATTTATTAATTATTGACGAGATGGGTAAAGACATAAGCGGTACAGGTATGGATACAAATATTATTGGGCATAAAGTTGATTCTACATTACAAACACAAGATATGGTTAAAACTCAAAATTCAAGGAAGGTTTTGAATGGAATATCCAGGATATTTGTGCGTGATTTGACTCCTAAATCTCATGGTAATGCATGTGGTATAGGATTGGCGGATTTTACTACAAGAAGGTTAGTGAATAAAATAAATTTTCAGGAAACGTATATAAATTGCATTGCTGGTCTTCGACCTGAGGGAGCAAAGATTCCTATGACTTTTGATTGCGATAAGGATGCTATAAATACTGCGATATCATTATGTGGAATGGATGATACTGAGAACATAAAAATAGTCTGGATAAAAAATACACTTGAGCTAGAAAAGATTATTGTATCTGAGGCGTATAAGGGTGATTTAAAAGGACGTGACGATTTAGAGCAAATATCTTCTGCTAAAGAAATTGTCTTTGATTCTTCAGGTAAATTTCCACTTTTTGATATGTGGGGTTAATTTACTGTATCGAGATTTCAATGTTTTACTCTAAACCATGTTTTCAAAGGTAGGGTGGGCATTGCCCACCCTACATCAATTAATCAATTTGCGTAGCAAACCTTATGGCACTAATGTGGCACCACGAAGGATGAAAAATTTAGATTCCCTGTTTCCTTGCCATGAGGGCTAAAACCACGGGAATGACATAAAGAGTAACAAAGTGTCATTCCCGACCCCGATCTGGAATCTATTTTCGGATTAAAATGGCATAAATTAGCGAAAAGAGTGAAATAATTTATATTAAAGGCATTTCTTTGCGTACAACCACTATACCCTTTTTAGTTACAGTGAAGTGTTTGGAATCTTTTTCTTGGTTGTAACCAATGTCCATATTGTTAGGGATATTTACTGACTTGTCTATTATGGCCTGCCGAATCTTTACATTCATACCGATCCTAGCGCTTTCCATTATAATTGAATCATAGATTTCAGAATGAGAATCTATTTTAACATCGGGAGATAAGACACATCTTTCTATCTTTGCGCCACTTATTATACATCCTCCAGAAACAATAGAGTCTAAAATCATGCCTGTTCGTCCATCTGGAAAATCTTCATGAAAAACTGTTTTTGCAGGTGGATATTGTTCCTGATATGTACGGATTGGCCAATCTTTATCATAGAGATCAAACGTAGGTGAAACTTGCACAAGATCCATATTGGCTTTCCAATAGGCATCCAGGGTGCCAATATCGCGCCAGTAGTTTGCGCTGTTTTTGCTTTCGTCTTTAAATGGATATGCATATACGTTTTTTGAACGTATCATTTCAGGTATTATATTCTTACCAAAATCATGATCGGTATTCTGTTTAGCATCGTTGATTAAAGCTTTAACTAAGGCTGTGGTATTAAACAAATATATTCCCATTGAAACAAGGCTAGATTCTGGATTATTTGTCGAAGGTTTAGGTTCGGAAGGTTTTTCATAAAATCCAACGGTTCTGTTTTCTTCATTTGTCTCTATCACACCAAACCTTCTTCCTTCATTTAGGGGGACTTCCATGCATGATATTGTAAGATCGGCTTCTTTTGTCTGATGGAAGAGGATCATGTTTCTGTAATCCATTTTGTAAATGTGGTCTCCGGAAAGTATTAATATCATTTCAGGCTGCTCTTTCTCAAGGGTGTATATGTTTTGATAAACAGCATCCGCTGTTCCCTGATACCATTGGTCACTAATTCTTTGCTGAGGTGGTATTTGTTCTATGTATTCATCTAATTCGTTGTTAAAAATATTCCATCCAAGTCTTAAATGTCTATCGAGAGAAAAGGATTTGTATTGTGTTAAGACGACTATTTTTCGCAATCCGGAATTTAGGCAATTACTTAACGTAAAGTCTATTATCCTATATATACCTCCAAATGGTACAGCCGGCTTTGCCCTATCCTTTGTTAATGGATAAAGTCGTTCTCCCTGACCTCCTGCCAGAATTATGGTAAGTATTTTATTGTGTGATTGTATATTTTTAAAAGACATATTTTTGGTCTCTAATGTCAATTGGTTTTAAATGATTCATTTAATTTGCAAAAGGGGACAGGCTACTTTTTAACATTGGTATACATATTATTCAGACAAAACTTTCGGAATTTTTAGTATCAATGAACCCTTTAACATTAAAAAGTAGCCTGTCCCCTTTATCCCCCTTTATTTTTCTTTGTTAGTATTTCTTTGATTTTATTTTTTAATTCTGACAAGTCTGAGGATTTAACGATATAGGCATCGGCAGCCCATGACATAAAACTGTCTTTATAATTGCTATAAGCAGTGTTAATAATAATAGGGATTTTTTTATTTTTACTTAAGATTCTGCCCATTGCCTCAATACCATTCATCTTTGGTATATTTATGTCCATTATGATTATGTCTGGCGGCTGTTCCTGTGCTTTTTCAAGAGCTTCTTTGCCATTAGAGGCTGTTGCAATTTCATAACCTTCTTGCCTTAATTCTTGTTCATAAAGGAACCGCTGATTTTTGTCGTCTTCCACTAGAAGGATAGTGGTCATCGTTTTAATCTCCTTTTCAATATTTTATTGGCAATGTCAGTGATATAGTCGTGCCTTTTCCATATTTGCTTTTGACATCTATATTCCCGCCATGGTCTTCAATAATCTTAAGGCTAACTGCTAAACCTACTCCAGTACCATTTGGTTTGGTTGTAAAAAATGGATAAAAGATATTTTGTAATGATTCTTGGGGTATACCTTTACCATTATCAATTACGTCTATTTCTATTGATTCATTTGCAGATTTAATTTTTACATCGAGATCACCACCATCAGGCATTGATTCTACCGCATTCATTAGTATATTAAGAAAAACTTGTTTCATTTGTATGGGATCAACAAATATTTGAGGTATATCTGATTCGAAATCCTTATGTAAGTTTATGTGTTTTTCTTGTAAATAATTCTCCATTAATATGCATGTATTTTCTATGATTTCGCATATTTGTACATTGACCTTTTCTGGTGTAGATGGCCTGCTAAAGTCTGTGATATTATTAAGTATTTTTTCTAAACGTTTTACTTCTTCTATGATTATGTCAATATTAGTTTTGATTTTTGAGTCCGTAAAGTCAAAACTAGAGAGGAATTTCGCAAAACCACCGATGGTTACCAGTGGATTTCTGATCTCATGTGCAATGTATGATGACATTGAACCTATAGCAGCTAATTTTTCTGAACGAATAAGTCTCTGTTGTGTTTCAGTAAGTTGATTTATTTTGTCTTCAAGCCTTTTGTAAGTTTCAGCATTTTCAATAGCTAGTGCAGCCTGATTGGCAAACATTGTTAGGGTATTTACTCTATCCTCAGATATAGGTTCTCTTGTATAGGCGTTATCTGCAACTATAACACCTGTTGGTTCGTTTTTTGCTATCAAAGGAACACAAACAAATTCGTTAACACCTAAAACCTTTCTGAAGTCCTCTGTTACACGTGTATCGTTATCTGCGTTTTTAATAATTATGGGTTTTTTCCCTTTTGCGCAAGATACGACAACTTCTCTCGTATCTGATAACGAGTACGCCATGAGTTTTATCATAGTGTTTAAAGGTGTATCAATATTATGGCTATAATCTAATTTGTCAATTATATCTGCAAGGGAATTGTGCTTACTTGACATTTCTTTCCAAATTTGGGTTGCCTCTTCTGAAGAGGATGGTCCTACCGCTAATTTTCCATTTAAAACATTATGTTCTTTGTTAATCAAGAAAAGCATTGCTCTATTGAATCCAAACGAGTAACTGGCGGTTATGCATGTTAAAATCAAATGAATTAATTTGTCAAGATGAAGGGTTCCTTGCGTTATTTCGCCAAACTGTTGTAATAGTAAGAGCCTATGCATTAGCTTTTCACTTTCGGTTACGTCCCCTGTAAGCAGCAGAACATTATCAATAACACCTTTTTTATTGGTTATAGGTATTGCAACATGTTGGATGCACATTCTTTTTTTAGCTTTTGTTGTTACCCATGTTTCAATTATATGATCTTCTTTTCCTTTGAAAGCCTGTACAGCCGGGCAATTGTCTGTTTCAACCTCACTACAATGATATATGTCATGACAATGTTTACCAACAGGTGATTCTTTTAAATCCAACCAATCTCTTAGATTATTATTTGCCCAGATAATTCTTAAATTTTCATCAAGCAAGCATAAACCCGCTCTGATGATGTCCATTACGTTATCAAATATTTTCCTTTCATCTTGTATTTGTTCTTCTAGTTCTTTATTCATTTTTTTCTCAAAAATTCAGCAGCTTTTTCTGGTGACATTGGATTAATATAAAATCCTGTGCCCCATTCAAATCCTGCTATATTTGTAAGTCTTGGTATTATTTCTATATGCCAATGAAAATATCCTGACTTGTTTATGTAAAAAGGGGTACTATGTATTATGAAATTATAGGGTGGAAAATCCAGAGCAGATTCTAACTTGATAAGTGTATTTTTTAAAATATTTGCCAGTCCTTTTATTTCATACTTTTGTTGATTTTCGAAATGAGAATCATGCGCTTTGGGGAGAATCCATATTTCAAAAGGGAATCTAGAGGCAAAGGGTGTAAAGGCAATAAAATTATCTGTTGAAGTAACTATTCTACTTCCTGTAGTAATTTCCTGTTGAATCATATCACAAAAGATGCATCTGTCGTTATGTTTAAAAAAAGTTTCAGCATGTATCATTTCATTAGTGACCAGTTGGGGTACAATTGGTGTTACAATTAGCTGTGAATGAGAGTGTTCAAGTGATGCGCCTGCAGTAACACCAACATTTTTGAATAATAATCCATAGACAAATCTTTTGTCCTTTTTTAAATCAAGCAAACGGTCTCTATAACTCCATAAAACGTCTTCAACACTTCCATTGCTAAGTGCAGTTAAAGACAGAATATGTTTGGGGCTTTCAATTATCACTTCATGTATTCCAATACCATTCATCATATCATAGATACCTTCTCCACGTTTGTTTTGTTTTCCTTCTATTTTTAACGCTGGAAATTTGTTTGGCACAACCCTAACCTTCCAACCTCTTGTGTTTGTTTTTGTTCCTTTTTCTCTATATGCTATAATTTCTGGTGGCGTCTTGTCTTCATTACCTTCACAGAAAGGGCAGAAGTTGTTATTTGTTGGTTGATGTGTAATCTTAAAATCTGTAGGTCTTTCTGCTCTTTCTGAAGCAATAATTACCCAACGTCCTGAAATAGGTTCTTTTCTTAGCTCAGGCATCTTTTAAAATAATTGGATATCATTTGACATGTTTTTCAAACATAAAATGTTAATTTCCTTGAGGTTGGTGTATTAAATCCTGGATCAAGAGAATTTTATTCATGTAGAAAATAATCATTTAAATATGTATAGGCTTAATAAGAGACTTGCCTTAATTATTATTTGTAGGAGTTATGAAGTTTGTCTTCAGGTGGATGCACTATCTTTTGCCAATAATCTTCAAATTGGAAATTAGGACTATGTTCGTTTTCATGGCAAATTATACAATCGTTGGTGTTTACTTTGCCATAATCTTTTGACTGTGTTTCTTTATGAGCACTCCCGGGCCCATGGCAACTTTCACAACCCACTCCCCTTAATCTCGGTGTTGATTCTATAGTTTCAAAACCTGTAAAGTAATACAAACCAGTAGTGTGACACGACAAACATTCAGGATCATACTCGTGTTCAACTTTCAACAAAGTTTCATATGCTAAAGCGTGGCGTGTATTTTCCCAGTGTTTAAAGATTTTATTATGACAGATGGCACAATCATCATTGCCAATAAAGGTTAAATCTGATGGAGGATAAATCTTAAACACTTTTTTTATTAATTCTTCATCTATGAGTCTTTGCTGATAAATTTTCAAAAGTCTTTTTGTTTCATGTGAATCTTCATATCTTTTATCTAATGGTATTATTTCGATAGCAGGTTCTTTTCTTTCGTCATCTAAACCATGATATTCTAACTTTCTATTATATAAATAACTATTATAATTCTTGACTTTACCTGTCTGGCTATATTTTAATGATATAGTAATTGTTCCTAAATATTTGCCTTTTTCTCCCACGGGGATTACATATGTATCCTTTACCTTTTTAAAATAAAGGTCTGGATTATCAATCCTGTGGCCTGAGATTACTAAGTCGAATTCTGGGAAGGTTTCTGCCAGTTGGATAGAATATTCCATTTCTGCATGAGAGAGTAATAATAATATGTCTGTTTCTTTGTTCAGATTACTTAACAAAGGCTTAAGTGATTCAACAGGGTCCATAACTTCTATGTATTGATGATTGTCATCAATAAGTTTTGGTGATAAAATACCTAATATACCGATTTTCAATATTCTTTCTTTTGTTTCTATTTCTTTTATAACATAGGGTTTTATATTAAAAACTTCTGTATTAAGAGTAACAATATTGCTTGATATGAGGTTTATATTATTTATTTGGGAGAGATAACTTAACAATTCGAGACCCATGTTAATATCCTTTTCACCAATATTATGTGCAACATAACCCATTTGGTCTAATGCCTTGAGTATTGTCTCCATTTTGATTTCATCTTGTCTACCTACTTTGTTAGGGAGATCTCCAAGACTTAATAGAATACAATTTTCGTCGTATTTCTTTAATAAATTGATTAACGTTTGCCTTCTTGGCAGCCCTCCTATTTCATTTTCCGAACATCCGCATGGTTCTAGGTAACCATTTTCCTCACCAGTAAAAGCTATTTGTACAGTAAATTCTAATGATTTTTCTTTTAAACTTTTATGGGTTTCTTTTCCATAAAGGATATTATGGATTTGACTCGAGAAAAATAACAACATAGTTACTACAATTGGAGTTGTGAAAACCAAAAATTGACTGATAATCCTGATCATTACAAGATTTCTTATTTACCGTTATACAGGTTTTACAATTCCGGTGTTTAACCTTTTTCTATTTCTCCTATTATTGGTATTCTTGTAACAGGTTGTATTTTACTGTTCGTGTAGAGTTCTAATATTCCGTTAATTTTTCCGGTAGTAGCCTCTTTATGCAATTTTACTTCGATTAAATAATGAGGATTATTTATTTCACGTTTTTCAATAATTTTGGTACTTACATAATCTGGCGAGACCGTCGTATTTAAGATTTTTATGTTACCTTTATTAATTTTAACGTAAAGCTTCTGAGATAATTCTTTTCCTTTAGTGATAAAACCGTAGTAGATTTTCTTAGGATAAGTGGTAATATCTCCTACTATTTCTCCAAAAAATGGTATATTAACCTTTGGTTGCATCAGGCTATTGGTTTCCAGGTATATTCCACCACTGAATCTTCCAATTTCAAGATTATCTTTTAATTCTACTTTGATAACATATTCTCCATTATTTTTTTCTTCTATTGAAGTATTTATGAATTGTTTAGATGTTGTAATTTTTTCTATCTTAAAATTAGATTTAGTTTGTGATTTAATTGTGACTGTTTTGTTTATTATTTTACCCATGTAAACTGAACCAAAATCAATGTTTTTTGGTTTGATGCTTATGTCTTCAACAATTTCGCCGGAAATCGTTAATTTGTAACTGGGACGCTCAGGATCATTGCTTATGACGGATATACTTTTAGTTACATTTCCTGTATAAGAGCGGGAATTGAATGTAGCCCTGATCTCTCCCGTGTTGCCTGGAGGAATAGTATTATTGGTTAATATTGCGGCAGTACATCCGCAGGAGGTCTTTACCTTGCCAATATTCAGGGTATCCTTGCCGCGATTTTCAAACTCATAAATATGCTCAATCTTTTGACCTTTGAAGATTTTACCGAAATTAAAGTCAGGATTTTCAAAAAAGATTATTGGATATTGGTCAGAATTATTAATTTGTGTATTTTTATCGTTACTACTAGACGAAGCTTCTGCTTCTACTAGCAATTCTTTACTTACAAAGGATTGCCAAATTGTGAGTATGAAGATTAAAAATATTGTTGAGTATTGTTTTCCCATTTTATTATTTACTAATTATATCAAATGATATAAGGCAAAACAACTTAGTTTAAATGTTGAAAATAATATTGATTAATGGTAGAAAATTGTATTATAAAAAGTTGTAAAAATACTTAAAATAATAAAAGTGGGAAGGAAAGAGGCTTTCATTTTTAAGGTATTTATCTTTGCAATTGCTTTTAATGCATTTATTTACCCGAGAGTTCATGTTGTTCATGCACAAGAGTTAAACGTATCATGGACCGCTTTCCGTCATGATTCTCAGCGTACCGGGCGAAGTACACTTCCGGGGCCAAGAACAAATAATCTTAAGTGGAGTTTTCAAACTGGGGATAGTGTAGATTCGTCTCCTGTGTTTGATAGTGAGGGGACAATTTATATAGGCTCTCAGGATAAGAAACTCTATGCAATAAAATCAGATGGCACACTTAAATGGTCATACAATATCAGAAGCAAGATATTTTCAACACCTGCAATAGATTTAAAAGAAACTGTTATTTATGTGTGTGGGTGGAATGGCAAAATCTTTGCGCTTGATTTTAATGGGAAACTTAAGTGGAATATACAGATAAAAGGTCGGATTTCTTCTTCACCTGCTATTGCTGCCAACGGCAATATTTATTTGGGTTCTGATAATTACAAATTGTATGCAATAAATCCTAAGGGGATAATTATTTGGGCTTTTGTAACCCGCAAATATGTAGATTCTTCTCCTGCGATAGATGAAGAAGGTACAATATATTTTGGGTCAAATGACGGTTATATTTATGCTATAAATCATGATGGCAAACTTAAATGGCGTTTTAGAACAAGGGGGCAGATTACTTCGTCACCTGCAATTGGCTCAGACGGCACAATATATTTTGGTTCAAATGATGGTAATTTTTATGCACTTAATCCTGACGGCACGTTTAAATGGTATTTCCAAACAAAGAAGTGGATTGATTCCTCACCGGCCATTGCGAAAGATGGGAGTATTTACTTTGGCTCTAACGACGGTAGTCTTTATGCACTTAATCCTGATGGAATTTTAAAGTGGACTTTCAATACTAATGGCGTTATAACCTCATCTCCGGCTATTGATTCGGATGGGAATATTTATTTTGGATCCCGTGATAAAAAGCTTTATGCACTTAATCCAGATGGTATACTTATGTGGAGTTTTAATACTGGTAGGGTAATAAGATCATCACCAACGGTAGGATTAGATAGGACCGTGTATTTTGGTTCAAGTGATGGTAATGTTTATGCTATTGGAGAAGAATAAGGAATAAAATTCAAATAAGACTTAGACTCCTCCCGAAAGGGAGGAAAAAGCCCCGCTTTCGCGGGGAATCCAATGCAACAGCATACTATTTTCAGGGGGAAGTTATGTTTATGAATGCATTCTTGAAAAAATTTAGCGTTTTAGGGATTATGCTTATATGGGCTGTTAGTTTTGGAGTCCGTTTTTCCATTGCAGATTTAGTTGATCCTCCCTGGCAGATGTTTCGGCATGATTTTAGACATACCGGAGTCAGCCCTTATAAGGGAGCTCAAACAAACAAACTTAAATGGAGTTTTGAAGTTGGAAAAAGGATTACGTCATCACCAGCAATTGGTTTGGATGGTACAATATATTTTGGTTCGGTAGATGGAAAACTGTATGCAGTTAATTCTGAGGGTAAACTCATGTGGACTTTTCAGACAGGAGATGAAGTTACTTCATCTCCTGCTATAGGATATGATGGAACGATTTACGTTGGTTCGAGAGATAAAAAACTATATGCAATAAATTCAAATGGAAGTCTCAAATGGGCGTATGAAACAGAAGGAGCTATTTATTCATCACCTACTATAGGAAGGAATGGTACTATTTATTTTGGTTCGGAAGATGGTAGTCTGTATGCAATAGACTTATGGGGAAATCTGAAATGGAATTTTAAGAACAAGCTTTATAGTCCTATAAGTTCTTCAGCATCAATTGGGCCTGATGGGGCTATTTACCTTCTCATAAGTAAAGGAATTATTTATGCGTTAAATCCTGATGGGACATTTAAGTGGAATCGGAGAATTGGTAGCAATGTTTATCAATCTTTTTCTTCTCCTGCTGTAGGGGAGGATGGAACTGTGTATGTTGGTTCAGAGAATGGAATAGCTTATGCAATTAAACCTAATGGTGAGATAAAATGGAGAGTTAATACCGGAAAAACTATTCAATCTTCACCTGCTGTAGGCAGTGATGGAACTATATATTTTGGCTCTTACAACAAAAGTGTCTACGCAATAAATTCTAATTGTACTCTTAGATGGAGCTTTAAGACTAATGGCTGGATTGAGTCGTCACCAGCAGTAGATTCTGAAGGAAACGTATATATCGGTTCTAGCGATGGTAAACTTTATGCAATAGACTCAGAAGGAAAACTTAAGTGGAGTTATCAAACGAATGGCTGGATTGAATCGTCACCATTAATAGGTCCGGATGGGACTGTATATTTTGGTTCAAATGATAATCATTTGTATGCAATTGGTAATTAATATTCTTTGAAATCTTTAAGGTAATATAGTTTCTTTATTTCATCCATTACCCTGTTTGTAAACTGCTCCCGGGACTCTCTTTCGTTGATATATTTATTGTTAAAATAGATCGGCTCTCCATATATTATTTTTATTTTTCTGAAGAAGCGAGGGGAAAAAGCCCCAGCAGGCAATACTTCAAATGCCCCATCAATATAAGCAGGAACTATAGTTGCTTCACTTTTGATTGCCAGGAAACTGATACCATGTTTTCCTTCTTGTAAGTTACCATCAGTACTCATCTTTCCCTCTGGAAATATACCGAGAGTTCCGCAATTTTTTAATAATTCTAAACCTTCTTTTAATGCTTCGCAGTTAACTCCTTGCTCTTTGATAGGTATAACATGTTGAGATTTAAAAAACCATTTCCCCCAGGTTTCAAAATACTTTGAGAGCAACATATAGGTTATTCTTCTTGGAAATGTGGCCTGTAAAATCATTGAATCAATATGGCTAGTATGGTTTGCTGTTATTATTATTGCCCCATCTTTTGGAATTAAATGAGTATTTATAGCTTCTATTTTGAAAAATACTTTGAGAATTAAAATATCGACACCTCTTATTATTAAAAAGAATGTAACATCAAGAAAAGTTAATAATTTGGAGCTGTTTTCTTTGTTAAGATTATGGGTTTGAAAATTCTTGTTTGTGATGATTGAATTTAATAATGTGCTTCTTAATGCTATTACACCTAACAAGATGATTGTCCATGAACCAGTTAATATCATTATCTTTTGAGTAGATAGTGTGGATGTAGCTTTTCCTGCGGTAAAGATTAAAGCAAGTATGGTGATGTGTCCAACCAATAGCTTAAGAGGTTTTTTATTTTTTACTAATTCTACAGCTTTAATACTTTTTTCCATTGCCTTTCCCTTTTTTTACTTGTACTTGTGTACTTGAAAAACATTATAACATTTAAGAAGAAACGTTCAATAGGTTTTTATTTGATTAATATGCAATAATTTTGTAATCGAAGATACCATTAGAAAATGAGCTTGACAATTAAATCTTGTTAATATAAACTCAAAATTTCAGATGAAAGCCCATTTTAGTACATCTTCTGGCAGGGATTTTCTTATGAAGTTGGAGAATTCAAATTTTGTGTTTTAAATGTATTTGCAGGAAATGGAGGTAATAAGGGCCTTTTAATTGTAGTATAAATAATTGATTTTGAGAGCCCTAAAACTTAAGTTTTGGGGTTTTTTTGTTGTTAATAAAGAATTACGTGTGTTTTTTGGGGTACATTTATGATAATTGTAATGAAGCCAAATGCAGAAAAAAGAGAAGTTGATCACGTGGTTGAAAAGGTTGAGGAAGTTGGCTGCAAGGCAATATTATTGGAAGGTACCAATAGAAAAGTAATTGCCGTTATTGGTGATAAGCGTGACATTTCTGCGGGTTTTTGGGATGCAATACCTGGTGTAGAAAAGGCTGTTCCTATATTAACTCCGTACAAAATAGCCAGTCGTGAGGTAAAAAAAACCAGTACTGAAATTAAGATTAATGATTATATCTTGGGTGGCAGGAAAATAGGCATAATCGCTGGACCCTGTGCTGTAGAAAGCCAGGATCAAATTAATTTTATAGCAGAAAGAGTGAAAAAGGCTGGTGCAATAGCGCTTAGGGGTGGTGCGTTTAAACCAAGAACTAATCCTTATAGTTTTCAGGGGTTGATGGAAGAAGGTCTTGAATATCTTGCTAAAGCCAGAGAAGCTACGGGATTGGCTGTAGTAACAGAAGTGCTAAGTCCGGAACACGTAGGGTTAGTAAGTCGTTATGTGGATGTACTGCAAATAGGCACAAGAAATATGGCAAATTTTCTATTGTTAAAAGCTGTAGGTGAAGGCAAAAAGCCTGTAATTTTAAAGCGTGGAATGTCAGCTACTTTAGATGAGTTTTTACTTGCTGGTGAATATATACTTTCACAGGGTAATCCAAATGTTATTTTGTGTGAAAGGGGAATAAGGACATTTGAGACACATACCAGGTTTACTTTGTCTTTGAGTATTGTGCCACAACTAAAAAAACTAACACACCTTCCTGTTATTGTGGACCCCAGTCATGGAACAGGGGTAAGAGACCTTGTACTGCCAATGTCCAAAGGGGCAATCGCAGTTGGTGCTGATGGTTTATTAATAGAAGTTCATCCAGACCCGGAAAAGGCTTTTGTTGATGGTCCTCAGTCAATAACGATTGAGGAATTTGAGAGCTTGATGGAAGAATCAAGGTCAATCTCAGCAGCTATAGGGAGATATATATAGAATTAGGAAGAGTAGTATTAAAATGATATAATGTCCAATTCAAAGATATGCTATGAAATTGATGAAGTTAAGATCTATCATTCCAAAACATCCACCTTGTGCGCTTCCACTTTAAATGGTGTAGGGTGGGCACTGCCCACTATCTCGAATAAGGCAATTCGTAGAATTGCACGTAAACCCAATAATGGTGGGCAGTGCCCACCCTTACGTTAACATATTTGGGTATCATCACAAAATCCAAGAGATCAGGAGTTTTGAAATTTGGAAATTGTACCATCTAAGAGAATTCAATCAATTGGCGCTTATGCATTCGCTGAGGTTGATAAAGAAGTTGAAAAGTTAAGGCAAAGGGGGATTGATCCTGTTGATTTTGGTGTGGGGGATCCCACAGTGCCCACTCCTGAGATAGTACGAGAAGGTGCTAAGGAAGGAATTGAAAAAAGAAAATGTTCAGGTTATCCAAGTTATATTGGTTCATCTGAATTTAGGGAAGTTATATGCAAATGGATGAAGAAAAGATTTAATGTCTCACTTGATCCTGCGACAGAAGTTTGTTCTACCTTAGGTTCAAAAGAGAGTATTTTCAATTTTGCAGAGGGATTTGTTAATCCAGGAGATCATGTCATAATTCCCACACCAGGCTATCCACCTTATGCAAGAGGGACTCTTTTTGCTGAAGGAATACCGTTCTTTATACCTTTATTGCCTGAGAACAATTTTTTGCCAGACCTGAAATCAATCCCAAAGGAAATTTGTGAGAAGGCGAAGATAATGTGGATTAATTATCCAAACAGTCCTAGTGGTGTTACTGCTTCCGTTGATTTTTTAAAGGAAATTGTCGCTTTTGGTAAAGAGAATGATATTATTGTAGTTTCTGATGAGGCATATATTGATATTTATTTTAATGAGCCACCCCATAGTATACTAGAGATTACGACTGAGGGTGTAGTTGCAGTTCATTCTATGTCAAAAAGGAGTGCTATGACTTGTTATCGGATAGGATGGATTGCAGGTGATAATCGGATTGTTGATATATTTAAGAAGGTAAAGACTAATATTGATTCAGGCACTGCTACTTTTATTCAGGATGGCGCTATTGCCGGATTAAATGATGAGGCTCATGTCAAGGTTATGAGAGATGAGTATAGGGTTAAGAGGGATTTGTTAGTCAAGGCATTAGTGAGTATAGGATTGCCTGATTGTACGCCTGATGCAACTATTTATATCTGGCAGAAGGTTCCTGACGGAATGACTTCTCTGGATTTTGCAATAAAATTGTTAGAGCCAGATATGGCAATAGTCACTACACCAGGAGAGTGGATTAGTGATGAAAGTTATGACGGGCATAATCCCGGTGAAGGGTTTATTCGCTTTGCACTCGTTCCAAGTATAGCACAGACAGAAGAAGCAGCCAAAAGGATAAGAAGGCTGAAACTATAGTAGAATTAAATAAATCCCCCATATCCCCCTTTCGGGTTGTGTCACAATAAAGGTTACGGCTGTTTTGTCATTCTGAACTTGATTCAGAATCTAATGATTTTAATAGGTTGGGGACCTTAGAGATCCCGAAACAAGTTCGGGATGACAATAGTGACACAGCCTGTTGAAAAAGGGGGATTAGTCCTTTACAATTTTTGGGGTGGGAGAACCAATGTAGCGGAAGGCTTTAGCCTTCCATATTTATTACAACAATGAAAAAGCGATTATTTAGTGGTATTCAGCCAAGCGGTGAAGTTCATATTGGAAATTATCTAGGCGCAATCAAAAAGTGGGTTAGCCTTCTTGATGATTACGATTGTATCTTTTCAATTGTAGATTATCACGCAATAACGGTTGAGTATGAACCTGGTGAAATGCAAAAGAGAATTATCAAGGCTGCTGCAATAAACATTGGCGCAGGTTTGGACCCTGACCGTTGCATTATTTTTGTACAGTCTCAAGTTCCAGAACATACGGAGTTAACGTGGATACTTAATACTCTTACACCTATGGGACATCTTGAAAGGATGACCCAGTTTAAAGACAAGGCAGGACAGAACCAAAAAAATGTCAATGTAGGATTGTTTGACTATCCAGTACTTCAGGCGGCTGATATTTTATTGTATAAAGGTTATGCTGTACCTGTTGGTGATGACCAGGTTCAACATATTGAGCTATCACGTGAAATAGCAAGAAAGTTTAATATGAGATATGGAGATTTTTTCCCTGAACCTCAACATATTCTTTCAAATGCACCTAGAATCATGGGACTAGATGGTAAGACTAAGATGAGTAAGAGCATGAATAATTATATATCTCTTATCGATGAACCTGACGTTATCTGGAAAAAATTATCTAGAGCTATGACTGACGAAAATAGAAAAAGAAGATATGATCCAGGAAACCCTGATACTTGTAATATTTTCACTCTGCATAAATATTTTTCAAAAGAATTTGAGATAGACAGAGTTAATAAAGAATGTAGAACTGCAGAGATAGGTTGTATTGATTGTAAAAAAATCCTATCAGACAACATGATTAAAGAACTTGAACCAATCAGAGAGAAAAGCCTGGAATTAATTAATAACCCTGACTGTGTCATTGACATCATTCATACAGGCGCTGAAAAATGTAAAAAGATAGCAGAAGAAACGATGGGAGAAGTAAAAGCACTGATGGGATTGAGGTAGATTGTTGCGTTAGTTTTTTTACATTGATACTCGAAACTAGACACTTGGCAAAAATTGTCTAACGAAAATTTGGCATCTCATCCTGACGGCAGGTGGGGAAGATAGAACAAATGAATCAATCGGCCAGAGGGCGAAGTTTTTTTATTAACTTTTCAACAATCTTTGCATCTTGGATAACCATTTTTGGACTAAGCCAATTTTCATAGAAATTTTGGTGTAAACTATTTGCCACACTGAAATGGACTAATATTGATTTGTCATTAAGTTCTTCTGAAAGTTTATCGGCGTATTTTATGATGGCTTCATGTGATCGTAATTTCTTGCCCCGTTTAAGGGCTACGGCCTTAATAATCTGTGCTGTAGCACCCCAAAGTTTCTCTGATGCCTGCACGTAATCTTGTTTGTCCAGCAATAACCTTTCAGTGTCAGGTCTTGACATGATACATATCAAAGAGAAAGTAAGACCCGCCATAACAAACGTGAAGTTCGGCTTGACAAAATCCAGGCAATAAAGTACAATTGTACGAATGAAGATTGTTGCTGATACAAATACGTTTCTTGCCGTAGCACTAGAGGAGCCGCAAAAGGCAAATATTATTCAACTTACGAAAGGTCATGATTTGGTGGCGCCGGAAGTGTTGCCATTCGAGATTGGTAATGCTTTGACAGCAATGTTAAAAAAGCATAAACTAAATACTGACCAGATGATTTCTGCTTGGGATGCGGTGCAAACAATACCAGTCGAATTCTTCAGAGTTGACATACGGGCAGCGTTAGAATTAGCAGCTCGATGTAATATCTATGCTTACGATGCGTATTTTCTCGAGTGTGCTATCTGTTTACGATGCCCATTATTGACTCTTGATCGTCGTTTGAAAGTAGTTGCAGAGAATAATGGTATTAAGATTCAAGAATGAAATATAATTTGGGAGAAGTGTTATGAAAGTATATACGTATTCAGAAGCGCGACAACGGTTATCGGAAGTACTCGATATTGCTCGTAAAGAGAAAGTGATTATTAAGAGACGGAAGGGAGAAACTTTCTCTATTATCTACAAGAAACCGACAAAATCTCCATTTGACGTTCCAGGGATAAACACTAAAGCTACTACTAAAGATATTCTTGATGCCATACGGGAATCAAGATCAAGAGGGAGCTGACAAGAATATCCACTAAAGCTCGTTACTACGCAACTCCATGAGCTGAGTGACCCTTGAACGTTGATCTCAGAAATCGTTATTGAAGATCGAAGATCTTCTCGTTCCCAAGCTACAGATTGGGAACGTTAATTATCAAAAAGCTCCTGCTTTGAATAAAGAATGAGAACACGCTATAAAATAATAGAAAATGAAAGTATTTACTTCATAACATCTACCATAATAGAATGGATACCAGTTTTTACTAAAAAGGAATACTTTGATATTATTGTTCAATCGTTATGTTATTGCAGGCAAAAGAAAGGTCTAAAGTTGTTTGCATATATAGTAATGGATAACCATATCCATCTCTTAGCTTCCGCTGAAAACTTGTCACAAATAATAAAAGACTTTAAAAGCTTTACTGCAAGGAAAATAATTGAAACTGCAAGAGCTGAGAAGAGAAAATGGTTATTGAATCAATTTGAATTTTATAAAAAGAAATATAAGAAAGATAGTGCATACCAGGTATGGCAAGAGGGATTTCATCCTCAGGTGATAACAAAAGAATATGTACTTAAGCAAAAGATTGAGTATATACATTATAATCCGGTAAAAAGAGGTCTTGTAAAACAGGAAGATCATTGGATTTATTCAAGTGCGGCGAATTATATTGGAGATAAAGGCTGCATTAAACTTGACACAATAGAAACATAGTTAAAGCAGAGCTTTTTAGTGAAAGTACGTTCCCAAGCTTCCCACCATCTCCTCGTTCCCAAGCTGGAGCTTGGGAACGAGAATTAATGGAATGGCAAAGAATAATGGTAAATTATTTTCGACTCAAATAATCATATTAACGTTTGCTCACCTCTTTAATGATTTTTATGCTGGCTTTTTAGTTCCTCTTTTATCCTACTTTCAAACATATCTTCATTTAACAATAACTCAGGTATCTTTATTGCCTACAGTGTTAGCTGTATTTGGCTCGATCTTGCAACCAGTATTTGGGTTTTTTGGCGATAGATTAGATAGAAAGCAGTTTGTTGTTATTGGAGTTTTATGCTCTGCAATATTTATGAGCAGCATTTGCTCCGCACCAAATTTTATTATCCTAATTCTGATGCTTGCAATTGGTTCTTCAGGTGTTGCCTCTTTTCACCCTAATGGTGCTGTAAGTGTTGCTGACCTAAGCGATAATAAATCTGCGTTTGTGATGTCTGTCTTCCTTATGGCAGGGAGTATAGGGTTAGCCGGTGCGCCGTTCATAATTACTTCGTTTGTATCGTTTTTTGGAATTAACAAGATATGGTTCCTTTCACTACCAGGTATAATATTGGCAATAATATTGATTAAGGCTTTACCTGCAATATCTAGTATTGAAAACAAGGCAAAGATATCAGACCTGAAAATAATTTTTGCTAGAGAATCAAGGCCGTTATGGATTCTATTTTTGATAATGTTTTTGCGGTCAATTGTAATTACGGGCTTTATGAGCTTCATGTCAATACTTTTTGCAGAAAGAGGACTTTCGATTCAAAAAAGTGGAATAGCAATATCTATCTTTTTAATAAGTGGAACTGTTGGTGGTTTAATAGGTGGATATCTGGCAGATAATATTAATAGAAAAATAATAATAGCAACTTCTTCAATCTTGGCATGTCCATTACTTATATGGTTTTTACATGAAAGTGAAGTTTGTTCTATGGTATTATTAGGTCTTAGTGGTATGGTTGTTTTTGCGGCTGCTCCTGTCAATGTCTTAATTGTTCAGAGATTCTATCCTGGAATGGCTAGCGCTGTTTCAGGCATTGCGATGGGTTTTGTTTGGGGCGCTGCCGGGCTTATGCTTCCCTTAATTGGAAATATTGCAGACCATTATAGTATGAAGACATCATTAGAAATTGTAGCATATTTGACGCCTATAGCAGGGTTATTAGTTTTCTTATTACCAAATATTAATTACCCACAACGGCGAACCATACAATAAATTAATTACGTGTGATATGGATATATTCATTAACAACATAATCTCTCTACTAAAAGAAGAAATCCCACTGTCTGCAGAGGAAATAGAAGGCCTGATCGAGATTCCCCCGGACATCAAGATGGGTGATTATGCGTTTCCTTGCTTTGCTATTGCAAAACAATTAAGAAAAGACCCAAAAAAAGTTGCGTCTGAACTGTCTCAGAAACTTGTTCCAAACGACATAATAATTCGCATTAATGCACTTGGATCATATCTGAATTTTTATGTCTCCAAAAATATGCTTTTCAAGACAGTTTTGGAGGAGATTTCTAATAAAAAGGATTTTTATGGAAATTCTAATTTAGGAATGGGCAAGACGGTTGTTATAGATTACTCTTCCCCAAATATTGCAAAACATCTGGCTGTTCATCATCTTCGTTCGGCCGTTATCGGAAATGCGATTTATAATTTTTACAAGGCTTTAGGTTATAAGTGTATTGGTATAAATCACTTGGGAGATTGGGGAACACAATTTGGACATTTAATCGTTGCCTTTAGAAGATGGGGTTCCAAGTTCAGCATTTCATCATTTAGTGGTAAAGAAACAGAACTTACTGTTAGTAAACTTAATGAACTATACGTCAGATTTCACAAAGAAGTAAAGGAAAATCCTTCTTTAGAGGATGAGGCCAGGGATTGGTTTAAAAAATTGGAACGGGGAGACAAAGAGGCAAGAGAGATATGGCAGTATTTCAAAGAAATAAGTTTAACAGAATTTGAGAGGGTATATGAAAAATTGGGTATAAAGTTTGATTTATATGCCGGTGAGAGTTTTTATAACGAAATGCTCGATGACACTGTAAAAAGAATCAAAGATGCAGGCCTTACCGAAATAAGTGAGGATGCATTGATTGTAAATCTGGAAGAGTACAACATGCCACCGTGTATCCTGAAGAAGAAAGATGAGGCAAGTTTGTATGCTACCAGAGACGTATGTGCCGCTGAATATAGAAAACAAGAGTATGATTTTGACAAAATGATCTATGTTGTTGGCTCTGAACAAAGGTTACACTTTAAACAATTCTTTAAAGTTCTTGAGCTTATGGGATACGAATGGGTAAATGATTGCGTACACATAGATTTTGGATTGATTAAGTTTAAACATGGCAAAATGTCTACTAGAGAGGGCAAGGTTATTCTACTGGAGGAATTGCTAGAAGAATCGTGTAAGATTGCTAATGAAATAATAGAGGGGAAAAACCCTGATTTAGAAAAGAAGATGGAAGTGGCAAATGATGTTGGCATTGGCGCCATAATCTTTTCAGAGCTGAGTACAAAAAGGATTAAGGATGTATTATTCGACTGGGACGTAATCCTTAACTTTGATGGAGAGACAGGTCCATATGTACAATATACCCATGCCAGATTGTGCAGTGTCTTAAGAAAGCATGGTGAAAAAGTTTCGACTGATGTGGATTATGGTATATTAAAAGAGGATGACGAATTGATATTAGTAAGGAGTCTCGAGGCATTTCCATTGACTATATTACGCGCTGCAAACAATTACGAACCATCAATATTAAGTAAATACTTACTTGATCTGTGCAGTACGTTCAACAGGTACTATCAACACCACAGGATTCTCACTGATAATGATGAATTAAGAAAAGCCAGAATTCTATTAGTTGATTCCATCAGGCAGGTTATAAAGAATGGTTTAAGTATCCTTGGCCTCAAAGCGCCTGAGAGGATGTAATACAAATTAGCTCAATTCGGCACCCTGTGTAATATGTAATGGGGAGACAAAATTATTTCTATATGTTGGCATAAGTAAAGTAATTTAATAGTATAGGAATTTCCATTTTAAGCGCTTATAAATCAACAAGGAACAGTTGTCCCCCCTCACCTAACCCTCTCCCCCCGGGGGAGAGGGGAGGGTGAGGGGTTAATTTAATTAATTTCTTTTAAGATACTTATTACACGGGGCAGGTCGCTAATCCTGACCTGTCGTCAGGACAGGTTTGTGTATGTTCGGAGCATTCTCAAATTTTTGTAATACCTTGATTAGAAGAGAATATGGAGTGCATCGACCGTGTCGATGCAGGCAGTAACACGGTTACTGCACTCCAAAAAAGCGCCAAACAGTCTAATACAAAAAATTGGGAATGCACCCGTGTGTGTTTTACTTCGCAAAACGAAATACAACACATTGTCATTCCCGACTCCGACAAAGCTGAGCTTAGCTCACGTCGGGAATCTATTTTCGTGTTAAAAATGTAAGGTGCGTATTACAGCCTGCTGCTGTTAGTCAAACTTACCTATGAAAGTTTTTCATCTGACAGGATAATCCACCCTTTGAAAAAGGGGTAAAATCCCCCTTTAAAAAAGGGGGAATGAGGGGGATTGTTTATTTTATCATGTCTTATACTTTAATTGGCGGACTCTCTGTGTGCAAGGGATTCAAGAACCTCTTTAACTAATGAATTCAAACTCTTATTTGCCAATCGAGCCTGCTGAAATATTTTACGGTGCAATTCCGGATCTATCCTTACAGTAAATTTTCCAGAAAATGGCTTGTCTGGTTCTTCATTACGTACTTTGCAAAAATCCAAATAATCATCTATGGACTCCTTCATTGCCTTCCACAATTCATTTACAGACTTTCCCTGGAATGTGATAACATCCCGGGTATTAATAACCTCTCCATGAAAAATTCCAGCTTCCTCATCAAATTCAACTTTGCTAATATAATCCTTATATTCCATTATTCTGTACCCTCCGATATAATTAAAAAAACGTCGCACGGATTCGAGAGCCTTTCCCTTCAGATATTTCTGCACCAAGTGCTTTAAACAAAGCTTCTATGTCTTTCCAATGGATATCGGAACGGATTGGATCTTCAAATATTGTTTGAAGTGTCTTCCTATGTTTTTTATTCACGCCTTAAAGATACCACCATATGATACCATATTCAAGGGTGAATATTAAACTTTAAAATAAGATTACCAGCTTGAATATTCTCCCTTTGAAAAAGAGGTAAAAGCCCCCTCATTCCCCCTTTTTTAAAGGGGGAGATAGGGGGATTTGTTTATTTTAAATTGCTGGTTCAGGTTTGTCCGCCTGAAAGACGTTGTCGAGCAGGCAGCCTGAACCGTAACATTTCTTGTTTATAAAACTATTGGTTCAGTCTACATGAGCTAAGCTCAACTTTGCAAGATTGAACCAGCTTGAGTAATGGTTTTATTAATTTTATGAACAGTGATATATTCTGGACCACAAGTATTTATATTGCGAAAGAACAATTGTAAAAATGCAATAACAATGATGGCTTTGAAGTTAGAGAAATAGGCTAACCTGTTATATTAGTTATAAGGTAACAATGACATTAACAATGGTGGCTATGGTAACAACAGCAGTAAACCAAAAAATACGTTTTGTATATGATAACGTTACTTTAGTTTGTTTGTCCTGATCTCTCCTGGAAATTTCTTCAAGGTAATAATTGACGCTGGGTACTAGGTGTTCTGCTAATTTATCATGTTCAGATATTAATTCTTCAATGTCTATTCCTCTAAGTTGTTTAAGTGAATATGTCATGATTGCCTCCAGTTTTTTGTTAAACTAAAACGCCTGCGTGAGTGATGCGAAACCTGCAAAGTATAAATATGCAAAAAAACCGATTTGCAGACTCAAACTATTAAAAGCTGAAAAGGTCCCTGCGGTTTCGCATTCACTCCACGCTGTTGTTAGGTTTTTTTATTACCTTTTATTATCTCTTCCAATATTGTTGAATACCAAACCACATTAAGCCCAAGTGGTTCTCCTTCCATTAAATGTTCAGCAGAATGAATTCCGAATAGTTTGTACCCTTCGTTAAATCCTTTTTCTTTAAAAAGAGTATGATGCGAGTTTACTACGGGACTTCCACTTGTGCCCTTGTGTAAGTTCGCATCGATCAAAAAGTAAGGTCTGTTTTCAAAGTCTACCCCAAAATGTGATGCAATCATGGCTTTTCTATATACAGGCAAATTATTCACTTCGTCAAAAAAGCCAAGAGGATAACCAACTACCACCACATCACCAAAGGGGTTCACTGCTGGAATATCCATAAGTTCTTGGGCGAAAAAGGTCAGGCTACTCCTATTAAATAAATTGAAATATTCTTGTGTCATAGTTGCTTGTGTTAGTGGAATGGCTACAACGTCACACTTCAATTCATTGAATCTCTTATGCTCCAGCCAAAGTTTATTATTGTTAGCATCATATAATGAAATTTGAACATCGACATTTAGTTCCAATTCTGTTCGACTCAAATGCAGTTTTAATATTAGTGATTCTGGGTAAAAATCATCTTCAGCGTCAAACACAACATGGCGGTTGGTTATTAGATATTTATCATTTCCACTGCGGTAGAAAAATCCTGAGGCACGTCCTTTTATCTTTCCTTCAAAGATCATTCGAATTGATGTTGTTGTAAAGTTTATATATGAAATATCTTGTCTCATAAAATTGTAATTGTACCTAACTATTAATATAAGAATTTCTTATTTATATTACTCTTCAAGAATGATGTCATTTAAAGCTTAAACTTTCAAGCCACTGATTCCACAATCTTAATCTCTTCATCTGTTAAGTTATATAGCTCATATACAAGTTCATCAATTTGCCTGTCTGTAGCCTCTATTTGTCGCTTGGGAACGGTTTTCTTTTGTGGAAGTTTGGCTTGTGCTAGTTGTTTGTGAAAGTCTTGCATTTGATTAACTAAAGAAATCATCTTTTCATGATGGGTTTTGTCTGATGGATTTGAAAAATTGATAGTAAGGATTGGAAGTTGTGAAAGATACATAGGTTTATATTCATAATAGCCACCTTGCTTGGTTGACGAAATAGAATGCATTACAAAATCTGATACTTTTGAATTTAAGATACCAAGTAAGTATAGGTCGTCTGTAGATATAATAGATGTTTTGTCATTTGAATAAAAACATGAATTATCAAGTGTATATGATGCATTTTGAATAATTGTTGGGATAATGATTTTTGGCTTTTCAAATTCGGTGTAATAATCACAAGCCCTCAATTCCCACCAATATTCACCTTTATCATACCGCTTTTTAGCAGCTTCAATAAAAGGTAATAAATGATTAGCGATAGCTGGATAGTTTCTATTAAACCAATTCCATGCATCACTAGTATTGTTAGAACTTTCATTTGTCCAACCTTTAGGCATCAAAATCAAATATTGATTGCTGTTTAACGTCTGATATCGTTTAATATCCCGACCTACTAAAAAAGGTTTGATGATTTCTGCACTCTTTGGATCTTCAGAAATAAGTCTGTCTTTTGTTTCTGTATCAATTACAAATGCCTTGTTAAGTCCCGTTAGAACACCTCTATAAATTTTGCCATTTACGTACTCTTTTAATGGGATTCCTAACGACTTCAACTTGTTTAATAATGATATCTTTTTTTCATCTACAAGTGACCACCCTTTATCATCAAGATTGGTAAATTTTACAGGATAGCAATTTCCACTTACAAAATCTTCAAGACTATTGAATTCAAGAGTATTTACCTGTGTTGCTGAAAGAGTAGAGACAGAATAATTTTTACTAATAACAATTATACATGGATAAGTAGTGGCCTTCTGAAAAACAGGTAAATCACCAAAATCAGTAATTTCCATAATGTGCTGCTGCTTTAACCAACGTCGAAGCGGTTCACCGTAATTTGCTCTCATCCATTTATTGGCAACGATGTAACTGAATATACCATTTGTTTTAAGTAGTGAGATACCTCGTTCAATAAAGTATGCATATAAATCTGCTGTTCCATGATATACCTTGTAGTTAAGCTGAAAATAGTTTTTGAGATTCCCTAAACTCTCCTGCCTCACATATGGTGGATTACCAATCACTGCATCAAAACCACTATTTTTCATTATATCTGGGAACTCTGTTTTCCAATCAAAGGCATTGATGCGGAACATTTCATCTTCTTTGAGCAGAGCCATTTGTTTACCATGGTAAAAATCAGAGCCAATGAGGGAATTTCCGCATTTGATGTTGTTGTGCAGGTCAGGCAGGACTCGCTCTTGAAATAGTGAAAGTTGATGTCCTATAGTCTGCTCATTCTCTCCTTCCAATACCTTCAGCAGAAGTGAAAGTTTTGTTACCTCCACGGCCTGAGGGTCAATATCCACACCATAAATATTGTTCAAGAGTATACGCTTACGCTCGTCAGTGGTGAGTCGCCATTCACCACCTGTCCCTTGATAAAGGCGTGGAGCTCGTCCCTTTGCCCATTTATGTGGATCATCATTCACATATTGATCACGGTACCAGTCAAGCAGGAATTGATATGCTTCAAGCAGAAAAGAACCGGAGCCGCACGCGGGGTCAAGAATCCTGAGCTTGCTTCCGCTACCGTGTGGGCCAGGCTTCTTACTCTCAACGAGCTTGCCAACCGTATTTTTAATGATGTAATCCACGATGTAAGTGGGAGTGTAATAGACACCACCAGCCTTTTTTACTTCGGGTTTGTCCTCAACTATGGCACGGTGAGCAGGCGTAAGGCGAATAACCTTACCCAGGAACTGTTCATATACCTGACCGAGTATGTCAGCAGGAAGGACGGAGAATTCATAAGGACTGTCGGGATAATAGAGATTCTTTAGAATGTCTTTCAATACTTTATCATCAATGGTTAACCCTGGAGTTAAGGTATCAAAGTTCTCAGGACGTCCTTTTTCTAGTTGAAAGTGAAAGATGCCAGAGTTGTAACGATTGTCTGCCTGATGGAATAGATGGAATAATCGTTTATAGACCTGATCGCCATTTTGCAGAGTCATAAGCCTGCCATAGAGTTCAATGCCCCTATCTTCGCATATACGCAGGAAAATGATTCGATCAATGGTGCGCTGGACGGCAAAGTTGAGTTCCCTTTTACTCAGATCAGGATTTCTCGAGGCGATATTTTTTGCAAGGAGATTACGCCAGCGTTCAATCTCTTGCAGAAAGGCAGAGTCAACTTCGGCAGTACCTCGTTTGGTCTTTTTTGATTCGATATACTTATCAAATGAACCTTTAAGGATTCCCTCACGAGAGAAGATACCTGCTATTTCTTCCCACCGTTCAGGATATTCTGTATATGTAATGTAGAGGATACGGGAGCTGGAGGACTTGTCAGTCTTGATTGGTTTGACACGGCAGTCATAGACTGCAAGCTCCTCAAAGTCAGTAAGGATACTGAGGGGGAGTTTTGCGCTCCAGGCATAGCGGCGCAGTTGATAGGCAGGGTGAGTATCTTCCTTGATATTGACTGATGGTTTTTTGGCTTCCAGGAAGAATTTGCGTACACCTCCGATGCGAAAGCCGTAATCAGGGGCCCTGGTGGCCTGACCTACCTTGACAGCTTCCTCATGGACAACCTCTTTGTAGGCTTCAGCATACCCTTTTTTGTTGGCGATATCCCAGCCCAATTCTTCAAAGAAGGGGTCAATAAACTCACGCCTGATCTGAGTTTCGTTATATCTGCCTTGTTTGTAAGCATCCAGATTACGATCAAACCGCTCAACCAGATCTAGAATTTTAGCAGGTACTGGCATACTTGTTCCTCAGTTGAACTTACTTGATTTTATCCGTTTTTGTTTTCCTGCCTTACGCAGTGGTAAGTTTATAAAAGTACCTATGTACCATCAGATATTGTAAATGCTACCGCAAAATTTATCATACAAAATGACTTTAGCAAAACAAGTATTAAACCTGTACTTACTAATTGCAGGCTCAATGTCTTCAGGGTATATTGTTGATGAAATATACCTTCCATCTGCAAAATCACTTATAATGTTCCATTCACGTATTTCCTTTGAATTCATTAGTTATTATCGTTTCAATTATTTCTAACCTCTTCTAATCGAGCTGAGGTATTCAAGAATAGGCTGACTAAGTGGTACCCTTTCAATATGTGTCGGGAAAAAGTATACATTGCGTCTTTGGATGACGTTGTAGTCTGGGCTGATTAACAGTATTCCATTTAGCTTTTCCAATTCTGTCTTGCTCTTTCAAGCGAAAATTTTTCACTTCTGCATAAAATTGATCGTTCCCAAGTTTTATACTAATGTCGGGACGTTCCTGCATTTCGACCAAGAATCCATTCCTTAGGAACATCAGTGCTGCGCGTCCTTCAAATAGCAAATCATCAAAGACTTCATTATTTTTAGAGTTTGCCCTTAACTTATCAATATAACCTGGTACATTAGCCGCACCAGCTTGCTCTAACATGATTCGCAACTCATCAATACTATTAAAAGTCATCGATTACCTCTTTGCTGATTGTTGTAGTACTTCACAAGCTTAAAAGTAAACGAAATTACGATGGATTCATTGCATTCAAAATGCACCATTTCCCCTTAGTATTGTTTTGGTGGGCAATGCCAACCCTACTCATAAATTTAATCTGAAAATATCTATTGTTAAATCTCATTAATCAATTTGCGCAGCTATGTTCTTAATTTTAAAGAATTTATTAATTACGCATCTTGTAGAATGAACTATCTGGGAAGCGGTATTGTATAGCTGAAGAAAATAGTTTTATCAGTAGTGATTGATAATTGATTCGAGTTGTGAGATATACTCATCTATACTCAAAAGTTATCTGAAGATTAAATAATCTATACAGGGGAGGACATTTTAGGAAAAGGGTTATTGTGTCAGCACGGTTTGACTGGGTAAAGAAGCATACCAGGATGTATGTAATATATTTATTAAAGAGAGACTAGATCCTGGATCGACTCAAGTTGTGAAAAAATAAATAGAACCTATTTTCCGTACTTTTCTGATCGTTTTTTATACGGTAGCCGTTCCTCTTTGATTATCTTCGCCAGATTTTCGTATTCGGGGTCCTTGTGAACCAGGACGGCTTTTCTGACGCTGGCAAAAGCAGCAATAATGGAATCAGCTAATGAAATGTTATACTTACTTTTAAATAGACCAGCTTTTAGTAGAACTGGTTCAGGTAAATAATCAATATATTCTCCGCTCAGTTTTTTTAGCATCGCATACCTCTTTTCCCCTATTTCCTCCCCTTCTCTCTAACGCTGATATAAAAAGTCTCCAAATAAACAATAAAGGGAATGATAAAACTTCCCTCATTCAGTATTTCTTCCACTCGTTCTGCACCCTCCTCATCCTCGAGAAAAGATAAGATCGCTGTGGTATCAAGTAGGTACAAAATTTTTTCTTTCTTACTCAAGACTCTTGTCTTTTTTACGATCCTTAAGTAACTTTTGGGTCAATTTTTCTCCCTTGGCGCACCCCCGAAGAGATTTGACAAGATTTTTTGGAATGGGAATTACTTTGAATAAATCACCAGTATCAAGCCATTCCAATTGTGTTCCTTCTGACAAACCATATTTTTTTCTTAAGGAAGATGGAACAACTGTTTGACCCTTCTTGGTAATTGTAGTCTTCATATTTCTCAAACCTATGCATATAGTTGCAATGTTTTTTTGTTAAACATCTTACAATTATTAATAATACAAGTCAAATAAAAAAAAACGACTACCGCTTTGTAAGAAACAAGGACATTGTTAGTGATCGAATATAAAAAGGACAACCACCATATTTATTCTTCTACATTGTCTTAAAACAGTCAACCTTTACTTCCTTCACCACCAAAAACAATAAAGTCCATGAGAAAGATATTTATGATACTCTTTTTTTAGACAGGATTAACAGGATATAGAAAAATCTTGCAAAGCTGAGCTTAGCTCTGTATATTCCGTTTGTCCTCGCAGTCGTGACGTAAACGCCTGTCAAAAGTATATTGTAAGAATATCATGTTTCCTTACTACTGAGTTTGAATTGTTGGTTGATTCTTATTATATTCATCTTTCAGGAATAATATTAAAATGTGTACAGTGTTTTGGACGATAAAGGAGGAAGTCTTTTCTATCTACTGCTCAAAGAAACTCGCTTGCCATGACTGCTACCTCCTGGCTTAAGTATGGATTGATAAATTTCCCACGGAGTTTTTTTGTTTCGAGATTTTTTATTGGAGAAATCATACCGTCAATGTTATATTTTATCGATTTATTGCGGAGCTTGATTGATAGTAATGTATTCATAAATAAATAAAATTAAATGATTACCAGAAAGATTATTAATTCAGTTGGAATAGCTTTTTTTATCTTTTTAGTTACTGTTCCACTAGTAAGTTACAAATATCTTAAGAATGCAGTAAAAATTGAGGCTTTTAATCACTTAATCACAGCCAGAGAGTTGATGAAAAGCCATATAGAAGGTTATTTTCAGGATAGATTTGGAGACGTGGATGTCCTTGCAAGAAATCCCGTAATTGGACAAGGCTTTTCCAGGTTATCAAAGGCTTATAGTGTTTCTGGCCTTGAAAGCTTACAATATATTAAGTTAGCAGGTCTCTATCAACCATTGATGGAGCATTATTTATCTGATTACGGTTACGTGAACGTATATTTTGTTAACAAAAATGGTGATGTGATATATTCTGCAATAAAAGAGGAGTTTACGGGAACTAATTTACTTACTGGAAAATTTAAGCAATTTAGTATTGGTCAGGTTTTCGCACGTGGTTTGGATGGGGTGGCGTTTGAGGACTATACATGGCATTACGATCTAGGTGAATTTACTTCTTACTTTTCTGCACCCGTTTACGATGGGCAGATGTTATTGGGGGTATTGATAATGGAAATCCCTTTCTCTCATTTGGATACTATGTTGACTCACAGAGCAGGTTTGGGACAGACAGGAGAAATGTACCTGGTAGGTGAAGACGGCTTTATGCGATCAAATTCCAGGTTTGTTAAGGAACCAACCATACTTCAAAAAGAAGTAGATACAGAAGGAACACGGGAAGCATTAAACGGAATCTCCGGGACAAAGATAATAAGAGATTATCGAGGAGTACCGGTACTAAGTGCGTATACACCCCTGGATTTAAAATTTGTTAACTGGGTTCTCATGGTTGAGATTCGTGAAGCAGAGGCGTTTGCTTCCATCAAAGCAGTAGAACGTAGACTTATGATACTTGGGTCTATAATTGGATGCATAACTATTTTGTACATCTATTTAACAAGTAGAAAAGAAAGACATAGAATCTCAGAACCTGTAGAAGAATCCAAAACCTGATTATTCTCTTATCTTCTTGGTTCGATTTTGTATATAAGCATCCTGAACGGCAATATACGGATCTATGGCTTTTTCAACCAGACTCTCATAAGCCTCTCCTTTATCTATGGAGATTTCGTTAAATTCATTGTAAATGCCTGCCCCTGTGGTCACAAAGGGAGTGACAACGAATGATACAATGGTCAAGGGGTTTAGAGCCACGTCCCCCACAAGCCCGATAGTACCACGCATACTGGAAGGGCCAAAGAAAGGCCACTCTATAAAAGAACCCGACCCCATCCCGTATTTGCCAAGGGTCTGGCCAAAGTCTTCATCTTGTATATCCAGTTTAAAGTATTTTTTTGCCGGATCACCAAATCCGCCTACACCCACGGTGGTATTAATAACTAAGCGCAATACTTCCGTGCCAGCGCCTTTAAATTTACCTTGAAAGATGCAGTTGAAGAAACGAACAGGCATCCCGATATTTGTAAAGAAATTTCTGACACCTAGCCGTGCCTTTTCAGGCACAACAGCTTTGTAACCTTTAGTTAATGGTTTAAATGCATAGTAATACATCTTATCATTGAAAATAAATATAGCTCTGTTATACGGCTGGGCCGGGTCTTTAATGAAAACTGTTTCTAGCTCTACAAATTCCTCTTCCTCATCTGTGCTACTTGCATTTTTTAACAGGGCTTTTTTTCATCACCAGCGGTTTCATCAGGCTGTTCTTTGGAAGCAGGAACATCCTCTGCACATAAGGATGTATTAAATGTATAAATTGTTAATGCAAAAAAGAACATTAATAAAACGAACTTTCTCATCTGTTTATCCTCCCCGTGAAGGCGCTAGAAATATTTAAATGATTATTATTCAATTTTTGCAGATGCTTGATCTTTAAGGGTTTTTCCCCTCATCTTTTTAGCTGGTAATTTAAGTACGGATTTTAACAAAATGTTTTTAAATTGGCTACGATAATTTTTGACCAGACTTACGCCTTCAATAATCACATAGTATATACTTAATAGTTTAGATAATATTTGCAAATAATACTATTTAATATTCTTTATGTCAATAGGTTAGGCTTTACGGCAAACAATTTATTTTCCGAATGGTTTGAATACAATTATCAGTCGCGGAAGCAATGTTAATGCCGTTACAAGTGCAATCAGCATTGCAAGTCCGGTAAGAAGACCGAAAAGGATTGTAGGAATAAAATTTGAAAAAACTAGAATAGAAAACCCCGCGATAATTGTAAGTGAGGTATAGTACATCGCATTTCCTATACTTCCATGGCAGCGATGCATTGTGCTAATGTAATCCCGGTCAGTTTCAAACTCAGTCTTGAATCGGTGAATATAATGAATGGTATCATCAACTGCAATGCCAATACTTATTGCAGCTATAGTGATTGTCATCATATCCAGTGGTAATCCTGCCAGTCCCATCACACCGAGTACAGAGACTGAGGAGAGCAGATTGGGAATAATTGCAATCAGGGATATCTTTACAGAACGAAACAGCGCCATAAACATAATCATTAACGCAATCACAACAAAACCCATGGTTAAAACCTGAGAGTTGAAAAGGCTCTGAAGCATATTGTTATAGAGAACCATTATACCTGCCAGGTGAAAATGATTCCTTTGCAATTCAAGTTGATTTTCTATATCAAACTTGATCTTTTTGAGTAAACTGTCCCGTTTTAATCCCTTCATAGAATCTTTTATCCGTACAGTCAGCCGGGCCTGATTATCAGGGATAGAGATATATGGCGCAAGAACCATATCTTTGAATTTTTCAGGCAATTGAGTATAAAGAAGGGCAAGCTGAAAATTATCAAGAGGCTTACCTTCATTAAACTCCTCAGCGACCTTCAACATTGTTCCAAGAGATAAAACCTTGCCGATTTCAGGCAAACCTTCAAGATAATCATGGACTTTCTTTATTAATTCCATCTTATCGGAAGTAAACCAGTATTTTTCTGAATCTACCTCCTCTTCAAACTCTTCAAATTCTTCAAACTCATCAAACTCACTGAGTTCATCATCGAAATCTTCACCAAGCTCTGTAATGGTATCTAAAGGCAAAGGGGTATCTTTTATTTCCGGGAAATCCACAAGAATATCAAGAGGTGTTGTACCTCCCATATCCTGATCAATAACCTTCATCCCCTGGTATATCTCGGTAGACTCCCGGAAATAATCAATAAAACTGTTTTCTACCGTTAGCCTCGATATACCGGTGACTGTGATAGCTATCAGTATGCCGGTTGAAATAAATACTGTTTTTGGATAATTCCGAGTCACATTCGCCAGAAATCGGATGAATCCGCTGCCAAACTGTCTATCCTCTCTTGATTTGTTTTTTGGGAACAGAATGAGTATTGCAGGAAAGAGTAAAAATATAACTATTAGAGATACAACAAGTCCAACACTCATCATCCAGCCAAAGGTAATAACAGGCAAAATATCACAAACCAGCAAAGAGCTGAAACCGGCAATTGTTGTTAATGTAGTATAGAGACATGGGACAAATTTTGAAATCACTGTCTTCTTAACAAGCTCCTGTTGAGACCATTCAGGATTCTTCACCAGCAGTTCTCTGTACCGTACAATCAGATGAATAGTCAATGCCATGGTGATAATAAGCTGCAGAGAGATAAAATTAGAGGATATAACAGTAACCTCCCATCCAAACATACCTAGCAACCCTGTCATTGAAAGTACTGAGAAAGCACAGCAGAGTATTGGTATAATTACCCAGCGAACTTTTCTGAAAATAACCCCGAGGGTTACAATCAGAAAGATGAGAATACCACTTCCGAAGATTTTGATATCACTTCTGATAAATGTGATCATATCATCGGTGACCATTGATACTCCACCAAGAAACAGCTCAGCGTCCTGTTTATAGCCCTCCATTATTCCACGAATAGCAGTAATATCGCTGTGCAGTTCCTTATACAGGCGAGTCTTGCATTTTCTATACGCAAGTTTAAGATGCTCAAGTTCAGAACGTTCAAATGGCTCGATGGTATTGCTGAGCTGTTTCTGCCTTAGTTCGTTCCTTCTGGAAATGATCCATTCATATTCCTCATCATCAGTAAGATTAATCACAAGCGCAGTCATCTTCATATCAGGACTGATCAAAAGCTCCTGATAAATCGGGCTATTACTTAATTCAGTCTGTGCAAGTTGTAAATCAACAGCCGGATCCTCAAGATCCTTGATGTTTGCCATCAACTCCTTGATGGGTACAGGCGGATTCCTTAGAAGCGGAACGTCGAGGATTGTAGAAACAGAGCCAACACGCTTTATCTCCTTTAATTCATCCCGCAATGAACCAAGGTTTTTAAGCGTCTCAGGGGAAAAAAGGTCACCCTTGGGCTTATATGTCATCAGCAAATACTTAGCTGTGCCGTATTTTTTGTTTATTTCGCGGAAATACTTATAATCCTGGTCATTCTCGAGTATCAAAGAATCTGCTGAGGCATCAAGCCTGAAATCCTTAGCTTGAAACCCAAGATACGAGAATACGCCCAGCAACACAAGGATGACAAATATTGGTCTGTTTAAAACATACCTGGTATAAAAATTCAGAAATGATTGCATAAAATAAGTAGCTATTAGTAGGATGAGAAACTATAAAAAAGAATTGCTGTTATAAATTTTTATTTTCTAATTTTATTTCTCTCATTTTTGATAGCAGATCTTCGATCTTACCACTTTCAAGGGCATGTTGGTATTGAGAACGGTATGAATGAATTATACTGACACCTTCAATTTCAACATCGTATACCTTCCACCCCTTTTTGGATTTGAACATCTTGTATAGTATTGAATATTCCTTTCCCTTGGATAGCAAAACTGTCGGTATATGCACTTTCTTTTTTTTCGTAATAAGGGGCTTAAAAACAACTTTTTCATCGCTAAAAATTTCCATCTTGTCAGCAAAAAAGTCCTCAAAGAGTTTTATAAACAGGTTTGTAAACTCGGTCCTCTGCTCGGAATTGAGTTTAGACCAATACTTTTTTCCCAGGCACAATTTAGCCATTAAAGGAAAATCAAATGTTGAATTGATAGTCTCAGTAGCTATGCTTCTCTTCTCATCTTTTGTTAATTCTTGATCGGACAACACTGTCAACACTTTATTAACTGAAGTTTTCAATTTTTTTTCAGCCTCAGATACATCATCTGCAACTGCAACTTGAGTTAACAAGAGAAAAAGCAACAAACAGGAAATCTTTTTCATGATTTACTCCTCTATCCTCTTTCTTCGATTCTGTGTATATGCAATTACGATTATTCTTAATTGAAATTCTAATAGCTTGCAATTAAATCATCTATGATGAAAGTTGTCAAGAGAGGAAAAAATGGACATTCATAAAATATTGAACTTAACCTCCCTTTCGGGAGGCGTCCACGTCCGCCCTGGCGGGAATCCGGTACTGGACTCCTCCAAAACCAAGAAGTTAGCGACCTGCCCGACAAAGCTGTTCAGGCGGGCTGAAAAGAGCTAAGTTCTTTTATGAAAAAACTACTCTTCGGAACTGCAGGTATTCCACACTCGTCATTAGATGATTCCAGTATTGAAGGAATAAAGCAAGTTAAAAAACTTGGCCTCAATTGCATGGAATTGGAGTTTGTGCAGGGTGTCAGAGTGAAAGAGAAAATGGCATTGGAAATTACAAAGGCAGCAAAGGAGAAGGGCATTATTCTGAGTGTTCACGCACCGTACTTCATTAATTTTAATTCACCTGAAAAAAGAAAGGTTGATGCTAGCAAACACAGGCTCTTACAATCTGCACGCATAGGTCACTTATGTGGGGCAATAAGTGTGGCATTTCATCCGGGTTTTTACATGGGAAAGGAAAAGACGGTTGTGTACAAAATAATAAAGAAAGAAATACAACAAGTAATTGAAATACTGAAAGGTGAAGGCAATTCAATATTTATAAGACCGGAAGTAACAGGCAAGATGTCTTCTTTTGGAGGTCTAGGTGAGGTTTTAAGACTGAACAGAGATATAGAGAATGTACTCCCATGTGTTGACTTCGCACACCTGCATGCCAGGACTGGTAAATACAACTCTTACGAGGAGTTTTGCAGAGTCTTAAGGCTTATTGAAGATAAACTTGGTAAGGCAGCACTGCAAGAGATGCATATCCATGTCGCCGGTATACAATATGGTCCGAAGGGTGAAAGAAGACATCTCAACCTTGGAGAATCAGATCTAAATCACTCAGACCTATTAAGAGCATTGAAGGACTTTGACGTAAAGGGCATAATAATTTGTGAGAGTCCAAATCTTGAAGAGGATGCACTTTTGCTGCAAAAGGAATATAAATCCATTTCAAAAATCAAGCGGTCTGACAATAAAAAAATTTCAAGATTGCACTGACTTGAAGATTCGGGAACTTTAAGTTACGTTAAATTGTAAATATCCACAGATATATATGACACCCTCTAATGCCCTCCTACCTATTCTTAACTTAGAATAAGAACAACATTATAGTAGATTTTGTTAAACGTATGGGTATAATTATTTGCCAAAATTTTTCTAATTGAATATTAAATCAAAAAGTAAAAAACGATGGTTTGGTAAATTTATAAAATGAAGTATAGACTCTTGAATCAGTTAAATGTTAAAAAATAAAAAGTGTTTTTCTTCGAACAGATTTTAACGTACCAATAGAAAACAAAAAGATTCTTGATGATTCCAAGATTAAGGCTCATTTCACCACTATTAATTATCTAATAGATAAGGGGGCCAGAATTATATTGGGATCACATATCGGCAGACCTAAATTACATGGAATTAGTTCAAGAGAAGACGTAGTTCAAAATAACCTGGATACAAACGCTAAGATAATCTTTAAGTACTTAAAAAAGAATTTATGATGGCAAGATTTTATTTATCGATTCTTGTATTGGAGAAGACGTAAGTACCTGCATCAGAAATTTACGTCAAGGGCATATATTATTACTCCAAAAACCTAAGATATGAAAAAGGGGGAACAGTCTAAAGTTGAAGATGAAAAACTAG
>MAYW01000008.1 GCA_001723765.1 Candidatus Scalindua rubra
GCTAATGCTCCTATCCAACCATACCTCAAACTCTTAACCAAATATTTTATCTGCTGTCCAAACAACTTAGAAGAATGTAGATAATGACGTGTTTCTATCATCTCCTTCCAGTCTGCATAATTAGGATCTTCTTCTCCTGATAATAATATTAATTCAATTTCTCCTAAATCTTCTAATTTTTGAACTTTGAGACCATTTGGCGTTTTTATGTTCTACGCTATCTTCTACAATTATTGGCATCATTTAAATATTATGCCAATGAAAAATCATTTTGTCCAGCAAAAAATTGTCCAACAGTAAGGTTCTGGCGGGGGCAGGCTGAAAGAAGCTAATTTATATAGAAGTGATAAATATTTGTCAAATAAAAGATATATTTTTTTAAAGAAGATACTTAAAAAAGTCATAAAATCATATTGACATAAGTACTTAGTGTTGATAGCATGTTGAGCAAGTTTTGTGTGAAATATTTTAAAGTAAGTTTGTAAAATGAAAGGGAGGAAATAGATGCAAACTACTACAAAGAGAGATTTGTGTGAGAAGATAGTAGGCAACACTAACAATTCACAACTGTTAGTCAAAGAAACGATTCAAATGTTTTTAGATAAGATTGTCCACGAATTATCGCAAGGGAACCGAATAGAATTAAGAGATTTTGGTGTCTTTGAGGTTAAACAAAGAGCTGCGAGGAAGGCAAGAAATCCTCGTACGGGAGATGAAGCTTTTGTACCTGCCAAAAATGTTGTTGTTTTTAAGGTAGGTAAATTAATGAAGGAAAAGGTGAACAATACCCAGGTAGTAGATGAATCTTAACAATCAGAAAAAATCACACCACAAAAAATAATTACGGGATTATTTGCTCCAGCTATTTGATATTAACCATCATAATATTTGCTGATTACTAATAAGTCAGATATACTTCATATTTCAACACTACAATACATTCAATCCAGATTAGATCGCTTAAACATATACCAGTTTTAACCATCATTTAGGTGAAATTTGAAGGAATCCATCATTAATTATTTACAGAGTCAAGAAGAAGAAATAATACGCCTGGCAACTGAACTAATAGGTGCTAATACCGTTAACCCGCCTGGTAATGAATACCTTGCTGTAAGTGTTGTAGAAAAGTATTTCAAGACACATGGTATTCAATATGAAATCTTTGAGAAGAATAAAGGAAGAACTAATATAGCTGGCTATATAGGTAGTGGAAGTCCGATATTGCTTGTTGCCTGTCACCTGGATGTAGTCCCACCTGGTGATGGATGGGATACAGATCCTTTTAAGGTAGTAATTAAAAATGGAAGAATGTACGGGCGTGGGGCAAATGATAATAAAGGGCAAATGGCTTCCATGTTGGTACATGCCAGATTTCTAAAGGAAAATGAATCAAAGCTTAATGGTACTTTTTTATTGATTGGTGTTGCTGATGAGGAAAAGGGATCTAGTTTGGGATTAAAATACTTGCTGGATGAATGTAATATAGTTGCCGATTTTGCAATTATACCAGATGTTGCACATAATATGAGGATGATAGACGTTGGAGAAAAAGGGGCTTTGTTTTTGAAAATAACATCTTATGGTAAACAAGCTCATGGTTCAACGCCAGAAAAAGGCATCAATGCTATATGGAATATGATTGAGTTACTGAACCAATTAAAAAAAATGAAGTTTAGGTGTTTATCCCACAAATTGTTTTCTCCACCTACTTTGAATTTAGGTACTATCTCTGGTGGTGCGGCGCCAAATATTGTTCCTGCTAAATGTAGAGTAGAGCTTGATATTCGTTATTTACCCGGTGAAACAGGTGAGGAAACATTAGAAAAAATTAAAGAGTTTATTGCTTCAATAAAGAAAGATAATCCAACTGCAAAATTTGATATTACTGTAGATTCCCATTTGCCATCCTCCCGGGTGTCTATAGATAATCCTTTAGTTGATTTGATTTCTAAGCATGCAGAATCTGTTCTTGGAGTAAAACCAAAACCTATGGGTCTGTCAGGATCAACAGTGACCAAACAACTAATAGAAAAAGGTATTGTGGCAGTTGGTTTTGGTCCTGGTGATGAAGACCAATCACATATTGCAAATGAATCCATAGAGATAAAAGAGTTAATAGATTTTGGAAAGATTATGGGTCTTATCACTTTCGATTTGCTTAAATAATTTGCATTAAATTTTTTTAAGAAAAATAAAAATCGTCTTGACATTGATTCATTGAAATATATAATCCGACACTACTACTGAAATCGAATTACAAGAGCAGATAATTTCATAATTAAAGTTTTTTATTTTTTTTAGTTTAAAAGAGGTGTGAAGGATGGTTTCTAATTTTAAGATGCATGTTCGTAGAAATTATAAAAAAATGGAAAGATTGGCCTTCATAAAAGAAAGATATAAAAAACTTATATTAGAACCTAGAAAAGAGATAGAATTTGAGATAGAAAGGGACTTGATAGAGGAAGATAGCGTTAATGGCTCAAATGTTAATTGTATTCGTTAATGTGATTAATAGTTAAATTAATCAATTTCAAATTACAACAACAATTTTTAATCATTACACATCAAATATAATTTTTTTTATTACATTCCCAAGATAGTAGTATTTCTTTATAATCAACTCTTCTTTTTTCTTGAAAAACCTTATCCTATTTTATATCTTAGTCTCTAAATCGACAATTTCCCCGCCCGGATGAATCCGTTCGGACGGGCAGTCAAAAAAAGCAAGAAATTGTGATTTAGAGACTAAAGAGGATACAAAATGGACGTTACTAAAATTTTTGGGTCTAATGTATTTAATGATGACGTTATGAGAAAAAGGTTACCAAAGGATACCTATAAATTACTCAAGAAAACGATTGATAAGGAAATTCCTTTACCGGCTGAGGTTGCAGATGTTGTTGCAGGCGCTATGAAAGATTGGGCAATTGAAAAAGGCGCAACACATTATACCCATTGGTTTCAACCATTAACAGGGAGTACGGCAGAAAAACATGATTCTTTTATTTCGCCTACAGAGCAGGGCGGAGTAGTTATGGAATTTTCCGGCAAACAGCTTGTTAAGGGTGAACCTGATGCGTCAAGTCTTCCAAGTGGAGGACTCAGGGCTACCTTTGAAGCGCGTGGGTATACCGCATGGGATTGTACGTCCCCCGCATTTTTGAAAGAAGATAGGGCTGGAGATGTTACACTTTGTATTCCAACGGCATTTTGCTCATATACTGGTGGAGCATTGGATAAGAAAACGCCGTTATTACGTTCAATGGCTGCCGTTTCAAAACAAGCACTTCGAGTTCTACGCACGTTAGGAAATAAAACGGCTAAGAAAGTTACTTCAACAGTTGGCGCAGAACAGGAGTATTTCTTGGTAGACAAGAAATACTTTGCAGAAAGATTAGACTTAATTGTTGCAGGGCGAACGCTTTTTGGTGCACCGGCGCCAAAAGGGCAGGAAATGGAAGATCACTATTTTGGACAGATTAAAGACCGTGTTGCTGATTTTATGAAGGATCTGGATAAAGAATTATGGAAGATGGGGGTTGCTGCTACAACAAAGCATAATGAAGTAGCTCCATCACAATTTGAAATGGCGCCACTCTTTACAACAACAAACATAGCAGCAGACCATAATCAGCTTGTTATGGAGACATTACAGAAAGTTGCTCTCAGACACGATCTTGTCTGTCTTTTACATGAAAAACCGTATGTAGGGATAAATGGTTCTGGAAAACATACGAACTGGTCGTTGAGTACTGATGATGGTATGAATTTACTTGAACCGGGGATGACGCCACATGAAAACGCACAGTTTTTACTTTTTATTAGTGCGCTTATTAAGGCTGTTGACCGTCATGCTGATATATTGCGAATGTCTGCGGCGAATTCAGGTAATGACCATCGTCTTGGCGGGAATGAAGCGCCACCGGCAATTATTTCGATTTTTATGGGTGGTGAATTGACAGAAATTCTGGAGGCTATTGCGAAGGGGAAGAAAGCAAAGTCAAAAGCTTCCACTTCTATTGAGATAGGAGTTGATACTTTGCCGCCGCTTCCAAAAGATAATAGTGACAGGAACCGAACATCGCCATTTGCTTTTACGGGTAATAAATTTGAGTTCCGTATGGTTGCTTCATCGGCTTCGATTTCAAGACCGTGTATTGTATTGAATACCATTGTTGCAGAAGCTCTTGATGAGATTGCCACCCGGCTTGAGAGGGCAAAGGATATTAACAAAGAGACAACGGCCATTATAAGAGATACTATGAAAGAGCATGGGAGAATCATCTTTAATGGCAACAACTATTCGGATGAATGGGAAAAAGAAGCAGAGAAACGAGGGTTACCAAACATTCGTTCCACCGTAGAAGCGCTTAAGACTTTTATAGATAAAAAATCGGTTAATTTGTTTGAGAAATATAAAGTACTTTCAAAGGAGGAATTACATGCGCGGTATGAAATTTATCTTGAGCAATATATAAAGCAGATTAATATTGAAGCAAAGGCATCACTTGATATGGTAAAGAGCTTATATATTCCGGCAATTATACCATTTATAAAAGAGCTTGCTGAGACGATCGAAAAACTGGAAGCCGTGAACGGGCCTGCGAATGTTCAAAAAGAATTACTTTCAAAGGTTTCGGCTCTTTTGGAATCAGCATATCGCAACACCGAGAAACTGGAGACTAAGCTGGAGAAAGCACACAAGATTGCCGATGGTTATAAACGCTCTACTGCATTTCGTGATAAAGTATTTGTTACAATGAATAATTTGCGGAAAGATATTGATACATTGGAGACAATTGTTCCCCGGAAATTATGGCCTGTTCCAACGTATGCTGATCTTTTGTTTAAATTGTAATTGCCAGAAAAAACGTAGCACAGACCCCGCACAATATTCGAAGAAGTAAGTAGAATTTGACAAGTTTATTCGTGCTTTAACCACCATTGATGATAATTGAATTATGACGGTTTTTTTCCCATAATCCTCTCTTTATAGATATACAATTTATTCATCAGACTTGATTCCGATGGGTTTATAGGGTTAATAAGGGACAGACACTATTTTATTTGACAAATGAATTTGTGAAATAGGGTCAAGTATTTAGGGGTAAGAAACCCGACGTAGCTCACATGCCTCTCAGGTTGGCGATAGCTTAGCTATGTCGTTGCTGTCCGCCGACGCTCATCTCCATCGCTTGTATTTTACTTCTTATTGTACTACTATTTTTTCTTTGTCCCAAAAAAGCAATTACTTATCATCTTCAGATTCAGCCCTCCTACTCAGCATTGAATAAATCATTTATATGTCCTGATATCTCTGTGATATCAAAAGGTTTTTTTATAACAAAGTCTACTTTTATATCCTCTTTCATTCTAGGCCCAATCTCCTCTCCCCAACCAGTAATTACGCCTACTTTTGGCCGCTTATCCAACATATTCAAAAACCTTATTATATCGTATCCAGTCACCATTGGCATGATCAGGTCACATAATACAAGATCAAAAACTTCACTCTTTAATAGTTTGATAGCCTCATCCCCACTATCAACACTCCTAACGTTATGACCTTCTTTGGATAGAAATTTATTCAGAATCCTGCATATTTTTATATCGTCATCCACCACCAGGATGTTGAGGTTCTTAGCTTTTTTCTGTTTGGTCGGTTTCGAAGACTCTGTTGTACGAGCCTTCTCCCTGTTAATCGGGAATTTCAACGTAAATGTGCTGCCCTTTCCTGACTTACTTTCCACATCAATTTCACCACCATGCCTTTTTATTATACCGTAGGAAACACTCATGCCCAATCCTGTTCCTTTCGGCCTTCTAGTAGTGAAAAATGGGTCAAATACTCTCTTCTGCACATCTTCTGACATACCCTTGCCGGTATCAGAAATGCTTATAAATACGCTTCCATTTTTTCTCCATGTGCGAAAGGAAATACGACCACCGTCAGGCATTGCATCCACTGCGTTATTTATTATGTTTACGAATACTTCCTTCAACTTTAGCGGATTACCAAGTATGGTTGGCGCTTTCTTTAAACCTTTCTTGTCTATATCGTAGATTATTCCTTTTGTCAGGACCATATCCTTCCATCGGGGCTTTGTAAAATCAATCGCACTTTTTATTATGTCCCTTATATCAAGAGCCATAAACCTGGAGGTATCATCTTTCTTTATATTAGTATATTCCTGCATCTTTTTGATGATTTCACTGCCGTCATTGACCTTCCTGCAAATAGTACGAAGTCCATCCATTAATTCTTTACTCTCTCTATAGTTTTCCTTCAACAACTGTGCATATCCATATATGATTGCAAGGATGTTACTAAATTCATGTGCAATCCCAAGAGACATCGTATTTATGACTTCAAATCTTTCTGACTCCAATAACTTCTCGCCACTTTTCTTTAGATCGGTGATGTCTGCTTTAACTGCAACAAAATGATTAATGATACCTTCCGTGTTTTTGACAGGCGAAATAAATGCATATTCCCAATAAAGTTCGCCGTTCTTTTTTTTATTGCAAAATTCCCCCCGCCATTCGTTGCCCGAAGTGATAGTTTCCCATAGCTCCTTGAATACTTCAGGCGGTATCTCGCCTGATTTTAAAAAGCGCATGTCTTTCCCAATAACTTCTTCTGAGGTATATCCCGTAAACTGAGTGAACCTGGGATTGACGTATTTGATGTTCCCCCTGGTGTCCGTAATCATAATCATGCAAGGGCTTTGTTCGACAACGCTGGATAATTTGCGGATTCGTTCCTCTGCCTGTTTTCGCTTTCGTTCCAGTTCTTTTTTATAAAGGGAGATTTCGATAGTCGCCTTTATTTCACTTTCGTTAAACGGCTTAACAATATATCCGAAAAGGTTCTACATTCTTTGCCCTCTCTATGAATTTATCATCCGTATAGGCAGTCAAAAAAATAATTGGAATATCCTGTTCTTTTTTTATAATTTCGGCGGCATCTATGCCATCAAGCTTTCCATCCATAACAATGTCCATCAAGATTAAATCGGGGCTGAGGTCTCTAGTTATGCTTACAGATTCTTCACCTGAAGAGGCTGTTCCCACTACGTCGTATCCCATAGACGATAGGCGTCTCTCCAATTGCATAGTTATGACTGCCTCGTCATCTACTAACATTATTCTCCTCATGTTTTACCTCCCTCTTTTAAGATTTGATTAAAGTTAAGTAAAACTACTCCAAAGACGCACTTTGTCATTCATTACCCCACAACGTCATTCCCCGCCCCCTACAACGTCATTCCCGCAGTCTGTTGGCGGGAATCCAGTTATCCAACAATATCATCATACAAATCTTTCCATCCCGGATTCTTACCTTCAATCAATCTTAACTTCCATACCCTTCTCCATTTCTTCATTTGCTTTTCCCTTATTATGACGCTCTCAGCACTAGGATGAATTTCATAATATACAAGTCTATTTACATTATATTTTTGAGAAAAACCTTCTACCAACTTATTCTTATGCTGACATATCCTTTTTAGAAGTTCTGACGTTACTCCTATATATAATGTCCCATTTCTTCTGCTTGCAAGAATATAAACATAAAATTGTTTACTCATTTTACCGCTACCCACAACGTCATTCCCGCAGTCCGTTGGCGGGAATCCAGCCTGTCTGCCTTCTGGATTCCCGCCTGAAAACTGCGGGAATGACGGGTCAGAGAGATTTTTTTCAATTCTCAATGGTTTGACCCAAACTGGCCGAGTCAGAACTCTCTCTCTGAGCTGTAATGCTCTACGAGCTGGAAACCGAGTCTTATGCACTACCCTCTCTCCGAGCTGTATGCTCTACGAGCAAGAAGCCGGCCTTTAAGCCTTACGAGCTGGTCTCTGGCTCGTAGTGGTGAGCCTACGCCTCGGAGAGAAGCGGTGACGGAGTCCAAAAAGGGATAAATTTCTGATGTTTTCACGCCTGTCGCCTGAGGTCCGCCCAGTCGGATCTGCCTTTGGCATGACGACCCTCCTGGTTGAATTCAGGCCCGACTCAGTCTGGGAGCGTACCTTGAGTTGCCCACAGGGGCGACTTTAGCGGCTGGCTCGGCCAGATTGGGGTCTAAATTCTATGATAAGCTCTGTACCCCTATTCCTTTTTATGTTTATTATACCACCTAGTTGTTTATAAACAAGGTTTCTTACCAGACTTAGACCCAGGCTGTTAGTTCTATCAATGTCAATCTCTTCGGGAATGCCCATACCGTCATCTTTAACACTTATAGTCATAGCGCCATCGGATGATTCCAGCATTGAGATACCAATAGTCCCTTTCTGTCCTTCTTTGTAGGCATGTTTGATAGCATTGGAAATCAGTTCGTTCAAGACGAGAGCACAAGGGATGGCCCTGGTTATAGAAAGATGTATGTCGGCATGTTTAATAACAAATTTGATTGTTTTCTTCGATGCATAAATTTGCAACAGGTATTTGGATAATTGCTTAATATGTTCCTCCATGTCTATATTATCAAATCGTTCACTTTTATAGAGTTGTGCATGAACAAGGGCTATAGAATCTACTCTGTTACGGCAATCCGTAAACAAATCAATTGTCTCTTGATTTTGAGTTTGCATGCTGCCCATATCGAGCAGGCTTGAAATTATCTGGAGATTATTCTTAACTCTATGGTGAACTTCACCCAAAAGTATCTCTTTCTCTCTAAGAGATATCTTGATTTGCTCCTCTGCACGATTGCGCTTGGCAATTTCCGCCTTTAGCTTTTTGATTGCCTTTATCAACTCTACCGTGCGACTTTTCATGGATACATAAAGTAGATTTAGTTTACCCGCCATAACATTAAAGCCGCTGGCCAATGCGCCTATTTCATCTTTTCGATTTATATCAACCCTATATATAAGGTCACCGCTTGCCATTATTTCCGTTGCGCTCTTCAGCCTATTGATTGATCTTGATGCTGAAAGAGAAAAAACAACCCCCATGCCGATGGCTACAGCGCCGCACAGACTCCCCACTACCAGCGCAGTAATACTCAATCCGCGCAAGGGGGCAAAGGCCTCTGCTAAATCCATTTCTGCCAGGAGAGTCCAGCCATACTCGGGGAAATACGCCGAGGCGCCTATAATAGACACACCCCTGTAATCTGGATAGATGCCGGTCATTTCTACACCATGTTTGGTTGTTTTGCGAATAGGCGCTGTATCAACTACTTGCTTTAGGTCAGCGCCCTCTATAAACCTGGATTTGGTAAGCATTATTTTATTACTATTGTTTACCAGATAAGCCTCTCCTGTCTCACCCATACCAACACGGTTGGTCATAATCTCATTCAGGGATTCCAGGTTATACGCATTGATAATAACACCTATTGTCCCACCCCCGCGTTTGAGAATGAGAGGCGCAGATATAAATATACAGTTAATATCCAGGTAGGGAGATTTGTACGATTGACCAACATAGGTTTCACCGTAGTTTTTATTTATACTTTTGATATAAATCTCCTGTTCGGACATATCCTTTCCAATCATCGTCTCATCGGTAGATGATATAATCCTGCCTTCCAGGTCCACTATTGTTATTGCCACAATATGGGGATCAAGCGGCATTTTGTTATCCTTGAGATGTTTGTTTAGGCTAGTGACTGTATAGCTTTGATATCCCCTTCGAGCAATAATTGTCTCAAGGTTGTCTCTTATAAACCCGTCAGAGCTGAAGTCAATGGATCGACACTTTTTTGCCTCTATAAAAGAAATGATATGAATTTTCTTTGACTCTGCAACAGCTTTTAAATCCTGTAATATCTGTTTCTCCATTATATTCCTTGTATTAAAATAATATATGGTAGTGATTACGGAAATAGGTATTAAAGAGATGCTGAGCCCAAATATGAGTAATTTAGCTTTTATTGATTGAATTACATTCATACTAAACACCGTGTCTTTGACTGGTTCAGGCTTGCCCTGTTAGATAATAGCTTATTGTTTTAAGAGGACGAACCCATAATTTTTTATGTTAATATTCGAAAAGGCAAAATCTTTAGTATAATCTATCTAACGGGGCATTGCAAAGTCACAAAGGACGCTAAAATGACATAATTATATATATTATATATTTTGACCTTTGCTTTCAAAGAACTAAATTGTCATAATTTATTAAAGTTGACTCAGGCTACAACAAATTATCTTAGTTTAGAAATCAAGTGGACTTTTTGTCTCTTTAATGGATTTGCTCTTAATAGTATGTGTATATACCATTAATGTGTAAATAGGAACATCGAGCGTTAAAGCCTGACCTATGGTCAAGGCCCTGATCGCATATCAGACATAAATGCCTGCCCGACGGATCGTTTGGCGGGCCTGCCCGACGGATCGTTTGGCGGGTTACTAATTATTCTATTGCTTTATGACGCAAAATGTCATATATGATATAGCTGGGAACAAAATTACATCGAGGTTATGGAGCCCCACGTGCGAAGCCCGTGGGGCCCTGCGAAGGCGGATAGAGAGGTATTTATATGAAAACTCCAATTTCAGAAGAAGCCCATGAAGAATGGGTCGTAATTAAGGAAGATATGCAAGAATGGATCGAGGAGTTATCTCACATGCTTTCTGAAAAGGGCATTTCATCCCGCATAGCGCTTGCTCCAGGATGCAGTGCTGGCACGTGTGGGTGCCGATTCATTCTCCTGGTTATCAAAAAGGATGTTCAGGCAGCGCTTGTTAGTATTGACGAATATTACATGATTTTGCATCCAGAAATTAAGGAATCCCAGGAATGGGTTGCTCAGGGCAGATGCCCTGCTTGCGGTCACCATGTTGGTACGGATGCCAGGGTATGTCCTGACTGTGGACTACGACTTATTATTGAAGAAGCATAGCAGACTATACATTAAAATGAAATAAAATGCTTAAGATTTTTGAGAATATGACGACAATAAGGATAATGATAAAATGTTTTAAATCATTTATGGAGAACACGAATGACTGTTGACTCAATTATGTCACGCAAAGTGATTACGGTAAAAATGGATGATTCACTCCACACAATCTGTGATATCTTTAAGCGTTTTGGGTTTCATCATACCTTGATTGTGGAATCTAGAAATCTCGTCGTTGGCGTGATATCTGATCGTGATCTTCTTGGCGCAATAAGCCCATTTTTAAACACTCTTTCTGAAAAGACATGCGATACGAATACCCTAAATATGAAGGCTCATCATATTATGGGTCTAGTAATAGTCACCATAAATACAGAAGACAGCATTGAAACTACTACCAGTTTATTATTGCGGAACAACATTTCTTGCCTCCCGGTACTCTCACCTCAGGGTGTTGTTGAGGGAATCGTGACTTGGAAAGATATCGTTAATTTTCACTTAAAGAATAAAACTGTCACTGTTTGAAAAGCAAGGCATGATCGAAGATCACCCCTGACCGTTCGGGCATAAGTATCTGTCTCTATTTACATACATCCGGCATTAAAACGAGAAAAGATATTTGATAATACCGAGAATCGATGTTATTCCTAATATTATTAGGGTAAGCCTGAATCTGTCATCTTCACGATGATGTCTTCTAGAATTGATCACAATTCCAATGATGCTTATACAAAGTCCAAAAATCATTAAGTAGAAAAGGTAATTAATTAATTCCTGGTTCCAAGTAGTACGCACTTCAATTTCTGCAGCTTTGGTGAATATGTTTTCATCTTCTGGTTTTGCCCTGTCAATGATAAATAGAGCCACAAACATCAAAAACCAGCCGAAAACAACAAACCATCCAAGCGCCTTAACCCAAATATCTGGCCCCTTGCGTCTTTCCGGTTTCATTCCAGTATTATTTACTATCATTTGTATATCTTGAACGAATCTTTTTTGCTCTTTTTGCCAATTTTTCTGCTTCGTCTTTCTTTCCTATCTTCTTGTAAAGCTCTGCCATATTCTCCAGCACAGACGCAACAATTGGATGTTCTGGCCCTAGGGCTTTTTCCATTATTGCCAGTGACCGCTCATAAAGGGGTTCGGCCTCGGCATATTTACCCTGGGAGTAATAAAGTAATGCCAGATTGTTCAGGGATGTAGCTACATCGGGATGTTCTTTACCAAGTGCCTTCTCGTGTATTTCCAGTGCCCTCTTGTAAAGTGGCTCAGACTCGGCATACTTGCCCTGGTTATCATAAAGCACCGCCAGATTGTTCAGGTCTGTTGCAACACCAGGGTGTTCTTTACCAAGTACTTTCTCTTCTATTTCTAGCGCTCGCTTGCAAAGTGGTTCTGCTTCGGCGTATTTACCATGGATGTAATAAAGTGTTGCTAGATTGTTCAGATCTCTTGCTACATCAGGGTGTTCTTTACCAAGTACCTTCTCATCTATTTCTAATGCTCGCTTGTAAAGAGGTTCGGCCTCGGCATATTTGCCCTGGGATATACATAGTTCCGCCAGATTGTTCAGGTCTGTTGCAACACCAGGGTATTCTTTACCAAGGGCTTTTTCCCATATTTCCAATGTCCTCTTGTAAAGAGGCTCAGCCTCGGTATATTTGCCCTGGGTTTTATAAAGTAACGCCAGCAAGTTCATTGATGTAGCAAAATTTAGATGGTCAGAACCAAATGTTTTTTCAGCTACCTTTAACGCCTCTTTAGCTACATTGGAAGCTTTTGAATATTTTCCTTGTTGTGAAAGCATAACAATCTTGGCATTTAGTTTCTTCCACAATTTCTCCTGAGCATGTGCAGGCAAAGTAAACGATACTACCAGAACCATTATCAAAACAACTGTCGCCCTGTAAAAGGTCAGGGGTCTTACAGTGTTTGCTAATGTCTTCATTGGTATAACTTCCCTTTTAATGGAATGAAATCTGGTAGATTGTGCAATTAGTAATCAATTTTATCAAGAAGGTCATGCCATAATCCCTTATTTTATGCAAGCATATCCATCATCTGATGGGTTATATGTCTTTGTGAAATGACAATTTATTGGATTGTATAAATTCTGATGTTTATAATAATCAACTAATTATTAAAATCAATAGGAAAAATGATAATAAACCTCAACTGACTCAAACCTAAAGAAAAACCTTAATTCCACATAATCTCACCGGATTGCATAGAAAAGCTAGTTGACTTTTTGGAAAGTTTAATAAGGGTGAGATAGACGGTGATAATTCCTTTAAAATAGAGAAGCAGATACTTACTGACTAAACTGAGCTCGGCTCATGTGAAATTGACTGCCCGGAGTTTCTTGATATTACTATAAAGAATTGTAAGGTTTAATTTTTAATGATGTGTGATTTTGATTATATGTGATATTGCAAGATCTGTCTTTTATGCCCAGCGACCTCAAGCCTGTTTGAGGAAGTTATTGACGAACCAATCTCGCGCCAGTTGGGCCACTTTGTCCAGTGTACCAGGTTCCTCGAAGAGGTGAGTGGCACCTGGAACAATAGCCAGTTCTTTCTGACACTTCAACTTTGCATATGCAGCTTCATTCAGGGGAATGACCGGTATATCTTCACCTCCTACGATTAGTAAGGTAGGAGCCTGGACTTGTGATAAATACTCCATGGCGAGATCGGGACGTCCTCCACGAGAAACCACAGCCGTAATTTCGCGCGGTTCTCGTGCTGCAGCCTGGAGTGCGGCACCGGCACCCGTACTTGCTCCGAAGTAACCCAGCATTAGCTCACGTGTTTCCGGTTGCTGGCGTAACCAGTGTACAATGCCTAAAAGTCGAGTGGTAAGGAGATCTATATCAAAGACTTTTTGGCGATCCCAATCTTCTGATTCTTCCAGGAGATCTACCAGCAATGTAGCGATACCCGCATTTTGGAGAATCCGGGCTACAAAATTGTTTCGTGGACTGAAACGACCACTCCCACTACCACTACCATGAGCAAAGACAACCACCCCTTGTGCTTGTGAAGGGAAACCAAGAATCCCTTGTAGACACACAGTATCTACAAGGATCGAAACCTCTTTTTCATTCTTTTCAATAGATCTCGAACTCTTCATGATATGTTAACCCTCTCTCTTCTGAGTCAATACAAACACCTTTTTTAACGGTCGCTGTACCTATTTATACATTACTTATCGGATGCTGAAGTGCGCAGTGTGGAAGTTTTACGATCCAGTGAGTTGTTAAGCCTTAAAAGCTTGATCTGGCTTTAGGGCGGTTACTTCTTGGTCGTGCCTGATTTACTTTGATGTTTCTATCCTTGACTTTTTTGCCATTTAAAGCCTGGATTGCACTTTCGGCTTCTGATTGATCCGCCATCTCTACAAATCCGAATCCTCTCGACTTTCCTGTAAATTTATCCTTGATTATGTCTACAGAAGATACATTTCCATGTTCAGAAAAAAGTTTCTTTAGTTCTTCCTCGGTAACATTAAACGACAGATTACCAACATAAATTTTCATCACTTATCCTCTTTTTTATGCAATTTAGTCTAAAGAAACAATCGACTAGTCGATTGCACAAAATTAGTAAATAACTATATCGGAAAACACCGAAAAATATATAAATTTTGCTTTATCACGTCAAACACGTAACATTGCTTTATTTTTATTATAGCAATAAACACTGAGTCTTATCCACTATAAGTTTATTTATTTGCTACAATCCTATGAAACAAGAATATTGAGATTCTAGAATGGTTATTTTCTTTTTTCAGCGGCAGTTGTTCCTATTTTTTCTTCGTCTTCTTGATTTAAACCAATATAAAAATAACTCTTTCTCCATTTTTGTATATCTTTTATATTTCTGGGAAATTATATCCCAAAATTTCTCATTATGCTTTCTTTCTATTAAATGAGCAGCTTCATGGAAAATTATATATTTGATTAAATATGTCGGTAAATAACTCATTAGTGTATTTACGGTTAGATTTCTTTTAGAACTACAACTTGCCCACTTAGTTTTCATCTTCCTGAAATATATCTTGTTTAACTTTACACCTAATTCTCTAGAAGTCCTTCTAATAATAGAATAGATGAGAGCCTTAAATTCACTCTCAGTTCTTTTAATCGCCATCTTCTTTGAAGATTCTTTTAGGCATTCTTTTATAAAGTCATTCTTTTTCAATATCCATCTTCTATGTTTATTAAAAATGGCCTCAGGCTTATGGCCGAAAGGGAGAACAAATACAAGTTCTCCTGTCGTAAACTCTAACCTAGGATATCTTATATCTCTGTAAGAAACATTATATTGTATATCATGTAGTTCCATAGTTTTTCACATTTTCAATCAGCTTTTTATGCAAATCATTCATTTCATTTAGTGAAAGGTTAAACTCACTCTTAATCCCCCGAACAAATCGCCTTACAACACGCTCCACTTCTTTTTTAACAGTTGTCTGATTAAACCAACCAGAGAACGTAAATTTGTCTAGTTGTTTTGAGAGATCTTTAACCTCATCTATGAGTAGGGGCGTATGGTCATACGCCCTTACACTATTTAGCTTTTTCTCAAGCTCAAGCAATATTGCGTATTCAGTGTCTGTAAAGCCTAAAGATTTTTGTCTTTCTGAAAGCGTACCTATATCTTGAAATACTTTTGTACCTTCAAGATAAATCTTTTTATAATCTTTTGTCTTTTCTTTCCATATCTCAAGGAGTCGTTCAACTTTTTCCACCAGGGATTCATAGATAGGGTTTCTATGCCTTTCAACGAGAATTAATCTGTTCAGAGTAAAGAGAATATTAGCCGCCTTTTCTTTTTTATTTTTAACTCTTTCTTCCAACTTCTCAAGATATTCTTCGTCAAAAGTGACCGAAGGAAGTTCTCGTTCCAATTTATCTAATTCAGTAGATCAATGAATGAACCTCATCGTCTTATCATAGTATTTTTGGATATAGCCTTCATAAACGGGTGTTTGAGTAACGATCTTCATATAATAAGCGTAAATTGCTGAGACCCATTTATAATCTTCAAAAAAATGTAGGGGCGTATGGCCATACGCCCCTACTTTGATATCATCAGGTCCAAGTAATTCAAAAGTTTTTCTTAGTTGTTTATATTTTTCAATAAAATCCTTTTCCTTTACTTCATCAGACGTCAATATTTCTATGGCCTTTAATAAAGTTTCTCTTTCATAATTTTTTGGTACTTCTTTCAGGATTTCAAGGATTTCTATAATCAACAAACCAAACTCATCTTTAACACTGTCATAACTGAAAAGTGCTCCTTTAATGTCTTCTTTACTATACATTTCAAGAGCCTTCTTATATTCTTTTAAGATCCCTATATAATCAATAACAATTCCTGCTTCCTTTAAATCATTAAACGGTCTATTTGTTCTAGCTATAGCCTGTAACAATCTAGTTCCTTTAGAGGTTTATCAAGATACATAACTTGAAGGATAGGAGCATCAAAGCCCGCTAACAACATCTCAGTAACAATAAGTATTTTAGGAAAATCTTCTCCTTTAAATTTTTCTATTGTATCTTTCCTTATATCATCAATTTCTCTCCCTCCATAACGTGCCTTCAAATCAGATACTGATTCAACCAGAATAGGTTTGGTTTCCCTACCATAAGTCATCACTATCTCTGAATAATCTTCGGGAAGATGCTTATCCAATTCTCTTTTGTAAAGCTCACATGCCGTTCTGCTGCCAGTAACAACCATTGCCTTAAACTTTCCATCAATATTCTCCTTAAAGTGCGTCGCTATATCCTCAGCGATTAATTCTATCCTTCGTGGATTTTCAAGAAAAAGTTTTATTGGATTTAGTTTTTTCCTTGTCTCCTCATCAACATTATCCCTGATCTCTACAGGAAGTTCTTCAAGTTCAGTTTCTAAAAATGCATTCAACATATCCTTTTTTAAGTGCCATTCTTTCTCAAGCCTTGGTTGATAAACAATCTTTTTAGTAAATTTGTCCTTAATTGAGTTAGTTATAAAATACCTGTCGAGATAAGGTTCTTCCGGGGGATAACTGAATTCCAGGAATGTGTCTCTTCCCCTTTTAGATATCGGGGTGCCTGTAAGGGCAAAGAAAAAGGCGTTCTTAAGTATTGCTTTCATTTGAATTGCAAGTATACCATATTGTGTCCTGTGACCCTCATCCACAAATGCAATAACGTTCTTTCTATTCGCTATGGTTTCTTTCTGTTTAGAAATTTCCTCTATTTCCTTCTGCAATTCCTTTAGTTCCTCATACCTGAACTTGTGAATAAGCGTAATAAATATTCCTCTCTTGCCACGATAATCATCATATTTTAAGACATCTTTAAGCTCTTCTATAGAACCGATAATTTCAGGCACTACAATATCTAAAGAATAAAATTCTTTAGATAGCTGATCCTCCAGTTCAACCCTGTCAACTATGAAAAAAATTGAGGGATTTGTAAGTTCTTTTTCATAATAAAGTTTATTTGCAGCAAATATCATGGTGAGAGTTTTTCCGCTTCCCTGCCAGTGCCAGATAAGCCCCTTGTTCTTATCCTCCTCTCCTCTAAGATTTTTTATAACCCTGTTCACAATCTTATTTGCAGCCCTGTATTGCATATATCTTGTTATAACCTTTGTGGCTTCACCCATTTCAACTCTGAAGAAAAGATAGCTTTGGATTATATCGAGTAAGATAGGGGCGTATGGCGATACGCCCTTACATGAGAGCATTTCGATAATGGAATCGACACCCCCCTTTACTTCCCTAACAAGGGGGGATGAAGGGGGGTGTTCCCCCCTTGCTAAGGGGGGTTATTTTCCATTCGTTTATTTTGACTTCATCCTGCCAGGGCACTATGGGGAAGAATTTAGCGCAGCTTTCAGCAGCGATTCCTATTTGTACATATTTGTAAAGCTCAGGGACTATCTTTTCATAGTCTTTTATCTGTTTATATGCGTTATACCAATTCTCAGATAGACTCACCGGGTTTTTGCACTCAATATTTACTAGGGGAATACCATTCACATAAAGCATCAGGTCTGTCCTTATTCTCTCTCTTCCATCATAATTAACCTGTCTTGTCACAATAAAATCATTGTTCTCTACTTTTCTAAAATCAAATAACTGAACGTAATTTACTGTTTTTTCCCTTTCAAACTTTATGGGTATACCGAATTTGAAAAAATTTAAAATTTGTTTTGACCCTTCAATACCTGTAACTGTGAGCATAAGTTCATTTAATGCCTTATTTTTCTCTTCGTCACTAATATGCACACCTTTGTTCACCCTTTCCAAAGACCTAACTAGATTTGGAATAAGCAGAGGTTCCTTATAACTATCCCTCTCAAGATTATCAGCAGGGACAAACTTCCAACCTTTTTCTGTAAGCTTCTGAATTAAATAATCTTCAACAATCAGGGATTCGGAAAATTTCTTCATACTTAACATCAGTCCTTTCCCATATCATCATCCATTTTCCTTAACACTTCTTCCATTAATGACTCAACATTTGGAAGCCGTTTTTTTATAGATTCAAGAATATCGTCGATATAAAGCCTGTAATCCCGTTTCATACCATCACCACCTCATTCAATATCCCATCCCTTATTCGATGTTTCAGCGTATCTTTCATCACCAGGTCAACTTTAATGCCAAGCGCTTCGCTCAGAAATTCCTCAAGTTCTACAAACGTAAATAGGTCAATAGCTTCGTAAAATTCAACCAGGATATCTATATCGCTCCTTTTCTTCTGTTCACCTCGAATATAGGAACCGAAAACACCTATCATTTTGATCTTATACTTATCCCTGAGGATAGGCATAATTTTCCTGATTTTGCTCTTAATTCCTTCAATCTCGCTCATGCAATATCTCCTTTTAAGTTAGAATTTTATTGATTCTTTAAAATTAGTGATTTAATTGTCTCAACAAATTTATTTGCTTGTTTAAGCCATTTTGTTACCGTCTCATTCTCAAAACTAACAAGCTCAATATAATCACCTCTCTGCCGAGCCTCAAACAACTCATCATAGAATTGTCCATCTTCGCGGCTTACCAGGCCTGGTTTGACAAAGTGCTTGTGAAATGCTGCCCTAACTCCAGAATGTTTTTGGAAACGCAGTTTCTTCTGCAGCAAGATTGCAGTTATAATATAAAAACATGCATAATAAATTCGGTTCACGGAGAAAGAAAGGCGACCTGCCTTTAATTCATCCTTTGCTGCGGCAAGTGAATCTTCAGACTTTTCTAGCCAGTATTGAAGTACCTCCTTTAAATCCTTTTCATCATTCATAATGGAACTCCTTCCTCCTCAATAAAGGTATGGATCGGAAGTAGAGAAAAGCGAGGGCTTTCCCATTCTTTTTCTGCCATTATTAGGGGACTTATGTTTGATTCAAATGCGAGATTTATTTCAAATACTTTGTGAATTATCTGACGCCTTGTCTCTTCTGTGACATCACAGGGGAGAACTATTAAAATATCTAAGTCAGATTCTTCATCTGATACTCCTTTTACTTTAGAACCAAATATTTTTAATTTTGCATCAGGCCAGGATGATTTAATATCCGTAATTAGATTTGATAGAGCATCTTTTTCAGACTTTGTAAGCTTAAGTCTCTCAAGTCTCTCAGCTATTGACTCTATCCCTTTTGTTTTCATTGTATGCTTTACCTCCAACATTGATAATAAACCGTAATCAGCATGATTTTTATGCCGACTGCTTACCGTTAACTGTCAACTTACAACTACCCTTTTCTTCCCAGTCAACAAAACATTCATCAAGCCAATCTTTCCTTAATAAACATTAAAACTCTCTAAGAGATTTTTCTGGTACATCACTAAGGTTGCTTTCAATAACTTTTTCATCATCTTCATTATGAAAATGATTAGGAAAGGTTTTAATATATTCCCACTTCTTATGAGGGGCGTTATCGTGCCGATATATCGTTCCATCAATATGTCTTCTTTCCCAGTGGTAGCTAAAACGTTTTTTAAGTTTTAGAGAGAACCATATATCTAAAAAACTGCCATCTCTCAATATCACCCTTAACTCATTAATATCAATGATAATCACATCCTTTACTATATAACCGAATTCAACTTCAGCTACTTCTTTTAGTTTATTTACATCAACTATCATTAAAGCGACCCCAACGCCTTTTCTAATTCATCTTTTTTAAACTCAAGGTGATCTAGCCTCTGTAAATCCTGCCATGTATCTTTTTCTTCAACCTTGCCTTTTCTGTACTTTTCTTCAAACTCTTCAACCGAACGGACACCATATTTTGATGTGATTTTAAAAATATCGGTCTTTATCTCTCTTAGTTTCTTTTCAAGAAAAGACTTAAGTCCCTCGTGCAAGAGGTCTTCCTTTGATATATTTAACTTTTCAGCCAAATCTTCCAATTCTTTCATTTCTAATTTCATCTTTACCTCCTGTGTTTTAATTTAACAGTATAGGAATTTTCATTTTAAATATTTATAAAACAATAAAATACAATAGTTCCCCCTCACCCTCCCCTCTCCCCACGTGGGAGAGGGTTAGGTGAGGGGATTAATTTAACTTTAATATCTTTTTTCCAGTCAGCAAATCATTCATTAAACTTTTTTTTATTCTTTCAAATTTTCTCTTCTTCTCTTTTAATAACGCTAGTTTTTTATCTGCTGTGCTCAGGATTTCAGCATTTTATTGTTTAGTAAAATTATTTTTCTTTCCATGGTTCTGAATGTTGTTTTATAAAATGAATAATATCCTCAATAACCCGCTCATGAATTATGAGATTTTCTTCCAGAGTAATCCAGTTCACTTTGCAAGCCCTTTAAGTGTTTTACGGTGTTCTTCAATTGAAATATTAGCAAGACGTTCTATACGGGCAAGCCGTTCCCTATCAACCGGTGAAGGTACCAAAATAATATCATTCCCTAACTCGATAGCCTCATACTGTTTTCCTTCAGGCACTTTTTGAAAGGCGTCCGGCATTATAACTTGCCCTTTTTCTTTGCGTGCTATACCAAGGTATTTCATTTTAAACCTCCTTCAATTTAACTTTACCCTTTTCTTTCCTGTCAACAAATGATTCATAAGCCCCTTTTTAACCCTTTCAAACCTTTCTTTCTTCTCTCTCAATAACTCCATTTTTTTATCTGCTGTGCTTAGGATTTCAGCGTTTTTTGTTGTTGTACGACACATTCCGCCCAATGCCTCATTTTTTAAACAACTCCTTTATTAGCTATTCCTTTGTTATTCTTAAGTAGCCACTAATATCATTCAAAATATTATTTAAAGTACCAATCTTAATCTGTTTATGGTCTGGTATAGTAATTTTGTGTTCTAAACGTTTGAAATTTGAAAGCAATCTTATGTGGCTTCCCTTTTTTCCCTTACTATGTTGTAACCATACATCTTGAGTAGCCTTGCCATTTTCCTACCAGAAATATCTCTTGGTATTTTAGGCATATACAAAAGTCTCCTCTTTAACTATATGCAGGCGAATAACAGTTGGAATATCTTCTTCTTTATCAAAGTGGCACTTTAAGGCATCTTTAATATTCTTTTTCAATTCCTCTAAAGAATTTGCTTCGGTAAATATAGATTGTCCGAGTGCTTTTGCTGTATAACCTCCTTCAGTATCTTCTTCTACCATAAATATTATCTCTTTTACTTTCATTTGTTACACCTCCTTAAATGTTAAATATTCAATGTAAGTTCGTGTGCTTTCTTACAGACTTCCAAATCCTCAAATCTTTTTGTCTTACTCTGTCTACTGTCTACCGTATTCTGTCTACTCATATTTCACCCTTCTCTTCCCTGTTAGCAAATCATTCATTAAACTTTTTTTAATTCTTTCAAATCTCTCCTTCTTATTTCTTAATAACTCCAGTTTTTTATCTACTGTGCTCAATATTTCAGAGATTTTTTGTTGTTCAGGGAAAGCTGGGAGAGCAAGCCTTAATTTTTCGAATAGTGATTTTTTTATAATAGGTACTGCTGCTGTACCTGAGAATGATTTCAAAAAAGCTGATATTAAGGAAATTGCATAATAAATATAATGAGAAACGATATTATTAGTTATAATTGCGTTTATTTGTTGATTTGTAATACTTTCTTTAAACGTTAAAGCTACTTTACCAATTGTTGATCCTATGCACACGACTAATACTGTATCTTTAGGTAAGACTTTTCCAACTTTTTGTATTCCCTTCGTTGTAATTTTTCTTTCTGTTTCATAGACAAATTTTGTATCATGAATATCTACTGGAGTAATGAAGGGGATATTCCCATTCCAATACACACTATTCGAAGTTGGTGGCGTCTTTCCTGTGATTACGTCTCCTAATTTTTCTATTCTAACAACCTCCCACTTCTTCGGTATCTTTCCAATCTCAGTCTCCTTAAACTCCTTATGTCCTATCCCCTTAGTCAGCAACACCTGCATCAAGCCTTTTTTCAGCCTGTCTGTTTTTACAATGTTTTCATTTGCTTTCTCAATAGCTTTATCAACTGTAGAAAGAATCTCTGCGATTTTTTGCTGTTCGGGGAGAGGAGGGAGGGGGAGTTGAAATTTTTCGACTTCCTCTTTTCTAATTGCTTTAAATGTTGACCCCATTGATAATGATTCAAATATCTTGCTTCCAAACTTAAGAGAGTAAAAAAGGAAAAGATAATTTAACTTGTTTTTCTTTGGTCTAATTGCAGCCAGACCCCTGCCGATACAGAGTCTATATGGTGTGATATTTACGTCTCCAACAGGTGCTCTCACGGAAAGTAAGACATCATTCCTTTCAGAAAGCTTTGTTGGTTGAGAACATGAAAGTATAGGCGATGGGTACATCTCGCCAAATTCTGCATTGCCTTGTAAAAATGGTAATCCTTGTTCTTTGTCGTTGTATGTAGCAGATGGTGGAGATTGTCCCATAATTAAATCAGTAATGCTTTCATCTCCAAGACTACACACTTCCCACTCCTTCGGTATCATGCCAATTGGTATTTGTTTACAATTTTCGTGATTTAATCTCTTATATTTCATGCTCTAACCCTGCTCGCTTGAAAAGGCGATTCAAAGCACGAGCAGCCATTTGTGCATCACTGGTTAGGAAATATTTACCACCACCCGCTTCATAAGCAATGTTTAAATACACAATTCCTATAGCACCAGTAGTTTTTTTGGCAAACTCAATCAACCTTTGAACTTCGTCCAAAGAAGTTTTATTTAATTCTTCCACCTCTATTGCTTCATGATGTGCAATTTTTTTGTCTCGTAATGATTTAATGGCAAACATTGGTTTCGAATGTTTATTTGGGTCATCAGTGTTTTCTTCAAGAATCTTTAATGCGACAGGAATACTTCTAATGGGATATCTGCGATTAGGATGCTCATATATTTTGTTCACCGCCAAGATAATTTGTTCTACAAGAATGTCTTGCAAATTACCAAACAGATGGCCAAAATTCTCTCTGTTTATTACTTCTGATCTTTTTCCTATCTCATTTAAAAGAGCGAATGCCTGTTCGGCTTTAAAGATATCAATAGCCACGCCTTTAGATATAATATCTTTTAGCGTATCTATCATGTGACCTCCTGCCTCCGTTTAACACTTTCCCACTCCTTTGGTATCCTTCCTATCTCTGTTTGCTTAAATTCCAGTTTTCCAGTCATTTTTATGGCTTTTATTCCCCTATTATATGATTATGAATTTGAATAAGATTTGAACAAACTTAATTGAAGGAAATCCGTGATACTTTGACTCTTTTTTGTCATTATGTTCTCGAATGTCCATTCATTTCTGTCTTATATCTTATTACCATTGATAGCTATAAAATGGTAATTTGCATTACTTAAAATTTTATATAAATTTTCCCCCCGTATAGGAATACCCATGCCCACCTCCCAAAATCGTATGCCTACCTTCCAAAGTACTTGTACAGCGTACAGGCCTGCGTGCTGAAGCATTTCAGTGCACAGGTACGAAGGGAAGGTGAAATTCCAACGGGATTTACTTTAAAATATGATAAATTTATGTTTTTTTTGCATTTGTCTTGTATAGATAATACAAATTCTCATTCCATTATAATCATATATTTTGTAAGGCAAGGCTTCAGCCTTGCAAGTTTCAATATCAAGCAAAGCTGAGCTCAGCAAAGCTAAAGGTTTGCCCTACGCTATCTGTCCAATAACGTAAACATTCAGTAAAACCACATGTAGGGCAAGACCTTAGCCCTGCTTTATGACTTACTAAGGTATATAAAGCAAGCGTGCAATTCATGTGAATTGCCTTATGCTTACCCTTATAATATAATACATTTGCAGATTATGCGAAATCCAGGCTATGAACACCAAAGTACAAATTCTTATCATAACGTATCAAATCCCCTCATCCATCTTCTCCTTATTGTTCCTGAGCCATTCTTTTAATTTATTAAGCACTGTATTAATTTCATTTATGTGGTCTCTACATATCTCATGTAGTTCTTCAGATGTGATTTCCTGGTAAAAGTGAACCATGCGATTCCTGTAGCCAGCCATCTTAGCTAAAATTTCTCCCTCTTTTTCTGGAAGTACTTTCTTTTCGAGAAGACCTTTTGCAATTTCTCTGTACTCAGTTACAGGCTGAGCAAAGGCCTTAGCAAGAATATGTCTGCCAAGGTCGAGTAATGCCTCTAAAGCGCGTCTTAAATATGACTCTGCTGCGGCTACATTTCGGGGGTCCTGCAGAAATTCCTTTTGATTCTCTAATGGCATGTCTTTTATGGACTCTACCATCTTGCAAACCCATGCTGCTCTGTCTGTGACAACTTTTTTATTGATCTTTCCTTTGACCATCCTTAAACCTCCAAAATCATTTTCTGCCTCATACGTTCATATGGAATTAACTCCGCTGCCTTACGCATTATGTATAATTGATATTCTGCCTCTAGATTTGAGTCTTCTGCATAGAGTAATTCTCCAGTTACAATCTCAAGGGCCAAAAACACTGGTGCATCTTGGAGAATAATTATATCAACCTTAGGCACATCGAAAACATCTTCAAAGGCCAATGCAATCTCTACCTTCTTTTCTACCGTAAGAACGTTCCTTGGTTTTATGCCTATATCCAGGTCTGAAGATTCAAATGAAAGACGTTTTATCTTTTCTTCCACCATCCTGAGCACCTCTTTTGCTCTACTGCCAAATGCATAGATTACCTGTAAATCGTATTTTTGAGCAATTTTTTCAATTCTTTCTCTAATCTTATTCATAGCCAAGCTCTTTATGTGTATAGAAAATTTTTCTTAATTTTACAAATGTACGCATTATGGCAATATTTACCTGAATTGCTCGTTCACTATTCAGAACCGTTGACAGCATAGAAACGCCTTGTTCGGTAAATGTATATGGGGTAACCGTTGAATGTTTCAGTGTTTTGAACCGGTCACAATTTATGACGGTAAGTTTCGTTCTTGTCATATTTATATAATCGCCAACCTAATCGCCAACCTAATCGCCAACCATTATGTGAGGATATAATAAACAGACCTCCCCTTGCCTTTACCTTTTAAGACCTCCATTTTTGTGAGCTTAGCAATCTCCTTTCGCACAGCCTCGTCAGATAATTCAAACATCTCTCTTATTTCCCTGTTGGTAATCTTCCCTTTCTCTATTATCCTCTCCACAATCCTCATCTGCCTTTCAGTGAGAGCTATCTGTCCTTTTTCTTTGAGGGCTTTAATATCCTTGCTAAGACCGATAACCTTCTTCTTTACTTCCTCTATGCTGACCGCTACTCCGTCCGTAAAATATTCGAGCCAGCCCGTAATATTAAGGGTATTTTGGTCAACGCTCTTTAATGCTGCATAATAGGCACGTCTGTTGTGGTCATAGTAGTCATCTAATGCAAAGAATCTTTTGACATCAAAGCCTCTCCTGTATAGTACAAGAGTTGCCATAACCCTTGCTGTTCTGCCATTCCCATCTATAAAGGGATGAATCCTTGCAATTTCATAATGCATTATGCCTGCTTCTATAACCGCGTCAATTTCGTTTGTTTCTGGTGAATTAAACCATTCAAAAAAAACATCAACCATTTTAGGAACCTGTTCTGTTGGCGGCGGCATAAATAAAATTTCACCAGTTATTCTATTCCCGACAACCACCTGGCGATTTCTGAATACGCCTTCATCGTTTGGATTATCCAAAGTATCTTTTGTTACTATCATATGAATATTCAAAAGATCTGTTGATAAGAATTGATTCTTTTTTGCAAATTCAGGAATCTTTTCTAATGCTTCAAGATAATTCAAGACCTCCTGTTTGTCCTTTCTTCTTGCAATTATATCCCTGCCTGCTGCTAAGTTCCTGACCTCTTCCAGAGAAAGGATGTTGCCTTCAATTGCTGTGGAAGAGTGAGCACTTTTTATAAGAGCATCCCTTCTCAATGAGACTTCCCATTTAGGAATGAGTGGTGAATTTAGGATTATTGTTCTTGCCTCAGAGATTGCGGTGAGGTTTTTAACAATCTTATTTGTATAGTGAAAATTTGGTTTAAACATCATTAACCTCCCTTCAATTCCTCAAGATAGCCTTCTATCTTTTTTTCAACTACCAGTAACTCCCTTTCAATCCTTTTGCTTTCTTCCCACTCTTTTGCAACATCAATTTCCTCCATCTCCTCCTCTGGAAATACATAAAGAGTAACATTCAGGTTATAATCATTTTCTTTTATTTGCTCCATTTCTACAACTCTTGAGAAACCTTCAACATCCTGTAAGGGCGTATTGCGATACGCCCCTACTATCTTCTTGATATGTACATCTCCTAAACGATTGAGTTTTCTGACCTCAGGGTGCTGCTCATATTCAGCGCTTGCGTTTATAAATAGAACTTTATCGTTTCTTTTTTTGTGTTTATTCTTATTTAGAATTATTATTGCCCCTGGCGCCCCTGTGTTATAAAAGAGCTTTTCAGGTAAGAGAATAACTGATTCTATAAGGTTGTTGTTAATAACGCTTGTTCTTATCGCCTTTTCCTTACCGCCTCTGAAAAGGCAACCATTGTCTATAACAACACCCACTCTTCCTCTGTTTTCATCTGCCGAGGCAAGCATGTGTTCTATCCATGCCCAATCGGCAGACTGTCGAGGTGTAAAACCATAATGAAATCGTTCACGCCAGAATTCGCCTTTTTTCAGCACCTCTTCATCGTATCCATCCTGATTCCAGGGGGGATTGGCAATAACGACATCAAAGGTTTTAACACCTTCAGTGTTCCTTCGCTTTCGCTCAGGACATGCTTTGAATTTCGGATATAGCAGGGTATCTCCAAGAACAATTTTCGCATTTCGTATGTCATGGATATAGAGATTCATCTCTGATAGGGCAAGAGTCTTATGGTTTGCTTCTTGTCCGAAGAGAAAGAGTTTATCAACTCCTGTCTCACCCTTTTCATCTTTTACATGCTGATATGAAGAAATAAGCATACCGGAGGAGCCAAGAGCAGGGTCATAAACGCTTTCACCAGGCTTAGGATCAAGCATTTCCACAATAACCTTTATTACCTCTCTCGGAGTGTAAACTTCACCTTCTTTGGCTTTCTGAGGAGCAAAATACCGTAAAATCCACTCATAGGCATCGCCGAGAATATCAGGCGATACATGATGTAGAGGTTTTGCACTGAATAATTCAACAAGCTGTCTCAGTATCTCAACATTTTCTCTGCTGGTTGTAAACTGAACAAAATCAACATTTTCAAATACATCTTTTAATTCTGGATTCTTTTCGGACAAACAAGCTTCACAGGTAACCGGCTTCACAAACGCTGCTTTTATATATGAACGCTAAGTTTTTCTTTTGATTTTGACTATAAAGCAAGTTAATCCTTTAATGCTTGAAGTGTCGTTCACCGGTAAAAACCATTGCGATGCCATGTTCATCTGACGCCTTTATCACTTCCTCGTCTTTTTTGGAACCGCCCGGTTGGATTACGGCAATAATGCCTGCTTCTGCTGCAAGGTCAATACTATCCCTAAATGGAAAGAATGCGTCTGAGGCAAGGACAGCCCCTGAAGTTCTATCACCTGCCTTCTGAATTGCGATATTAGTAGAGTCAACACGACTCATCTGGCCAGCACCTACACCAACTACCATCTTATCCTTTGTAAGGACTATTGCATTGGACTTGACATGTTTGCAAACCTTCCATGCAAATAGTAACTCTTCTATTTCATCTTCAGTCGGAGTCTTTTGTGTAACTACCTTTAGCTGGTCTTTGTCACCAGAACACATATCTTTATCCTGAACCAATAAACCGCCGACTACACCCCTGAAATCATTTAGTTCCTTTTTTATAGTTGATTCACTTAAAGAGTTCAACTTCAACAGTCGAAGGTCTTTTCCCCAGCCACGTTTTTTAATCAATATCTCAATAGCCTCATCTTCAAATCCCAGCGCTGCAATTGCCTCGACAAAATGGCCTGGTTCAGTAATGGCTTCCGCAGTCTTCTCGTCAACTTTTCTGTTTAAGCTTAGTATACATCCAAAAGCTGAAACAGGGTCAGAATCGTATGCCTTTTTGAACGCTTCATTGAGTACATCAGCACTTGCAACACCACAGGGATTTGCATGTTTGATTAAGACGGCGGACGGCTTTTCAAATTCCTTGACGATTTCAATAGCAACATCAGTGTCCATTATGTTATTAAAAGATAGCGCCTTACCGTGTATCTGTTCAGCATTTGAAATGCAAGACACCTCAAAGTCCTTATAAACATAAAACGCTGCTGTTTGGTGGGGATTTTCTCCATATCTTAAGTCCTGCTTTTTATGCAGTTCAAGGCTTAATGTTTCCGGATACTTTTCTTTACGCCCCTTTTCAAAATAATTAAATATTGCCCTATCATAATTGCTGGTTTGCTTAAACGCTTCCGTGGCCAGCTTATGACGTGTTTCAATAGACAGCTCACAATTCCCTTTATTTAATTCACCCAAAACCGCTTCATAACGTGCAGGATTAACTATAACGGCAACATGCCTAAAATTCTTGGATGCAGACCTGATCATGGATGGCCCGCCTATATCAATATTTTCAATAGCCTCCTCCTGGGAAACGTTTTCCTTCTTTATCGTCTTTTCAAATGGATAAAGATTGACAACTACTAGATCAATAGTTCCTATACCTAAATCCCCTATCTGTTTCATGTGACTTTCATTATCTCTTACTGCAAGCAATCCGCCATGAATCTTTGGGTGAAGTGTCTTCACCCTGCCATCCATTATCTCCGGAAAGCCTGTATATTCAGAAACCTCTGTAACATTAATACCGTTTTCTTTCAAAAGTTTGGCGGTGCCTCCGGTAGAAAGCATCTTTACATCAAGATTTGCCAAACCCCTGGCAAGATCTACTATTCCCGTCTTATCAGATACGCTTATTAAGGCTGTTTTTATCTTAGACATATAAATTAGCTCCTTAACACCAAAATCTGCAATCTACAATCACAATCTAAAAATTGTAATAATGCTATCAAAACATTAACCTTGTGTCAAAATAATATACGTAAAATTTTCTTGCTAGGCATAAATATGTTTGATAGTATGAGTTATACTTTATCTATATTGTGTTTAATAATAAATAAGGTCAAAAAGAGGGACTTTTTATGAAGAAAAAGTACATATATTTTTTTAGTAACGGTTATGCCGATGGCAATGCTTGATGAAAGATTTACTCGGTGGCAAGGGTGCAAATCTGGCTGAGATGGCAAATCTCAGGTTTCCTGTTCCTTCTGGATTTACAATTACAACCGAGGCCTGTAATGCTTATTATAAAAAAAACAAGTCTTACCCTCCTGGACTTCAAAATGAAATAGATAAGAACCTTTCCCGCCTTGAACGTGTAATGGGCGCTAAATTAGGCGATGCGGAGAATCCTTTGCTGGTGTCTGTTAGAAGCGGCGCTGCTGCATCTATGCCGGGAATGATGGATACTGTATTAAATCTTGGACTTAATCCTAATTCGGTCCAGGGTCTTATCAGGAAAACAAAGAACGAAAGATTTCCATGGGATGCATACAGGCGATTTATAACCATGTTTGGTGATGTCGTAATGGGTATGAAACATCACGATTTTGAAGAGATACTGGATAGGCACAAAAAAAAGGCAAGGGTGAAAAACGACGCGGAACTTACTGCTGACCAACTAAAGGCTATCTGCAAAGATTTCATCGCTATTTATAAGAAGAGAACAGGCGCCAATTTCCCCTTAGATCCCAAAGAACAATTGCGTAAATCAATAACTGCAGTTTTCGAATCATGGAATAATCCAAGAGCAATAAAATATAGAGAAATATATGATATTAAGGGCTTGCTAGGAACTGCCGTAAACGTTCAGGCAATGGTCTTCGGAAATATGGGTAATGATTCTGCAACAGGTGTTTGTTTCACCAGAAATCCGTCTACGGGTGAAAACAAATTTTATGGCGAATTCCTGCTAAATGCACAAGGTGAGGATGTGGTAGCAGGTATACGGACTCCTGAACCAATAAGTGATCTGGGAAAAGAAATGCCCAAGGCATATAAAAAATTGGTGAACATAAAAAACAAGTTAGAGAAACATTACAAAGATTTACAGGATATGGAATTTACTATACAGGAAAGCAAGTTGTACATGCTACAAACACGTAATGGGAAACGCACAGCCCACGCAGCCGTAAAGATAGCCGTAGATATGGTAAAGGATAAACTTATTGATAAAAAGACTGCCATTAGCAGGATTGACCCTAATCAATTAGACCATCTCCTTCATCCTACTTTTGATCCAAAGGCCAAAAGAAACGTAATTGCATACGGATTGCCTGCTTCACCGGGAGCAGCTACTGGTAAGGTAACATTCCACGCCGACGAGGCAGAAAAGTTAGCCGCAAGGAAAGAGAAAGTTATACTTGTGCGTATAGAAACTTCACCGGAAGATATTGGAGGTATGCATGTCGCACAGGGAATCCTTACAACCAGAGGTGGCATGACCTCACATGCCGCAGTCGTAGCCAGAGGAATGGGAACATGTTGCGTGGCAGGATGTAGTAACATTCAAATAAGTTATGAAAAAGAGGAATTTACCGTTGATGGGAAGGTTGTAAAGAAAGGGGATTATATCTCTCTTGATGGTACTCTGGGTGAAGTAATACTGGGAAGATTGCCCACAGTGGAACCTACACTCAGCGGAGATTTTGGTAAACTTATGAAATGGGCAGATGAGATTCGTAAACTTGGAATCAGGACGAATGCCGATACACCAGAAGATGCAAAAAGAGCCAGGGATTTTGGAGCTGAAGGAATAGGACTGTGTCGAACAGAGCATATGTTTTTTGATGAAAACCGTATTGACTATGTCCGCCAGACGATACTCGTAGCAGGTGACGTAAGGAACCTTGAAGCAGTTGTCGAAGAAATGAATAATGGGCTTGACAAAATACCAAAAGAGAAAATCCGCTCATTCAAGGAAGAAATAAAGAAGACAAAGAAGAAATTTAATGAGGTAACCACGCTATATAAAGGCGCATTGAAAAAATTGCTGCCTATGCAAAGGGGTGATTTTGAGAAGATTTTTAAGATTATGGATGGCCTACCCGTAACTATAAGACTCCTTGATCCACCCCTACACGAGTTTTTACCCAAAGAAGAACACTTGCAAAAAGAAATTGCCCGGAATATGGGGATGAGTTTTAAAGAGGTGAGGGATAAAGTACATAGTCTCCAGGAGATAAATCCAATGTTGGGACTTAGGGGATGCCGATTAGGTATTATTTATCCGGATGTTTACAAAATGCAGGCACAGGCAATTATTGAAGCGGCATGTAATGTTAAAAAGAAGGGAATTAAAGTTATTCCAGAAATAATGGTGCCTCTTATTGGTACAGATGGAGAGATGAGTACCTTGAAAAATGATATTGAAACTGTGGTAACTAATGTTTTGGCAGAAAAGCGTGTAAAGATAAATTATAAGATTGGCACGATGATAGAGATACCAAGAGCGGCATTAACCGCTGACCAGATTGCAAAACATGCAGAATTTTTCTCTTTCGGCACTAACGATCTAACTCAAATGGCATTCGGATATAGCCGTGATGATGTTGGATCATTTGTACCACAGTTTACAAAACTTGGTATATTAGAAAAGGATCCTTTCCAGGTTCTCGATCAGGAAGGTATAGGACAACTGGTTCATACTGGTATTAAAAAAGGACGACAAACAAGGCCTGATTTAAAAGTAGGCATTTGTGGGGAACATGGAGGAGAGCCGTCATCTATTGAATTCTGCCATAGGAGTGGTATGGACTACGTAAGCTGCTCTCCTTTCAGGGTACCAATCGCACGTTTGGCGGCTGCTCAAGCCGTAATAAAGGCATGTCCTGAACTAGTTTCAGGGAAAGGAAAATAAATGGAAAGTTTATCCACAGAAAAGGACAAAACCATAGCGCAATTGATAAAGGAAAACTACATCCTAAAACCTATAAAATTTATAAGGGGAATTTTTTCGTGGTATTTCTATCAAAGAGAAACCCTAGAGAATAAATTAAAGCAAAAAGAAACACAAATAGATGACTTGAAGGCACAATTAAACATTGTAAATCATATGTATGAAGAAGGAAGAAACCTCTTAAAGGAACAAAAAAGAGATTTAGAAGAAATGTTAAAGATAGAACGTAAAGGCGCAAATATCCCTTCTTTGTTACAGTTAGGAAAGAAAAAGGTTAAGATTTCTCAAAGATCTAAAGTAAAGTTAAATAAGCTGAAGGCAAAAATAGAGAGATTAACTAAAGCTGGAATCCCTACTGCACCGGAGGGATATTATGAATTAGGTATTCTAGCATATTACAATGATAAGATTGACGAAGCAATCAAGCAGTGGGAAACAGTAATAGAGTTAGATAAAAACAACTTGAATACCTGCCATAATCTAGGAATTGTTTATTACGAGGTTGGAATGTATGATGAAGTTATTTCCATATTAAATAAAGTTGTAAAGGTTAATCCTAAAGATCAATCTTCGCATTATTGCCTTGGACTTGCTTATAAAGAGAAGCGAAATTTTGGTCCTGCTATTTCAGAACTTAAAAAGGCCTTAACATATAATCATAATGAGGAATCAATATACTATAATCTTGGTTTATGTTTCGAATATAATGGTGAAATTGATGAAGCAATAAATACATATAATAAAGTACTAGAATTCAATCCAAAGCACATCAATACGGCCTTTAATCTTGGCGTTCTTTATAGAAAAAAAGGATTGATTGATAAAGCAATTTCTGAATTAAATAAAGTCGTACACGCTAAATCAGTAAACAAAACGACGCAATTGGACAGACAAACAAATCTTCCTAGCACAAGTGACACCATCGGGCAGGAAGATGGACAACTCCGCTCCCAGCAGAACGATAACGGATTAGCTGTTGAAAAAGCAGGCGCTTCTGATGTAAATACACACTACTATCTGGGACTTTGTTACAAAGAAAAAGGATTGATTTCAAATGCAAAGAAAGAACTTGATAATGCCTTAAAAATTGACCCTGAACACGTTGCTTCACTTTATAACCTTGGTATTATTTACAAAAAAGATGGGGATAATCAAAAAGCTGCTTCCAAATTTAAAGCAATCTTAAACATCGACCCTAAATACCAGGATGCACATTACAATATGGGACTTATTAATTATAAAGAAGGAAAATACGATGAAGCCATTTCCGAATATAAGGAAGCATTAGTTAGTAATAAAGACAAAGCAGATATTTATTACAATATGGGACTCTCTTATTACAAAAAAAAGTTATTTGAAGATGCAATCTCAGCTTATAACGATGCACTAAAAATAGATAATAAGCATGTCGGTGTCTTGTTTGAATTGGGCAATACATTTAATAACACGGGAAAACACGAAAGGGCTATTTCTTTGTTTAAAAAGGTTTTAATACTTAATCCCAATAATGCATCATGCTACTTTAATCTTGGTATTGCTTACAGGGCAAAGAAAATGCTGAATGAAGCATACGAGGTATTTAAAAAAGCACTTGATATTAACTCAAATCACGCTGAAGCCTGGCACGCTCTCGGTACTGTGTGTAGAGAAAGAGGAAATCATGATGAAGCCGTTCATGCACATAAAAAGGCTTTAACAATAAATCCTGATTATGCAGAGGCCTATAATAATCTTGGTATTATTTGTGATGACAACGGAAGATTAGAAGATGCTATTACAAACTATATGAAAGCCATTAAAATTAGATCTGATTATGTGGTGGCATACAATAATCTTGGAGTTGTCTATTCCAAGCAAGGTAAAATAGATAAAGCAATACCATTCTATAAGGCAGCTTTGGATTTAAATCCTGATTATGCAGAAGCACATAATAATTTAGGAATAGCATACGATAGTAAAAAAATGTACAACGAGGCAATTGAACAATACAAAATTGCAATTGAAAACAACTCAGAATATGCTGAGGCATATAATAATCTCGGTACTGCTTACGTAAAAAAGGTAATGTTCACTCAAGCAATTTCACAATACAAGAAAGCTATTGAGATTAATCCTGAATATGCAGAAGCTCACTATAATATTGGTATTGCTTATAGTAAAAAGAAGATGCATGACAATGCTATTGCGTCGTTTAGAAAAACTATAGAATTAAATCCCGATGACGAATCAGCTCATTACAATTTAGGTATAGTTTATAGTAAAAAGAGAATGTATGATGATGCAATCCTTGAATATAAGAAAGTAATTGAGTCTAATCCAAACTTACCAGATGTTCATTATAATCTGGGAGTGGTCTATCGTGAAAAGGGGATGTTACTTCAGGCAAGTAGAGAATTGTTTTTATATAAAAAATTAAATAGTAGTAAATAGAATAAATAGTTTCAAATAAAGCAGTATAAGCGCGCATGTCTACTAATAGGAATTTCGATTACATTTTTAAGGCTGTAATTGTGGCGTTGGCAACAGCAGTTCTTTCAGGTATAGGTTATTTGACTTTAGTAGTTATAAAAAAACCCGATTTAGAGACAAAGTTCGAAAAACAAGATGAACTTATCAAGGACGTAAAAATAGCTCTCTTAACTAAATGGGGCAACACCACAACAGAGACTAAAAAACTAGCAAAAGAGATAAAGTTGCTTAAAGAGAAGCTTGAAGTGAAAACAGCAGAGGTTCAGCGTCTGGAGGAGCTCCTTACACCTTTTCGATCTATCGCCCTTGAGCGCTTCTCCGGCGATGAAAAGGAAGCGCTCATGAAACTCGCTGAGCGTATTAAAACACTCGAACAACATGTCAGTAAGTATGTGTTTAAACCATTGTCCCCTGATATTCGTACACAGGTTATAAAACAACTAACGGGTTTGCAGAAGATATATAAAGATAATAACTTGCATATAGAGCTGACACACGAAACCTGGACACCTCCAAATACACGCAAATATGCAAATCAACTGGCAGCGATACTGGCAGAATCAGAGTTAAATGTTACTGGACCTGGCTTTGCAACAGTTGTACATCCTGACAATCAATCCTTTCCTCTTGAGTGGGGCTATAACAATGGACAGAAGGAATTGGTCAATAAGCTATTCATGATCTTAAATGCAGTACAATCTTGCAAGAACTTTGCTGCCAGAAAGGATCTCAGTCTAGGACGTATAAGAATACACATGGCAGGAGATGTAATTTTTGATGACCAGGGTCGAGTACTATTTGAGTAAACAACATTTTTTCTAAGCTCGGCTTAGAAAAAATTAGCGCCTACGGCGGACGACAATTGCCAACTGTACCCAGCTTAGCGGGGTGTAGCGGAATGGCTTTCTGTCAGAATAGGTACAGGCGGGTAGCCTTCCACGTCCAAGGGCTGTCGGCAAAGATGGTTAAATGTAACTCAAACCTTCAGGTTTGACAAATCACTGTCGTTGTTGGCTTGGCACAGCCGGGGGACTTGAGGAAACAAACATGACCAGCCTCTCTTTCGAGAGGTCTGTCGGCAGACGGGATTCATCCGGGCGGGCAGAAGGCCATTAATCCGAAACTATCATTCGCACAAGTCATTGACCACCGGCATAGCCGGGGGCTTGAGGAAAGCGCCTAAAAGAGGGTATTAATCCTATACTTTTTTCTAACCATTATATTTTCTTGAAACGTCTAAGAATAAAGTTGGATTCACCCTGTGGAGTAATATAATAGCTCTACTCCACAGGGCTTAACCTACCCTACTTCATAAATCAATTTGCAAAGCCATGTTTTTTTATAAAAAGCATTTTCTCGCTTTACACGGCATAGCCTTATTTAGTCACACCATAGCTGGTGGTTTACCTTACAAGTTAACCCCTCACCCTAACCCTCTCCCCTGGGGGAGAGGAGAGGATGATGGGGACAACTGTATCTTGTTGATTTATAAGTACTTAAACCTGTCCTGACGACAGGTCAGGAATGGAAATTACTATACAATTTAATTGAAATTCCGTCCAAAAAAAAACGGGATATGAGAGGTTCTATAATATATCCTCTCATTCCCGTCAATAACCATCATTACAAAACGCTATTACCAAATGCTGATACCAATTCCAGCGCTTGCTGTAGCATTACTCCGGCTTAGGCCTACGCCGGCCGTCATGCTTACATATTTAGCGATATGGCTTTGCCGCCAAATGCAACGGCATTCTCTCCCTTGTAGTTGGCGTAACCAACACCCAGCGAAATTCTTTTGCCTGGCGCTGGTTCAGGAATACCTGCCAATGCCGCCGCAGAAGCAATACCTGAGAAGGCATCAGTGGCTACATTATCTATCTTGGCATCTAACTTCCGCAAATGTCTGAAATTCACGGCATCGAAGTCAGTAGTACCATCTGCAACGCCGGTAACACGAACCGGATCACCAGTATCCTCATCGGCAAAGGTTGCCCCTGAATCATCTAATGTCAGCTCTGTAGAGGTTGTACCACCACTTAACGTTGTGTTATTTTGACGGACGGTCAGCCCGTGCGTATCACCACTGGCGTCTGTTACTGTAAGGCTTGCCTGTGTATTTGTGATGTCCATGTTGCCACGACCATTTGCCGCAACACCGTCATCATCCGCAACAATAGCAACGGTATCATTGGCGGAATTTAGCGTCATATTACATAATTATCGGCTAAATATATATTAGAAAAATATTAATGATATTTTGATTGGCTTATCGACGAGTTCTCCTTAAACTGCAAGGAGTAAAACCTTAAGAAAAAGGAGGTCTCGTTGAATTTTACAAAAACCGAACGACAAGAAAAATTTCTCAAACTTTTTAACGATGTTGAAAAATCTGGATTAACCGTGAAAGAATATTTTAAAAGTCAACATGCGCCAATAGGTATTGCTCAGTATTTCCGATTAAAAAAGAACTATGCCAAGCAAGGCGTAGACGGCTTGGAAGACCAACGCCATGCTGGAAATGCCCGGGAGATGACTGCAGAACAAATCGAATTAATCCACGGCACATTATCCTATAATCGTCATCTAACATCGCAATCATTGCAGCAAGAGTTATACAATCAATGGAAAATCGAATTAACACGTTGCCGCATTGATCAATTCCGCCAACAATTCAAATTAACCCGCATTAAGTCGAAAACAAAAAAGCAAGAAATTCTTCAGTTTGCTGGTATTGAAATTTTCTCAGCCTTAGCACAACATGTTGGTATTCTTGAGCACTGGAACACAACGATTCAAAAGCGCTTACAAAAAGTCATGGAAGCACAACCACAAAAAATCAAAAGAGATGGCGATCATATTTGGGCACGTAATCGAAACGGGACATTTTCTGTGCGTTACAATCGTCTTTCCAAGGTTCGTCATACGAAGTTTGCCTCCATTACAGATAAAGTCAAAAACAAAGATTTTTCCCGGTTATCTCTTTCTCAAATAACTGTCGATGTTTTGAATCGCAAAAATCTAGCCGTAACATTGTTGCCTTTGGTAACGAATAATGGAGCAACGCGCAACATAAATACCCCTTTAGGGAATGCTTTGCAATATGGCTGCGGTTACAATTATAAAAATGCCACCATTGACAAATATCTCAGAGAACTCAAGTATCTTCAGGTCTCAGAAGACTTGATTGATTGCAATGCAAGATTTTGGCATCAATTTTGGAAACGATACGATCCTCAGGATCACAAAGTAGCCTGTTATTATATCGACGGTAATGTCAAACCCTTATGGTCATCCAAACGCTGCCGCAAAGGTAAAGTAACTATGCCAGGCCGCGTCATGGGATGCTTAGAGCAAGTCATTATCCATGACGGCCCTGGCCGCCCTATGTATCTTCGCACATTTTCCGGCAATGCAGATCTGCGAAAAAATGCTTTACGAACGATGGACGAATTGGACGCACTATTAAATGAAGAGCAGCCGCCTCGCACAAAGAAATCCCGCTGTAGTCGTGTGCTGATCATTGACGGGGCCGGCAACGCCGTTGAAACACTCAGAGCTTTTTCCGCCTCAGAGTATTATTACATTACCATCCTTGATACCAACCAAATTCAAAGCCGCAAATTTAAACATCTTCAAATACCGCAACGTTATCAACACGGACCGGGAGCGTCCCTTACAGATTGTCGTATAGAGTTAATTGACTCAAAAGAACCCAAGTACATTTACGAAAGTCGTGCCATACACGTTAAATGGGACAATGGCAAAGAATGTTGTTTAGTGACAAGTATCCCTGAAACCATTTTTGATGCTTCAGAAGTTGTGAAAGCTTATTTTGATCGTTGGCCTTATTGCGAAAAACAATACGCCATGATGAAAGCCTCAACATGTTTTTATCAGGTTGTGGGCTATGGTAAAAAACTTGTTCCCGATGAAAAAATGTTAGAGAAAATCAAGAATCTTCAAATCGACCTGCGACAACTGCAAACAGAGTTGGCTGTTCCGCTCTCGCAAATCACTGTTGAGGAGAAAAAACTTCAGGCTTTATTTGAGAAAGAACGTCGACTAAAAGAAAGAAGCAAAATTAATAAAGACGGTCAGCGCGAGCAGTCCCAACGAAATCAAAAAAATCTTAAATCTTGTCAGCGTGACATCGGAAGAATTCAACGCAAAATAACGACGATTGAAGAACCCTTTAAGAAACAATTTAACGTGTTACGCAAACAGAGTAAAGAGTTACGCGCGCATTCAAGGCAAACGTAAAGTTTATCATGTCGATGTTGAGCTCGACCAACTCATGACTAGTTTTCGATTAACCTTTGCTAACCTCTTAGTTTTTTTTGTAAAGGAAATCCTGGATAATACGCCCATAGAGATGAATACCTTAATCCAATCCATCTTATTTTTATTCGGGAAATTCGAACATCTTCCAGATCGCCGAAAAGTTTACATTAACAAAAATGAAAAAGATCCTCAGTTTATGAAAAAGCTACAAAAAGGATTATCGAAGCTGAACGCTTTGAAAATTCGCCATCCTAGTGGAGTGGCGTATGAATTTGTATTGAACTGAGTATCATTTAATTTTTTCTAATATCTAGTTTAGCCGATTGTCATGTTTTAGGTAAAAAGAGTCTTTTCCCCACACACGTGGGGATGAACCGTACACGAAGTGTAGAACATATCATCGAACAATTCGGTTTACAAAAAAAGACTATTATGTAGGAGTGCAGGCCGAAGTCAATGTTAACGGCGGTAAAGTTAATATAAGCGGAAGAAAAATCTACTTCAAAGATTTAGTTAAGTTCAATGGGAAGATAGTTGTTAGTGTTGATGAAAGCATTAAGACTGAGGTATTAAAAGAAAAAAATAAACTTTATGAGGAGTAAATTGAACCAATTGAAAAGAATAAAAAACTGGAAAGTACAAATAGCTCAGAAGTTTCCGGCGATGCTAATGGCGGTTAATGTGGCTGTGTGAGGTGATAAGCAATAGTCTTAAAAAATCCCCTTTAATTTGATTGTATAGGGATTTCCATTTATGTGTCCAAAATGGCGTGAAGCAGCGACATGGATGTCGCAGTAGCCATTTTGAAAGAGTTGCGCAGGATGCGTAACTCGAGGAGGTTATAGAATTTCCGAGACGTTATCTCTTTGTCCATTGGAAGCTTGCTCTTGCCCCCTTTTGACCATACTTTTTCCGCTCTTTCATTCTACTGTCACGAGTCAAAAGACCGGCGCCCCTTAGACTATCTGCAAGTGTTTGATCTGATTTATAAAGGGCTCTAGCAATACCTAAAGTTATCGCCCCGGCTTGACCGGTTAAACCACCACCGTGAACGTTTACAAACACATCGTATTTGCCGATGGTTTTCGTGGTTTTTAATGGCATTCTGACCGCAAATTTATCCCGATCCCTGCTGAAATAGTCATCCAGTTCTCTACTGTTAATGACAATCTTTCCGATGCCTTTTCTTATTCTGGCCCTTGCTACAGATGACTTTCGTCTGCCCGTACCCCAAACAAAATCTGTATCATTACTCATTTTTGCTTCCATTAATTAAATTTCCATAACCTTTGGCTTTTGAGCATCATGTGGATGATCTGGTCCTGAATAAACTTTCAGTTTTTTTATCATAACACGTCCAAGCCTTGTCTTCGGCAGCATTCTTTTAACCGCTAACTTTATAACCCTGTCCGGGTGTTTATCCAGCCATGTTTTTACGGGATATTTCTTAAGCCCTCCGGAATAGCCTGAATGAGTGTAATAAACCTTATTATTTATCTTATTACCAGTCAATTTTACTTTTTCTGCATTAATAACTATAACAAAATCTCCTGTATCGACATGAGGTGTATATATAGGCTTTGTTTTACCCTGGAGAATCATAGCAATACGGCTTGCCATTCTTCCCAAGACCTTATCTTCGGCATCAATTAAACACCATTCTCTTTGAACTTCTTCTTTCTTAGCTAAAAAAGTCTTTGTCATAATCATTTGTAAATTTGAAAGTGTATTATCCTGAACAAATTTGAATCTCATCATATATCATACAATTCAAGACCTGTCAATATTTTTATTTGATTTTTTATTTGATTGTTTTTATTTGATTTAATGTATAAAGTTATTAAAATAAGAATTTTAGTAGAAAGTGAGTTTGTCTTGCAAAGAATAGATATATTATTCATGTCTTTGAAACATCAAATATGGAGGAGACTTTATTACTTCTTTAATATAGAAGAAGTCGCTCAATCAGTAAAAAAAAAGAAAAGGAAACTGTAAACGATGTGGCGGTTGTTGCCATACCTCGATACGATGTCAGAACCTTTTATATGATGAAAGTGGTTTTGCAATTTGTAAAATACATGATTGTAGACCTCATATGTGCAAGTTATACCCATACAATGGAAGAGATTTTTTCCCACATCTAAAAGATAAATGTGGTTTTTGGTATGAAGATTAATTTATGTTTGACAGGATTTACTGGATATTCAAGATCATAAAAGAAAGATGAAAAAATCATGTATATCTTGTTGATCCTGCAAAGCTGAGCTTAGCTTAGTCAAAAAACAAATAGAGAGGAGTTTTTGATGAAGATTTTTGGAATGAGGTTTTTGTTAATTCCCATAATACTCTTTTTTTGTGTAACTTCGTATGCCCAAAAGTTAAAGCTTGATGTTAAGGAACATACACTCAACAATGGCATAAAAATATTGATGTTGGAGAAACACGATGTTCCCATAGTCTCACTCCGTATTGTTTACAAGGTTGGTTCTGTAAATGAACATCCGGGGATTACGGGTGCATCTCATTTGTTTGAACATATGATGTTCAAGGGTACGAAGATATTTGGGATTAGGGATTATGATAGCGAAAAGCCTTTGCTGGAAAAGGAAGATGAACTCATTTCAAAAATTGCAACTGAAAAAACCAAAGGTGATAATGCTGATCAAAAAAAGATAAAACAATTAGAAGAGGGATTGAAAGAAGTATGGAAAAAACAAAAGGAATTGATAGTTAAGGATGAAATGTGGTCTATTTATCTCAAGAATGGCGCCACCGGTCTTAATGCATCTACCGGTAGTGACGCAACATATTATTATTGTAACCTGCCTGCAAACAGGCTTGAATTATGGGCATTTATGGAATCTGACCGTATGAAGAATCTCATCCTGAGAGAGTTCTATTCTGAAAGGGACGTTGTGATGGAAGAAAGGCGCCTTCGGACTGAAAATAGCCCGTTTGGTCTGTTAATAGAGCAATTAAATGCTGCCACGTATACGGCTCATCCTTATGGCTGGCCTGTTATAGGTTGGATGTCAGATATTAGAAATATGAAAAAGGAAGAGGTTGCTAAATATTTTAAACAATACTATTCACCGAACAATGCAGTTATAGTTGTTGTTGGAGACATAAATCCAGATGAAATTATCAAACTTATAGAAAAGTATTTTGGTGATATTCAACGTCAACCTTCTCCACCAGAGGTTACGACTGTAGAACCAGAACAACGGGGAGAACGTAGAATTTACGTGGAATATGATGCCAATCCCGTATTGTCTATAGCCTATCATAAACCTGCAGTTGGTCACCCGGATCAATATGTCTTTGATGTTATTGAAGCGATACTTTCACATGGGAGGACTTCAAGGTTATATAAAAGCCTGATAGAAGACAAGCGTATGGCCGTAATGGCACGTGCGTATGGAGGGCCATCCAAATATGCAGATACCTTTGTCTTCTTCTGCACACCTCGTCACCCTCATACGGCAGAGGAAGTTGAAGAAGCAATATACGAAGAGCTGGAGAAACTAAAAACAACACCTGTAACTGACCATGAATTACAAAAGATAAAGAACCAGATAGAAGCTGGTTTCATAAGAAGCCTGGAATCCGCATCAGGACTGGCAAGCAAAATATCTTCATATGAGGCGATCTATGGGTGGAGATATATTAATACTCTGGTTGAAAAGACAATTGCTGTAACACCAGAGGATATTATGCGTGTTGCAGATAAATATTTTACGAAAACCAACAGAACAGTTGCCATCTTAGTGAATAAAAAGAAAGGAAAGGAATCAACTAATGAAAACAAAAAAGGTTAAACCCCGTTGGGATTTTGTATGGGGTATTAAATCCTTTGCAAAAAAGCAGAATTTATCTAATTTTGCAATCCCTATGCTTCCCCGCCCGTTGCCGGTCGGACGGGCGCACAGTTTATTCCTACGGGGTAAATCTCCACTAAGTTATATATTCATTTTGGTTTTCATACTGTCAAGTTTCTCTTTTTTGCAGGCAAAAAAGCTTCTTGCATATAATGAACATGGCGGCCATGGTGGACAGACTATTGAGCCTCAAGTGACAGAGCCCCAATCTGAGGGGGCCAGGATAATTTCTAAATTTAAGTACAAGCCAATTGAGTTTACACCGCCAAAGCCTGAAAGACTGGTTTTGGACAATGGTATGATCCTTTACCTTCTTGAAGATCACGATCTGCCTGTTTTTAGAATTACGGCTCGTGTCAGGACAGGCGCCGTTTATGAACCCAGGGAAAAGGCAGGACTTGCAAATCTTGTAGGCAGTGTGATGAGAAGGGGTGGTACAAAAACAAGAGCATACGAAAAGATGAATGAGGAGCTGGAATTTATTGCTGCATCTGTAGAGACAAATATCGGAAGAGAATCGGGCGGAGCTTCACTCTCTGCAATGAAGAAGGATATTGACAAGGGGTTGGAGATTTTTGCCGATGTACTGATGAATCCTGCTTTTCCGGAAGACATGATCAGGAAGGAAAAAGATGAAATACTGGAAGATATAAGAAGAGAAAATGACAACCCCGGACGGATTGTGTTCAGGGAATTCAGGAAGATAATGTATAAGGAAGATCACCCCTATAGCAGGAGGACAATAGGGTATAAAGATACCATTGAAAATATAACAAGAGATGATATGGTTACCTTTCACAAGAGGTACTTTCACCCGAATAATGTCATTATGGGTATTTCAGGTGATTTTGATGCTCAGGAAATTATAGAAAAGATAAAGACCGTTTTTGCAGAGTGGGAAGAGGCAGACATAGATTTCCCGGAAGTGCCTGCGGTTGAGAAGGAATTTCAAAGGTCTATAAATTATATTTACAAGGATATCAACCAGGCACATGTGGTTTTTGGTCACATAGGTATCCACCGTCTGAATAAGGATTATTTTCCAATCAAGATAATGAACTTTATCCTTGGGGGTGGAAGCTTTACTGCCAGAATACCTAGCAAGGTTCGTTCAGACGAAGGGTTGGCATATTCGGCATACAGTGCTTTTCATACGCCAAGAGATCTCGGTTTCTTCTTCGCATCATGCCAGACCAAGAGTGAATCAACCGTAAAGGCCATAAACCTTGCCCTGGATGAAGTGCGAAAGATCAGGGAAGAATATGTTGATGACAATGAATTAGAATTAGCAAAGGATACTTATATAAATCAATTTATCTTTAAATTCACATCAAGCGCCAGTGTTGTTGGCCAGATGGTTGGATTAGAATATAAAGGTTTGCCCTTAGACTATCTTGAAACCTATGTAGATAACATAAAGGTTGTAACCAGAGAAGACATAGAGCGTGTGGCAAAAGAATATCTTCATCCTGATGAGATAAAATTACTTGTCATTGGAGATATGGAACAATTTGATAAGCCATTGACGGAATTTGGCGAAGTAAATACGATTGAGTTGGAATGAATTGGAAGGGAGCATCCTGTGGAATTAAATTACCAAAAAAATATTCTTAATTAGTTGATACTTATAGGCTGTCCCACTCTACGTATTTTATGGAAACAGTTTTAGAATTGTGACGGCAATACCTACGGTTCCTACAATAATGCCGAAGATTTTGATCAATAAATCTTTAAGTTCCTTACTTATTGTTGCTTTTATGTTAAGCTCAAGTTTGGCATTTTCATTGTGAATAAACTCCTTAAGACTTTCCCTGCTGTCGACATGTGATTTCTCAATAACGTCGGCTAGTGTCTCTGCCTGTTCATGCCCGCCTGCCATTTGTCGGGCAGTGCTGAAGCCGACTGATTCAAGTTTCTTTAAATTATCAAGTTCTCTGATTATTGGCATTTCAGTTCTCCATGCAATATTAATACCTCACAATGTTTGTCCTGTCAAATAAAAACATTCTAGAAAGGAGGAATCTGCGTTTATGTTAGACACAATCAAAGACATAGCTAAGGGCAAATTTGAATTTAAAGAAGAGTTTATAAACGAATATATCCTGATATTTGCGCAGGATTATTCAATCAGCCTACATGATGGTTACTTTATTCTAAACACGCCTGATATTGAGGCCAGGCTCGACTATGACTCATGTAAATTCGAAGACGGCGTGAGGTCAGTAACGTTTAAGGTTCTTGATCTTATACCATTTCATTACAAAATGTTCCTGCGCTGGATTAATAAAAAGCTTCCATTCATGGAATATGGCAAGGATGTAGAAAATACCAAATTGATTACATGTCATCTGAACAAGATACCAAAATTGAAAGACAATAAAATCCTTAACAACTCCTATTTGGAACATGCTACTGTAGATTACATAAAATGTGAACCCGGCAAAGTCACGGTTAAACTGAAACTAAAGTCAAAGCTTAGTGAGATATTTGGGGATCTGGCATCAGGATTTGGAGATTAGAGATGTTGAACATGCATTGCCGGTTGGCTCAAACCGGCTTAAAAGAGTGGATAAACTATTTGCAATATCAACGGAATTAAATAATAATGACGACTATCCGGGACACACAACTACATTTTTCATTAGGTATTTTTTTAATATATGCACAAGCCTATTGGGTTTAATTTTTTTAAGAAGACAAGGAGGAAAAATGAACATTAATGACAAACTTATTGCCAGTGAGTTAAAAAAACGAGTACAAGAAAGGTTCAATGTCCTTGATTTTCGGGTATTTGGCTCAAGGGCAAGGGGAAGCAGTACTCACGAATCTGATATGGATATTTATATAGTACTAGACGAGCTTAACGATACTATTGAGTCAATCATTAGCGACATCGCCTGGGAAGTGGGATTTAAGCATGATATTGTCATCTTTACTCTCTTATATTCAAAAGACGAAATAGGAACAGGCCCCTATAAGGAATCTCCAATATATCTAAACATTATGAAAGAAGGCATAGCATTATGAATAGTAAAGGGACACTGATTAAATACAGGATGGAACAGGCAAAAGAATCCATCGATGAGGCTCGTTTTCTGCTGGACAATAACAGGAGCTTAAGGCTAATTGCCAACAGGGCGTATTATGCAATGTTCTATGCAATCCTTGCCTTATTACAGTCTAAAGGTTTAGGGAGCAGTAAACATTCGGGAGCTATTGCCTTATTTAACAAGGAATTTATAAAAGAGAAGATATTCCCTGTTGAGATGTCTCATGAGGTAAAGAAGGCATTTGATATGAGACACAAGGGAAATTATAAGGAGTTAGCTGTGCTGGACAGGGCTTTGGTAACTGATATGTTAAAAAAAGCGGAAGAATTTGTTGCGAATGTGGATAAATATCTCAGAGGAGAATATGAGATATGAAAATTCATCCTCTAATGAATAAAGTGTCGAAAAGTAGATAATTTATGAAAACAGAAAAAATAGACTCTATTTTTGACAAGATAGATACTAAAGCAGAGCTTGAAATCCTGAATTATGCTGTATAAGTATGAGAGGCAACACCGGCTTAAAATGACGATGTTGCTGTTGTATTGTGAAACAGCTTAACAGTAAAATTTAGAAAAATAAGTAATTGGTTGAGGTGAGTAATTATGGAAAATGTCAATATAATATATGGGTATATTTTTTTAATAGAGTATTAATAATATCAACAGGATTTCTTCTGTATTATTTAAAGAAAAGAAGGCGGATCAGATTAATACAAATAGAGGAAGACAGTAACATAAAGATTAAGTCTCAACTTAAACAACAACCAATCCACCATCCATTAACGAAAATAGATTTCGATGACTTTTTTAATGAAAGAAATAAGGAAAAGGTTTTGTCGGATATTTGTGATTACACTAAATACAGGTGTGGAAATGCTCTTGGTTGGTCTTCAGATATTTATAATAGAATAAAACTAAGCCAGGCATCAGACAAGATAACAATAGTGTTTTCTGGTGAAACTCTCCAGGGCATAAAAGAAGGAAAATACTACCTGCCTATAGATAAAAAGCATGAATTGCCGTCTACAGTTGCACGTAGCAGGAATGGCAAGATAGCCGAACTTGGGAAAGCACGAGTAGTAAAACCATCGCTGTCTTCCAAAGTGTTTAATATTGTTACTGTAGCAGCCCATATAATTAGTGATTTAGACACGCAGTTTCAAATAGCCGAAATGAACAAAAAAATAGATGGTATTTATGGATTTCTTGAGGCTGATAGAACAGGTGAAGTTATTGGTATATATCACTCATTACAAAGTTACTTCAGAAATAATAATATGTTGCCGAATGACAATGAAGCAGAGAGATTGAAGGAAAAACTGGATGAACTGGAAGGCCGTTTTTTTAGTACTGCCAGAGAAACATTGTTAAATATTGAAAATCCAGCTAAATCTGGCTTTACCAAAACAACATTTAGGAGGGCACGTAGCAACATTGAAGGGACCAAAAGAGAAACTGGAAGAGTTTTTAAGGATTTATCCTATATGGAAAAGTGTAATTATCTTAATTGGATGCTACAGGTTGATAGTGGGAATGTTGACGAACAAATTGCCTTAAAGAAACGCATTCATAATTATTATCAAAAAATCTCAAACGTTCTTGATGAAAAATGTCGCTATACAACCGAGATATATAGACAATTGGAGAATGGACAACTTTTAAGTCGAAAGATAAAGTACCTTGAAGCCAGTTATAAATCACTTGAAACATTAAAAGATAAGACTAACACTATTGAGGTCATATCCATTAATGAGTAAAAACAAAAGGAATCTATTCGTTTGCAATAATTTATTTTTTTTCAAGGAGAGCATTAAAATGGATGGAAAAAGAATATGTAAGTATAAGGATTGTAATATTGAATTACGTGATGGCGAGAAGAAATATTGCCCTGAGCATGAATTGAGAAAGAAATCGCTTTGGAACAAAATCAAATTTGGTGGGGGTACAGTCGGAGCGGCAATATTAGCTATTATTTTGTGGCCAGTTTTAAAAGGTGGAAATGGGGATGCTTAATTCTGCTCATCAGATTGAAGGAAATAAATGTATATACTTGATACTTGTGCTTTACAAAGCATTAAAAGATCCACACTTGAATTAATTCGCGAAAATGTAGATATAGCAATTTCCCCATTAACTTTTTATGAATTGTTATGTCATCTTGATGAAACTAAAAAAGGGAAGAATTTCGATAGACAAAAGGGGAATGTTTTGAAATGTAAAATACCTCGCATCCTTCATGACCCCTTTGCCTCATATACGATTACAGTGGGTGCAGAAAAGGACACCAACCCTTCCAGATTTGAAGAGCCTGTCGTAATTGAACAATTTTTGGAAAAACTTGAAAAAGCTAAAAATTTGGATGGATTTTTCAATGATACGATTGCTTTTCCGGACGGAGCAAAAGGGTTCTGTAATGATGTAGCTCAAAGAGCTAGTCAAGTCCTTGAAAGAGAAGAACTAAGATATTTGGAAATTCTGTATTCATTGAAAGATATGTTGAAATATGAGGCCAAAAATAAATACTCAGAAGATTCGTATAATAACATATCTCCAATAAGATTTGAATCACTTATAAGTAAATTTGTAAGTCATTTAACGACAGCACATTCTGTAGGAGATGGCATTCTTGATAAAGATTTATTATCAAAAGTAAATTCTTCTATGTATTTATTTTTTGGATATATAACAGCTAGGGTTATAAAATATATCAAGGAGGATGTTTCTGGAAATATTGGATTTAAACCTGATAAAAATGACTGTGAAGATGCTTTCATTACTTTACATCTCCAATTATTACGTGAAGACACGTTAGTAACAAATGATGGCGGAACGAAAAAGACATTAGAATGGATTATTAAGACATTAAGGGAAAATCAAAAAGAATGTAAAGTAAGAGTAATTAACTCAAAAAATTTCATATCAGAAACTTTAAAGTAACTTATTTCAGACTAAGAACGTCATGAGTTGAACACTTACAACATAATTTCATACTGTGTTGCAAGGAAACAAAAAATAAACATGAGAATTAAAATTGTTGTTGCTAAGGATGGCAAAGTAACAGTTAAGGCTATAGATCTCACGGGTGATAGTTGGCGTGACTACCTCCACTATATGGATGAAGCACGACGCGAGCAAGACAATGGCAACGCCCTTGGAATGAATCGTTCTTTGAGGTCAGCCTTCGTTAATCTTTATGCACATTTAGATGGTGTAGTTTGCAGTCTACATGAGCATTTGCAAAAGAATGATAAGACGTTTGTTTCTCGAAAAGGGAATGATAATAAGAAATGCACGCTATACGACAAAATAATTGATATAAAGAATCACGTAGAAAAAGAAAAGCGATCAAGACTCCCTAACATTAATCTTATGTTAAAACCTTTGAGGGATATCATAGTACATCCAAGCATTACTAAACAACGATCCTTTAACATGGATCATGGATCATGGTGTCACATCTTGAATAGTGAATAAGGTATTGACAGAGATACTGGCAAATGATATTGTCATGGCATGACAAGGCCATTACGCATTGAATACGAAGGCGCTTTTTACCATGTCCTGTCTCGAGGAAACGAGCGAAAAGAAATTTTCCGGAATGATAAAGACTGTAGTACATTCATGGAATTACTTGGTGAAATGTCCGAAAGGTTTTTCGTTGACATTTTTGCTTATGTACTCATGGGCAATCACTACCATTTACTGCTCAGGACTAACAGGCCGAATATTTCTAAATCTATTCAGTGGCTGGGCGTTACCTATACACGGCGGTTTAACATAATGCATCACCGAAGCGGACATTTATTTCAGGGGCGGTTCAAATCATTTCTCATTGAAAATGATAACTACCTTCTTATACTTTCTTGTTATATTCATAGAAATCCATTACGGGCAGGTATTGTAAGACGATTGTCAGATTACCAATGGAGCAGCTACACTGTATATGCTTATAGAAAACCATCTCCTGACTGGCTAAGGACAGAGGTGCTTCTTTCTCAGTTTCCCGAAAAAGACAAAAACCTGGAATACAGGAAAATGGTACAGGATTATTCCAAAGAGGAAAAGCGTATATGGGAGGATTTCAAGTATGGATTATTTTTTGGGAGTAAAGAGTTTTGCAATCAGGTAAAATCAAAATACATGTCAAAAAAGGAACCTGATGTTGATATTCCCCAAAAACGCCTGTTTTTAAGAGAAGAGAATTTAAACACAGTATTAGAAAGGACTGCATCGGCTATGAATTGTAATATCAACACTCTCATAAATCCCAAGAGGATAAGTGGTTTGGACAAAGACAAACGTGACATACTGATCTATTTATTATGGAGGACGGGATTATACCGGAATAATGAAATTGCAAAAATGTTTAAACTTGGATATTCTTCTGTCAGCAAACAAGTAAGTAATATAAAGTTAAAGTTAAGCAAAGAATCGAAAACAAGAAAATTATTAAGAAAAGCTAATTCACTATTCAAGATGTGACACCATTTACCTGAAGATTGGCAGGCAGTACATGATTGGGGAATCTACCACAATAAAAATTCTATTAATACTGATCGTGCCTGTCAAAGACAGATTGATAATATTAAGGGAATTATACAAAAATTAAATGAAGCTATGATCCGATTGTCCTATAACGAGACTTTGAAAAAAGCATCAAAACGGCTTGTGGAACTCAATTATCTCTTAGAAGAAGCTGCTATTAGACAGCAGGAAAAATACAATGGATGGGCAATGGACAATATTCAAAGTGCTTATAAAAATTGTTTGGGTGAAGGAAAAGAGGAAATTGGCAAAATTATGGTTACCAGGTTAGCCCAAATAGATGTTCGTATTCTAACCTGGGAGGCACATCGTTGTTATATGGAAGTATTTGATTACTTTTTTAATAAACTTAAGGGGCCAAAAAAAGAAGACGATTTTCATAAAGAAGGTAAAAAGCTAAAAATTATAAAAGATATGTTTGAGAAAAAAAAGAAAGAACTTACTGAATTCTAGGAGATTTTAATGAAAGAAAATAATGATCATTTATTATTTACAAGATTACCATGGCAGATTTTTAGCTTAAATAGGGAAAGGCTTATTAGCCGAAACAAAATTGCTTCTCATAATATACCCTTTTCCTGCTTTATGTTCCAAAGGGGAATCAATTCAGCCTCTGTATCACATGCGCCATTACTTCACGAGGGTAGTACATTAGCTCATTATCCCATGAATCCAATAAAGGGACGCCTGACAGAATCAATTGCAAACCGAACCGTAAGTGACGGTTTTCTTTCGGGAACTGGAAAGTGGATTCCAGGATCGCCAGCGCGCATTGGCAATACTGGAATAGATGGGCTGTATTTTCACACTGATAGGACAGGCAACATAAGAGACGTTTTAGTTACAGAAGCAAAATACGACACTTCGCGTCTGAGTACGACAACTACAGGCCGGCAAATGGGTGCAAAATGGACATCTGAACGATTATACCGTACTTCCCGGATGTACTCAAATTTAAAAGAGGAGATTTCCAGAAAATCCGTTTCTCGCTATTTTAAGTCGAAAGGTAAAAACACAATCAAGGTGCCACTTAGGAATGGAAACGTTGCTGAGGTTTGGAGGACAAATGATGGGCTCGCTTTCTTTAGTAATGATAAGAATGTGTCTGTTGTTGAGATTGAGTTACAATCCCGAAGGGTATCGCAGGGGTTGAAGTTAAGAGCCGAGGGGAAGATTCCATACCGCTCTAGGATAATACGATACAAATCAGTGGGTAAGCAGCACCAAATTTCTATTACGTCTTTGGATGCTAAAACTGGAATGAAAAACAAGGTGGAAAAAATTGAGGGCCGATATAAAGACTTGCCAGATAAATTTCGTAAAATGCTTCACTCTGAATTTGAAAAAGTATTTTGTAAGATGGGGAAAAGCAGGCTGGATGCACGTAAATTGGCTGATAGTGCCTGTAAAGATCCTAAATTTTTAAAATCAATGAGACGTGATGCTCGTTGGACATGGAAAGCAGGGCTTGACCGACAAGCGGGGGTTGTAGCAATAAAAGCAGGTTGTGCAGCTTTTATTTTTGATATTTCTCTCAGGTATATAGTAACAAAAAATATTTATTTGAAGCAGTCGGCAAACATAGGAGCGCTAGGGACCTTATCAACATTTGTCGGTCGCTATGCTGATACTCAGGTTGACACACTCTTATGCACAACAAGGATCGGGCAAAATATTCTCAAAAGGATTCCTTTGCGTGCTGTAGCCGGGACCCCAATTCCAAAACTAATTGGTAATGTGGCTGGCGGGATAGCCGCAAGTGCAGTGTTCGCCTATGGGCTTTATCTTTTAGGATACAGTGATCTTAAGACTGCCAATCGCACAATGTTTGCCAGTGGTGTTGGTATTTCTGGAGGAGTTACTGTTTCGTATGGAACGGTTTCATTGGTGGCGATTTTTGGAACTGCAAGCACCGGGACCCCAATTGCTTCATTGAGTGGTGTAGCGGCTACAAGTGCAACATATGCATGGATTGGAGGTGGTAGCTTGCTAAGTGGTGGTGGAGGTATAATTTTAGGAATCGGTGTGCTATCAGGCGGTGGAATTTTTGTGGCAACTGGCATAACTGTAGGACTGCATTACTATTTTCGAAAATTAGATGAGAGAAAACATAGGGCTATGTTGAAGGGCCAATTGAATATTATTGCTAATCGTATTAAGAGGGGAGAGCAACTGGAATGGACAAAAAAGACCGGGTAAAGAACAAACACAGGCCTTGAAAGCAGAATATGCGACACATTTAAAAAAGGAGGGTAAACAATGGGGAAAGAGTCATTAAGATATATACAGAACGCAAAGGAGATACTAAAGGCGGTTAGTATTGAAGGCAATAATTATACAGACAGAAAGCCCATACGCGAGGCCTTTGGGGTTGCATATTTAGCAATATTAGAGGCGATTAATGAGGCGTTGATTAAGAAAGGGTTATCCAAGAAGGACCTCCCTAAATCTGTTGACGGCTATAGAAACGCATTGCGAAAATATTTAGCTATTCATAATGGCAAGCTCATGAGAGAATTTGAAAGTCTTTATGATTCTTTACACATTGCCGGTTATTATAGAGGATTGCTTTATAATACGGCTATTGTAAAAGACGCCTTGAAGGCGGCAGAGGCATTTATTAAGAAGGTTAAATAAAGAGTAAGCAGAAGCTAGAAACAAGACAAACCAGGGACAGCGCCTATTTAATGAAACAACGGTCGCTGTCCCTATTTAATCAATATCAAATTTTTGAGATTTTGCATTCTCGGACAGCCTGTTGAAAACAGAATACAAATGACTTTATAATTTAGGATACGTTGTTTCCTACATTGCTTATTTTCCTGTCTTGAACTTTTTAAAGAATTATGCAACGTAAGAAACAACGTCCCCTTTTTTCTTCTGACAGTCAATTACTATCGTGAAGGGAACTTAGGTTCACGGGTTTTACCACAAGTGAAACTTTAATAGGGCTTGAGCCGTATGATGTGAAACTATCACATACTGGTTCTGAGGGGAATCGGTCAGCAATGCCCGTGCCTGCCCGGTGCAATGGGAAAAGTGATTCATGACGCATGAAATCATACAAAGAAGTGAGACAATCGTCTCTATGGACACAAACGTTATCCGGAATCTGTGCTACGCTGATGAGCCATGGATCACTACTTTTCAGAAAATGGCATCAGATGGATATCATTTCTGCCTTTCGGATATCTTGTTTGCTGAATTTCTTGAACAATTTGAGCGAGGCTCAATTATTGGAGAACAATACAGAATCGCAATTCAACGGGCCAATATGTTTGTATCCAGAACACTGCCAGTCTTACCAGGAAAGGCCGAGCTTTATCAGATGTCTGGTATTAAAGATAAGCATCTTTCTAACGACTTCGACCCTGAGTATACGCAAAGAGACTCTGAAGCGAAATGGGGGTGGATGAAGGCGCTTTCCGAACCCGCAGACTTAGCCATAAAGGTCGTCCGCGTCAAAGTTGGCAACCAGGCATACAAGTACAGTTTTCAGGCTGGCGTGGCTGCTCGCACACTCGACGAAGAGCGACTGAAATGGTCTCAGTTCGTCAAGCAATTCGATGCCCTGACCACGAACCGAATCAGAGAGAAGCGCACGGAAATACTAAAAAAAATGGCGGAGATCGAGGACAACTGGGCAGATTGTGATCCACCGTTATCGGTACGCTTTGATTTGTGGAATAAGAACCTATTTGAAACAGTTGCACAGCGAAGCATATCTAAGGAACCTTATAACCCTGAGTCAAACAAGAGAAAGAACGACGGCATAGATTTCCTTCTTAAACAAGCATTCTTACTCCCCGCACTTGTCTGCACCGCCGACAAAAACTTCATCGGCAGATTCGCGAACATTGACAGCTTTCAGAAGGAGTGGATATACACGCCGGAAGATTTGACTGATGCATGGACACGAAAAGAGATAACGAGGCCAGAATGGCCGAGCTGAAAATGTAATTAATCAGGGAAACCATACCTATTTTCGAGAGATATTGAAAATATATAATCAAGGATCATGTGAATAATTAGGGTCTAATTAGGGTCGAGGGTCGGAACCAGGTAGTAGGGTCACCTATTGAGATAAATGTCAAGAACAAAACAGAATACACAACTCTTCTTATTTCTTTGTTTGTCAAACATATTCCATATTCAAGGTCTGACCCTGGGTAGCTGGGTAGATGCTGGGGTAGATGTAAAATTCTAAATAAAGGAATCCTTGCTGACATTATGGAAAAGGTAGTTGAAGCGTTAAAGAAGGAAGTTCCCAAAATAAAACCAAAGATAGAAGAGTTAATCAATTCTTTAAAGGTAGGAAAATAATTTGTAATTTCTAATGGTGGAATAATACAACTTGTTATTAGAATAAAAGTTACTGATATAGTAAGAAGGAACCTTTATGAACTTTAATTGGAATCCGAAAGATTTTCAAAATGTTGTCCGTATTGTAATGGGTCCAGAATGTGTATTACGGAGATACATGGTTAGCGTTATTAGGCAATCAGGATCTTTAAGCTGTCCTGCACCAAAATGGGATTCTAATGGATGTTACAGGGTTTCTTTGGTGAAAGACGAACTAAAGATTCAAAAACTCACTTCTGATGAAAAGTGGGAAAATGCTAATATTACACCTCCTACTAATTTCAATAGGAAGAAACAACAAAAATTTCGTATTCTAGATTCGCAAAAACTCCTTTCATCGGACATGAAGAATGCAGGTGGCCTATTTGGTTTTTCGCTTATTTACTTAGATATAGATGATTTTAAATTGTGTAATACAAAATTTACTGAAAGAGTTGTTGATAAAACTATTCTTCCGCAATTTCAAAGGCTTATTGAATCTTCTGTGAGTGGTAACGGTTATGCTTATGCAGAAGGTGGCGATGAAGTAATAATTCTTCTTCCAAACATTTCAATCAGAACAGCTATTGCCTTTGCCGAAGAATTACGAGAATTAATTGAAAATAAGGAATTTTATATAAATGAGCAAATAATCAAACTTACAATATCGATTGGAATTGCCGCATCTGAAGATATAAAAAAATATTGTAGATATTCCTGATAAAGCTAATATTGCAAAGAACTATTCAAAAAAAAATGGTAAAAACTGTATATCTGTTTATAAAAATGATTCTCCCAAAGTAGTTAAACTACTTATTAATTTTTCACATAAATAGGGACAGCAACTGTTTATTGGTTTCTTCTCTGGTAAAAAGCGCAGGGTTGGGTCTTAAATAATAAATATTCAAAATTTATCATATGAGATTTCGTAATGATTAAACTAGAAATTAATGCTGTACCTGCAAAAGTAATTGGCAGCACGTTGGCAAGTTTGATTCGACAACATGGAAGCAGGGAGGGAATTAAACAAGTTGGAAATAAGTTTTGTGGATTAGAAGTTGTATGGGATTCTGATGAATTTAAAGTAGAATAACAAATGGCGGCCATATAAATATAATAAATGTTATTTATAGGGATAGCAATCATAAAAAGTTTAACACTAATGAAATTCAGTTTTCATAACTATTAAGGAGGTGAATCAAGTGGTAGATGTTAAGGAAGCCACCAAATTAGCAACAGAATATTTTACTGATTTATTTGGAGATAAGTATTCCGGCTTGACCCTTGAAGAAGTTGAAATCTCGGAAGACGAAAAGTTCTGGTATATAACCATAGGTTATAACGTAGATAAACCGACTATTTCTGCTTCATTACCATTTACCAGATCAGGAAGAGAATATAAGAGTTTCAAGATCGAATGTGACACTGGCAAGGTCTTGTCAATGAAAATTAGAAAAATAGATTAATCCATGGAATACTATCAGAAAATTATTCAAAATTATCGTAGTAGAGGTGTATTGATAGATTCGAATCTACTATTACTATATTTTATTGGCAAGTATAATCTGTCGATAATTCAGAACTTTAAAAGGACAAAAAAATATACTATTGAGGATTTTGATCTTCTGTCGCAAATAATACGTTATTTTCCCAAATTAATCACAACCCCTAACATATTAACCGAAGTAAGTAATCTGTGCAATAGCTTGCCAGGTAACATTAAGGATAATTATTTTACAAAATTTGCAAAACAAATTCAGGTATTAAATGAACATTATAAGCGGAGTTCCAATATATGTTCATTAGACCATTTTAAAAAATTTGGCCTAACTGATTCAGGTATCATTGATCTTGTGAAGGGAAATTTTCTAGTACTTTCTGATGATTTACCACTCACAAACTATTTGCTGTCAAAAAACATAGATGCGATAAACTTCAATCATTTAAGACCATTAAATTGGGATAAATAGTAAAATAGTCAAACAAGGATGATATAAAATAGGAAATAAATTATGAGTATACTCTTAATAGTATTTGGAGCATTGGCTTATATTGCCTGTGGAATGTTGGCCTACGGCCAATTGTTTGGTTGTATGCAGAATAGATATCCGGAATCTGCTGAAGAAGAAAGAGAGTTTGATCAAGGATTGGCTTTCATATTCGCTTTATTGGGGCCGATAGGACTATTTATAACATATGTCGTTTTAACCGGAAGAGGCAAGTATGGTATAAAATTTAGATAAACAAATGGTTAAAAATAACCAAAATTAATTTTTGTTGATTGTATGTGTCTTATCTTTGATGGACAGGTTATCCTGCTGAATTGTCTCAGGTCACGCAAATGGTCTTCCTGTAAGAGACGGTCTTATAAGTAAATATTGTCAAATTTAAGAGTGCGTTTCTAATTCTGTGCAAATAAGATCAAAAAAATTTATTTTGCTATTTCATGAATATTGGTTATAATTTCATGAATATTGAGGGGACATAAAAATGGCAAATTTACAGATTAAAGGTATTGATAATAAATTTTATTCTCAAATCAGAGAATTGGCAGCTTCAGAGAATCGATCCATTAGTCAACAAATCCTTTATCTCATAAAAGAATATTTAACAAAGCAAAAATCTATAAGAAAAGCTAAGACTCCCGCTCAGGTCTTACTTGAATTATCCGGTTCGTGGATTGATTCCAAGGATCCGGAAGAAATCGTTAAAGATATTAAAAAAGGTCGGGCAAATTCTAAAAAATTATCAAAAGGATTCTAGTGTACCTTCTCGACACCGATACTATCATATATAACTTAAAAGGTAACAAGACAGTCGGAAAATATTTACAACAACATTTGAATGACCCTATAAATGTAAGTGTAATAACTTTAATGGAGCTTTATTATGGCTCTTATAAGTCCCGGAAGGTAGAGAGTAATATAGCAAAAGTAAAAACTATAGAAACAGCATTAGAAATAATACCCGTTAACCAGGAAATAGTTGAAATATTTGGAATGTTGAAGTCTAAGCTGGAAAAAACGGGAAAACCAATTGATGATTTCGACCTTATACTTGCTTCAACTGTTCTCACACACAATTTAATTTTGGTTACAAATAATGAAAAACATTTTAAAAATATTAAAGGGTTGAAAATAGAAAATTGGACTAAATCATGACACTTAAAAATGATCATTACACCTATCGTATTACTTGGTCTGAAAATGATAATGAATAAGCAGATAATAAGTATAGTTGTATCGCAAAGTAATTAGGTTAAGTTTAAAATATTGAATTTAGATTGTTGAATTTTTTAGAACCTCTCAGATTTGCAGTTTTAATTCACAAATCTCAAATCGTAATTCGTAAATCTAAAATATCCGGTTTGTCCAGCTTAGGACTTGGAGACATTAATGCCCCTCCTTAAAAAGAAAAATATTCTTATAACGGCAGGTTCAACACGCGGCTATCTGGATGCCGTTCGTTACATAACGAATACATCAACAGGGAGGCTTGGTAGTGAGATAGCGCTGGAGGCAATGCGCCATGGTGCCGTTGTTACATATATATACGGAAAAGACAGCTTGTTTCCTGTAATTGAAAACCGTAATGACATAAGGTCTGCACAGCTTAAGCTAATCGAAATTGAAACTAATAAAGACCTGATAGGGGTTCTTCAAAAAAGATTGAAGAACAGGAGATTTGATGCTGTCGTCCATGCAATGGCAGTGGCTGATTATGTGCCGACCAGGACTAAACCCAACAAGACATCTTCGAAAAAGAGAGAATGGTTGGTAAGATTAGTAAAAACGCCTAAGGTTATAAACATTATCAGGAGTACATGGCCGGAAGCTTTACTTGTGGGATTTAAACTAGAGGTAAACAGAACAAAAGACGATATGATAAAAACAGCCAAAAGGTTTTTATCAAAAAGTAAGGCCGACCTAATCGTAGCAAATGATTACAAATACATCTCTCATAATCGTCATATTGCATACATAGTTAATGGTGGTCGTAAAGTACCAAAACCATTAAAAAGCAAAAAGGAAATAGCAAAAGGCATAATTTCCTATCTTGAAAATACTCTTAAGTAAAAAGGTGTTTTTAATTTTTGTTTGACTAAAAATTTGTTTAAAATATAATTAATTTTCAAATATTTATTATGCGAAGCATAATGCAATAAATTAGCGGCATGAGCTAAGCCAAAGCTGAGCTTAGCTTAGTCAGCTTTGCTGAAAGGAACTAGTTTATATGGAATGGGACAAAGAGGCAAGTTCAAGACTTGATAAAATACCAATATTCGTGCGAAGACTTGCACGCTCAAAGATAGAAAAGCATGCCCGTGAAAAAGGAAAGAATACGGTTACCTTAGAGGATGTAGAGGGTGCAAAGGCGAGTTTTATGGGAACTGGAAGTGTTAAAAGTGATAAAGGCATAATAAAGGCGAATCCGTTCTCTTTAGATTTAAATGCAGGAGAAGATAAGTTTGAGATCCTGAAAAGGTCGGATGAATATGAAGTAGAAGATGGAAGTCCAGCCATGTTTCATATTGATATATGCCGTGGAGAGGATGTTGAGTGTCCATTTTTAATAGCAGAAGTCAAAGGGCTTTTACAGAAAATAAAGAACAGGCTCAGAGAAATAGAGTTTAGCAAAAAACTAATAAACAGGATTGAAGGTAAGATACTCCCGCACCAGAGACTGAAGATTGCGATAGCAAGCTGTCCGAATAGCTGCTCCCAGCCCCAGATTAGGGATTTTGGCGTTCACGTAAGGGCAAAGGTATATGTAGACGAAGGTGTTGAGTGTAACGGGTGTGGGAATTGTTTAAAGGCTTGTAAGGAAGGTGCAATTAGAATTACGGGACTGTCAAATAAACTTAAGGAAGAAGTAGAAGAGGCATATACCCAACAGCCTGAAAACAAGAAAAAGGTTGTCACAATCAATTATGATCGTTGCGTACACTGTGGTTTGTGTGCCGAGGTTTGTCCTACAGGTACAATAAAGACAGAGAAGAAATGCTATCGTGTTATGATTGGTGGTAAGTTAGGCAGGCATCCTCGATTTGCAGATGACCTCATTGACTTTGCAGATGAGTCAGAAGTGATCAGGGCCCTTGATGTATGTGTAGATGCAATACTAGCTGAAAAGAAAGAGAAACGTTTTGGAACGCTGGTAGAAAAAATAGGTATCGAAGAGTTCAAAAGAAGAATTAAGGACAAAGAGCACAATACACAAAAATACTTAAACAATAAAGAGGTAGTACATTCCTAACCTGAACGACAGATTAAGTAGAGAGTAGAGAGAATTAGAATATTTACTTCTCTCTCTACTTGCTACTCTCTACTATTTATGCTGGACACTTATTTTTTGCCAAAATTGGTCAAAATATTTTTATTAAGAAACTAAATACGGTAGTTAAAATTTACATCTCTATATTAAACGCTCATGCTCCAATATGGTGCTACAAATGATGAAAATTAAAGACTTTCCGGATTCCCCGCGAAAGCGGGGCTAAAAACTGTACCTTCCTTTCAGAAGGAATCCAGAGCTTATTTTCGTGTTAAAATGACGCTTAATGAAACCGATAAAAAAATACTCCACAGGCTTCAAACAAACCTTCCGTTAACACATAGACCATTTCTTGACCTCGCCAAAGAACTGGAACTCGACGAAGACTGATCATCGAAAGAGTAAAGTCGATGATTGAAGGGAAATATGTCCGACGTATTGCTCCAATCATAAATACACAGGCCGTTGGAAACTCTGCAACGCTTGCGGCAATGCATGTATCAGAGGACAGAATAGAAGAGGTTAGCCAGGTAATAAATGGGTATAGCGGTGTCTCTCATAATTATTTAAGAAAGGGAAAAAACAAAGAACTTCCCCTGAATATCTGGTTTACGATGTCAGCTCCGTCAAAAGAAAAGCTTGAAGAAAATATTAAAGAGATTGAAGATCGTACAGGTTTTACGGTTCGTATGCTGCCAACGACAAAGAAATTTAAGATAGGTGTAAAATTTAAGATATACTAATAAATTAGTCCCGTTGGTCGCAAATTTATTGCATTTTGCTCCGAAAATGAAACTTGCACTAATAACTGTATACTATCCTTATGGTACAAAGAATAAGTTTTATAAGGTGAAATATTTCAATAGATTATGGTTCGACAAGCTCACCATCCTGAGCGAAGCCGAAGGATAGAATTTCCGATATATTTAGCAAGCCTGTCTACGTGCCTACTTGTGCCGAGCACGACAGACAGGCTGAAAGGATCTAATTTATGACAGAAGATTTAGACATTAAACTTATAAAACATATCCAGGATGGTATACCTTTAACGAAAACACCCTACAAAGACATTGCTGATGGGTTGGGTATACCAGAGGAAGAAGTCATAGACAGGTTAAAGACTCTGTTAGAAAACGGGAAGATAAGGCGTCTGGCGGCCTCTATTGCTCACAGAAAGATAGGTATAAATTCCAATGCAATGACGGTGTGGAAGGTTCCCGGTGAAAGGGTAGAAGAGTGCGGAAAGATTATGGCAAGTTTTGAAGAGGTAACACACTGCTATGAACGTCCGACATTTCCTGATTGGGAGTATAACGTCTTCACCATGATTCATGGCTATACAGACGAAGAATGTGAAAACGTTATCGAAAGAATAAAACA
>MAYW01000009.1 GCA_001723765.1 Candidatus Scalindua rubra
TCTTCTCTCTCTCTCTCTCTCTCTCTTCTCTCTTCTCTCTTCTCTCTTCTCTCTACCCTCTACTTTCCTTCTTGTCTGTACTCCATCATACAACAGCCCTGGCCTTGGCGCTTATCCAGCCGCACCAGGGGCAGCCGGTGCTTATAAGTTCTTCCACAGGCACTCTCTTTACACACTGAGGGCAATCTTCTTTAGCCACCAATGCCTCTTTCCAGGCAGCGGTCTCCACATTAGTCCCGGATGGAAACTCCAGGCCATATTTAGCTGCGGTTTCAAATGAAGCCAGCGCAGCCCTCAATTTTATGCCTAGAAGCTCAACGCCTGCAATAGAGATGGTGATATCAGCATTAATTACCAATCCCTTGTCCAAAATTCTGTCTATTACATCTACTAATGTGCCGCCCGATGTTTCCATTTTTGCTTCCATAATTCCTCCTCAAATGAAACCATGATTTACGGAACGATAATCTCGCCACCGATTTTTTTCTCTTCTACCACTTCTCACACCCTGTGATTTCTATTTCTTTTTCTTTCCCTTCTTCTTTGGTTTCTTTTTCTTTTCAGGTTTAGGCTTTTCTTTTTTCTTTACCGGTTTCTCTTCAATAGGCCCTTTTTTCACTTTCTGAATATCTTCCAACCTCTTTTTAAGTTTGGTCTCCTCTTTCTTATAATCCTGCTCGCTTATTTCCCCCAATTCATAGCGCATCTTAAGTTCAAGGAGGTCGTAATTAAGGGCTACTTCAGGGTCACTTTCCACTGCACCTCGTTCCCTAAAATCGTCTGCTAATGCAGCCATACCTGATACTGGCTGTGCCCAAAAGGAAACCAAATGAGTCAAAAAAGCAAAAGTACCCATCTCTACCGGGCGCAGGGCCCTTATATGCCTACTTGTTCGTATGCCCGTTTTACCCCATTTTCTACTGGGTAGTCCTCCCCACCACCTCGGAATAGTGCAATTGGGTATAGCACTAACGAATCCACTGACCGGGTATGTCGCCACGGTTTGTTTAAGAGGACGGCCTGAAACCAAAGGCATCCACCCTCCTTCTATTCCCTTCTTATCCTGAGAATGTCTCGGGGCCATATAAACCCCACTTTTTCTTGTTGTCTCTGGTGGCTTATTCATCATCAACCTCTTTTTAAATAGGCCTTCGGCGACTTTAATTTTTATGCGGTAGGAGCCGTCTCCCGACGGCGACCCCACACAACGGCGTGCGAGCCTCTGTCGCCAACAGGAGTTGGCTCCTACCAAACTTTGAAATTCCTCAATTCCTGTAAATTACACTGGAAAACTCGCTTAAATCCTTCATCCCTGCAATCTTATGTGGAAAAAGTCTGATCTCCGTAACTTCATATTCCGATGATTTTTCCTTCTTAATCTCCTTGATATATCGTCTCTGTTGCTTCTGTTTTTCTTTACAAAAAGGGCAATTGGTCGGCGGGATAGTCATATTTATTACAATATGACGACAAAAGATCTTAAGTTTCTTAAGAGAGCCTAATAATCTATTTGTCTCAACAACTGCCATCTCCTCAGGTATGGTGATGGCTACAAACTCGGTCTTTTCAGTATCCGTGAGGACCTTTTGCACTGCCCTTACGTTTCTTGAAAGCTCCACCTGCTCTTCACCAAATTCTATTAACTTCACCACCCTCTTATATTTAATCAGTATCCTGAAAATGAGCTTTAACCAATCCCTCATCAATTGAGGTGTCTCAAGAAACTTGAGCAAATGTCCGGTAGGGGCGGAATCAACAATATAGACATCGAATCTGTTTTCCTTCATAAAATCGGTTATCCTGGTCAGGGCCATGATCTCATCAAACCCGGGCATATTAATAGAGGCAAGCTCCGTCATTATGTCCCTGTCAAAGACTATATCCATTCCCCTCCCCAGCATCTTCTCAAATGCCTCTTGCACCCTTCTTCTATTTCCCTGTCTTTTCTCCTCCATCACCTTTTCTGCATCTATCTCATAAGCAAAAAGGTTTGAGAATCCGGGTATAGGGGTTACCTTATCGCCGATGGGCACATCGAAACTATCAACCAGAGAATGGGCCGGGTCAGTAGAGAAAATCAACACCTTCTCCTGGGGATGTCTCCCCGCTATCTCTAATGCCGTAGCCGCTGCTATTGAGGTCTTTCCCACTCCGCCTTTTCCCCCAAATATAACAACTCGAAGGTCCTTATTTAAAATGTGTGAAACCTGACTTTTAGAGGCAAGCTCAGGAAAGGAGACAGGACCGAAGCTTTTTCTTTTATATTGATATCCTCTGCCAAAAAGTATATCGGCATGCTCCCTTAGACCATCTAAGCCGCAAACCTCGCCGGGAAAAAGTGGCATCCTGTAAAGATTATAATCGGAGAATCTTTCCTCTATGGTATCTAACTTTTCTTTCTGGTCATCTTCTCGAGAACTACAAAATGGACATTCACCGTGGCTTTTCGCAATCCGATTTACAATAATATTGTTTACCGCAATCCCGCAACTCTTCAAGCTCTCTACCAACCTCTGGGTCTCTTCAATGTACATCGGCTCGGGGATAAGGACGGGGACAAATTCACATAAACGCTCGTTCGATAAGATATACCTTACCCTCCTCACATCGTTAAAGGACTCTTTCAAGAAGCTATCAGCATCATCGGCCATGTACCTTCCGCCAAATGTCCTCATTAAAAATCTATGTTTGGACTGCATCATATCCATAAGTTTTATCCACCGTTCCATCTCCTCTGGCAGAGAGAGAAGCCTTAAGGTATGGCCTGTGGGTGCGGTATCCAAAATCACTAAATCATACTTATCCTGTTTGATGATATCGGATATCCTTATCACCCCCATAACCTCATTAATGCCAGGGATGGTAAGGTCGAAGAAGCCGTCGATATCTTCCTTGTCAAAATAGGTGCCTCTATCTGATATCTTCTTCATCACCTTCAGGTTTTCTAACTTAAACTCATCACCTACTTTATCGGCATCTATCTCTAAAGCCCAGAGATTGCCCACTTCTTCGATAAGGGTTTCGGTATTTCCAACCCTGTAATTAAAACTATCGCCTACTGAATGGGCCGGGTCAGTAGAAGCCACCAATATCTTTTTCCCTTTTTCAGCTTGGGCTATATGAATTGCTGTGGCACAGGCAGAGGTGGTCTTCCCGCTTCCTCCTTTGCCTCCAAAATGATTAATTGTTGGGCCCTTTTACCCAGAAACGGAGGTGGTCTATCGCCCATTATGCGGGTCTCAGTTAGTACTTCCGGTATCGTTGTCAGAATAATTCGATCCTCCAGCTTCACACGATGACTGGTGATTGATGACCAGTCATTGTTTGACGTATGCTTTTGGAATAATGGAATGTAAAGTGCCTAAAAACGCCTAAAGTAAAGGATATTTAACTTATCGTGAAACTGGTTTCCCGACTGAGTCGGACCTTGAAGCTGCTCCAAGGGGCGCCTCGTGCGGCACGCACTCACTTCATACTTTAGGCACTTTAAACTTTTATTCCAGTTTACCAATTGGCACGAAGCGTTTAAGTTAGACTTATTCTACTGCTTCAGCTTCAGCTTCAGCATCCACCCTCTTGCGCAGACTTCTGCGATTAAACTCGATTAATTTACCATCATCATCCAATATCATATCATAGGTTGCCAGGACGTCCATTTGATCAGGAATAGAATGTTTCTCTACCACTTCCAGAGATACAAGCCATCCCCTTTCATCTTTTGATGTGGATAATGTTGATCCTAATTCCAATCCTGTAATCCTGCTTATCTCCTCCCGAGCTATTTCTATTAATTGGTGTATACTCTTTGCCATTTTTACCTCCCTTTCTTCAATGAGCCTCCCACCTGACCGCCGTATTTTAACGACTCCACGATGTGAGATTTACCATATTATTTTTTAAGAACACTCATACACCACACATTATCTTCTGGGTGTAGGGTAAGTTTGACCAAACAACTTACTTTCACCCGTCCTTCGATTTCCGCTCAGGACGACCCTGAGCTTGTCGAAGGGTTGTCCTGTAAGTCTGTGGCTCACTTACTGAAAACCGCCTTTTTCGACTTTCTGCCCTGTCTTTGCCCCACAGGAAGGACAATAAACATACTCGTACATAAACCGCCATGTTGCCGCGCAACCCGGACACTCTACGTAAAGATCCTGGCCGCAGGCCTGGCAAAAATTGAGATCTCCCCACGTACACTCTCCACACCTTGGACACCTAAATGACCCTTTTGACTCAGCAGATCCTGGCATTTTTATTCACCTCCTTTTCTTCAATTAGCACATAATTTACGGAGTCTGCAAATACGACGCAAATTATGTGTGTGAATTAACCCCCGCTGCTTCGCTTTGCGAAGCAAAGCGGCGGGGTAAGTTCGACCATCAAACTTACGTTCACTTCGTTCCGTAAGTTTGGGTCTCACTTACATCTCTTCTTCTTTATACTTCCTTATGGCCTCCAATTTCTCCATTAACTGTGTCTCCTTTCTATCGTATTCTTCTTCAGATAGCTCATCCATCTCAAACCGCATCTGGAGTTCCAGGAGTTGTTCCTGTATCCTGCCCTCATCAGTTACATCCTCCTCAGCCGTCCTCTTAAGCTTTGAACCAATCCATACTACTCCTTTCACTGGTATAAACCAGGGAAAGACTACATCCAAAAGGCCGAGCTGCAGCTCATAATCTTCCTTCTTTTGCTTTGGTTCATATCCACCTTTTTTTTTAACCGCTTCAACCATCTGTCGCTCACTCCGTTCGCAAATTCCAAATAACAAATCCCAAATTACAAATTTCAAACAAATCCCTAATTCCAATTACCTAATGACCGAAATAGATTCCTCTCTATTTGTTTTGGGCATTGCCGAAAGTAGGCTCTGTAAGAGTAATTTTGGTAATTGTAATTTGCCTGCCCCGTTAGATAAATATGCTTTATTTATGTGTTACAAAGTTTGAAAGATAGAAACTATTATGTCAGTTATACGCCTATAAAAAACTATCTAACGGGGTAAATTATTTGATGCTTGGAATTTGGCATTTAAATTTTTTATTTCACTCCCAGGTTATCACTATCTCCACAAAATTACATGGGGGTACCGGACCTACATATTTAAATTTTATCTTACCTTCATAGGTGTTAACCAACTTTTCTATATTATTTTCAAAATCACCTATCTTCGCCTTTTCAACCAGAAATGCCCCATTCACAATCATATTATCACCAAAGTTCTTATTAACGCGGGTGTCAAAAGATGCCTTCTTTAATACACCCATGATTATATTTTTAAGTTTTTTTCTTTTAGTATTCAGGGTGTCTCTGACCATCTCCCCTAGTTTTACCCTCTCCCTGTGGGTGCTCTGTCTGGGATTGGTAATATTAATTCTCTCTATTTTCTCCTTCAGTTTCTTGATGGTAGGGGTTTCCTCAACTATTTCAATGAAGACGCCTTTCATATCGGTCCATAATGCCTTAACACCCAATTCCAGCTTGGTATCCATATCCTTTAAGAGTTCTATGAATTCCTGACGACGTTCTATCAAGACCCTCTGCCTGACCCTTTCCAATGCCGGCACCTTTGGGGAACCATCCTCTGGCTCCTTATCCTCGGCTATGGTTGAGAACCTTACAGGTAAAACTGTATGATATTTCATCACCTCTTCCATAACCTTTTGATGAGAGATTGTATTCTTCCTATTTATGGGATATTTCTTTACAGGAGAATCGCTTAGGATGACAGCTATGCCGTCATGACAAAAGGTTTGCACCATATCTCCATTTCCACCGATTCCTATTGAGCTGTATTCCCTGGGTTCATTGGCTCCAATGATGCAGTAGATATATTTACCTTCTTTTTCCCCTTCAACTCTTTGGAATGTACTTTCTTTAGCAAGTGTTTGTGCCTGTTTCATTATTTTCACCCTATTAAATAAATCCCCCTTAATCCCCCTTTAGAAAAGGGGGAGACAGGGGGATTTACCTTTTCTCTTCATCCGCCCGAGCGGCAACCAGCGCACCTTTTGCCACAGACCTTACTGGCTGAGAAGCCATCCTTATAGAGCCTATCTTAAGAGGAAACTTCAACTGATAAAGTATCCTTTTGAACCTATCTGCAAACCCTTTAGGCAGTGATGTACCACCTGCGAGTATTATACTAATAGGTTTGTCAATTCTGGGTTTTTTCTCTGTTTTTTCAAAGACATCTTTTATATTCTCTATTACGTATTCGATGAGATGATTATAGTAGATTGATAAGGCACTCTCGAACTTTGTAAGCCCGTCACCTTTATTTAAATCAAGCGAAGATTCCTTAATTGCAGAGATCCTTGAAGCTGTCTCATTTACTGCCATAGCTACTTGTTGGTCTATCCAATCACCTGACTTTGTAACGGAGAATTTGAATATGGGCACAGAGATATAACTTAAACAAACATTAACCATTCCACCTCCAAAAGAAAGTCCAATCCCTGTAAAATCTTCATCGGCAAGCTCAGATAATATAATAGCATGAGATTCATTAATGGCCTTAGGCGTATAACCTAATTTGGTTAAAAAACCATGTAATATCTTCTCATGGTAGATAACATTAAAATCCGCGTCCAAAGGCTCTCCCGGAACCGAATAGTAAGCTATCTCTCCCTCTATAGATGGCTTATCTACAATGCTCTTTATCAATAGTTCTATCATAGGAAGAGCCTCACTCTCAGTGGGGCTAATAATCCCTCTGCTTAAAGGGCGCCTTGCCTCTTTATGAAAAATATTAGCAAATTTCAGCGCTTCATCCCCTACCACATAAAGCTTCCCTTCTTTCTGTATATACCTTACCACGGAATTATCCAGCATCTTTTTAGTAAAGTCAGTAAATTCTACCTCAAAGAAGGCATTCCTTTGGTTTCTAAAAATAATGGAATCTCCTTTTCTAGCAGCACATTTAACAAAGGCTGTACCAATATCAACACCTTTGCCCTGCATTATCTTTTTCTCCGCTATCTTCTCTTTTGAAGCAAATCTCTTCTTCGTGGTGGTCATACCTTTTTTCCTTTTTTGATATTTTTAAATAATTTAACTGACTTATCTATATCTGATTTTTCTACCTCTGTTTCTATTCCTATCTTTTCTATATTACTTTCCAATTTCTTTGTCTCATCCTCTACAGATGGAATATAATCGGTCCTTATCTTAATCTCCTTTTTTCTCTTCTCTTCTTTTGCTCTTTCTTCATATATCTTATAAACCTTTATCTTTTTACCCAGCTCTTCTGCGACTTCATTTGCAACCTCTTTGACTATCTTGTAATCGAGCTTTATCTGAGATTTCTCTAAGGTAGGTTCTCTGACGTCGGTCATAGCCATGTCTGCATTACTTCCCTTTTGGGAAAGGGCATAACGCTCTCTACCCACCAGTTTCAAATAACCTTCTCTTAACAAATAGCTACAAATATACACCAAATTTGATGGTGAAACACCTACTGCACGACTAATCTCTACCCTACTGGCCGATTTTAATTTACCTACTACTTTCAAGACATCCCATTCACCGACCACTAACGGCATCTTCCCTGCCTTTACCCTGTTAGATAATTTCATATCTAACGGAGTTTAAATCTTCATTGCTTCAATTAAAAAAAAATCTTTTACATCATCAGACTTGAACGAACACTTCTCACCCCGGCAGAAACTGGTAAGCATCTTATATGCCCTGGTGATTTCCTCGAACCTCTCAGCAAGAACCGGGTCATCAGGATCCTTGTCCGGATGGCAGTCCAGGGTTTTTTTGCGATATGAATCCTTAATATCATCGGCCGTGACCTCCTCACCAAGGTCCAGAAGGTTTCCTGCCTCATTTAATTGACGGAACCCTACCTTCTTCACCTCCATGGTGGTAAAGCTATATGGGGGAAGGGGGCCAACACATTTAAAATTTATTAGACCATCATGTCGCTTGTCCAGCTCGTTCAACGCTTCATCAAACTCTGATTCCTTATCCCTATCTAATAAAAAGGCACAGGTTAGAATCATCCTATCATCCATGATTTTGTGTTTTTGAAAATCAATCGCTTTTTCCTTTAAACAATCTATAATCTGGTTTTGGGTCTCTTCATTTTTCTTTTCCAGCGCGGTTTTTATCATCACCCCTATCTTTATCCTATCCTGTAAGGTCTCCCCCGGGGGCTTCCTGGCTATTTTCTCTTTAAAATCTCTAATCTCCTTATCCTCTTCTCCCATCACTTTTATAATTTTATTTAGATCACTCCAAACTGCAGTTACATCAAGCTCTATCTTTCCATCAAAGTTTTTTAGTCTATCTTTAAATTTAGAATATCCCCTTTCCAAAATCTGCCCAACTTCAAGTTTGTTTTCCACCTCTGTTCCAAATTTTATAGGGATAATAGTATGGGTCTTCATCACCTCTTCAATGGCAGATTGATGATTAACTAAATAGCGGCCGAGTTCCTCTTTCTCCATTATTTCAAGATTTAAACCGGGCGAGTCACTAACAACGCATGCTATATCCTGGTGGGAAATAGCATAAAGCTCTTGATTCCCCCAACCAGCTTTAATAGGCTGGAAGTTATCCCCATTGTTAAGATTTATTACCCCATAAATATATTTCTTAGCATCATCCACTTTCAATCCCCATACCTATCAAGGGTACTCAGGTTTTAGTCTGCCTCTGACAGCCTCTAATGCCACCTGAAAATATTTCTTTTTAATTGTGAATTCCTTGGCCCTCTCCTTGGCCCTTTTCCCAAACTTGTCAAGAAATTCCCTTATGGCCAACATAGATGCCTGCCTACATATGGCCTCTATATCAGCCCCGGAGAACCCTTCTGTCTTTTCTGCTATTCCTTTAAGGCTCACATCCCTATCCAAAGGCTTATCCCTTGTATGTATCTCAAATATTTTCTCTCTCACCCCCATATCAGGTACGGGAAGATCAAATATCAAGTCGAACCTTCCTGTTCGAAGCACAGCTGTATCGATCATATCTATTCTATTGGTAGCAGCTAATACCACCACTCCCTTTAGCTCCTCTATCCCATCCAGCTCGGTAAGGAACTGGCTTATGACCCGCTCGGTCACATGAGTGGTATCGCCGCCAGCTGCGCGGATGGGAACTACTGCATCCAGTTCATCGAAAAAAAGAATACTTGGTGAAGCTTGCCTTGCCTTTTTAAAAACTTCCATGACCCCTCGCTCCGACTCGCCGATAAACTTACTCATTAACTGGGGACCTTTAACCGAGATAAAATTGACTCCGCTCTCATTAGCCAACGCCTTAGCTATCAAGGTCTTTCCTGTCCCAGGCTTACCATGAAGCAATACCCCTTTAGGAGGGTTCGTCTTAGCGTATTTAAAGAGCTCTGGATATTCAAGTGGCCACTCGATAGCTTCTATCAGATGCTTCTTTACATCAACCAGACCACCGATATCGCTCCACTTCACATTGGGAATTTCCACAAAGACCTCCCTTATAGCTGAAGGCCCTATTTCTTTCAGTGCCTCCATAAAATTATCCATCGTAACCTGCAATTCCAAAAGAGTTTCATAAGGTATATGTGCTAACTCAAAATCTACCTTGGGTAATATCTTTCTTAAGGCTGCCATTGCTGCTTCTCTTGCCAGAGCCTCTAAGTCTGCTCCTACAAATCCGTGTGTAATTTCAGCCAGCCTCTCCAAATTTATATCTTCTGCCAACGGCATACCTCGTGTATGTATATGAATTATCTCAAGTCGACCATTTTTATCTGGAATCGGTATCTCCAGTTCTCTATCAAATCGACCTGGCCGCCTTAAGGCTGGATCTACGATATTAGGCAGGTTGGTTGCAGCGATAACGATAACGTTGCCTCTGGATTCTAATCCATCCATTAATGCCAGGAGTTGGGCTACCACTCTACGCTCAACTTGCTTCTCAGCGCCCATCTCTTCTCTCTTTGGGGCGATGGATTCAATCTCATCCAAAAATATAATAGCCGGGGCATTGGCCTGAGCATCCTCAAATATCGAGCGAAGGCGTGCTTCTGACTCTCCATAATATTTTCCCATGATCTCAGGACCGCTTATGCTGATAAAGTAAGCATCGGTCTCATTGGCCACAGATCGAGCAATTAATGTCTTTCCGCAGCCCGGGGGGCCATGGAGGAAAATTCCCTTCGGCGCTTCAATACCTAACCTTTCAAAGACCTGGGGATATTTTAAAGGTAACTCTATCAACTCCCTTACCCTCTGTATCTGTTTACCCAATCCTCCTATATCTTCATAAGAAACCTTCAGACCCCTGCGCCTCTCCGCTATTTCCTCTGTCTTTATCTTTATAAGGGTAGTTGGCTGAATTAAGACCGCACCATTAGGATGGGCATCTAATACTTTAAAGTCGCAAGAACGGGTACCGAAGAGGTTTGCCCGAACTCGATTGCCAGTAACTAATGGAAGACCGTCGAGCAACCTCCCTATATATTTAGTGTCACTTTCCCCTCGCAATGAACTGATGGTTAAAGGAGCTAAGATTATCCTGGTTGCGCTTTTTGCATCTATTTTTTGGACTTCGACTTTTTCATCTAAACCGATCTGGCCATTTTCGCGGTTGATACCATCTATCTGGATAATACCTTTGCCCCTATCTTCCATATAAGCAGGTATAACTTTGGCTACGGTCTTCTTTTTACCTTTGAGTTCGATTACATCTCCCACAGAGGCTCCTATCCTCTCTATATCTTTTGGGTCTAACCTCGCTATGCCTCTTCCCACGTCGCGAGGCCTTGCTTCTGTCACCTTTAAGGTTGTTTTTTTATCCACAATAAGTTTATGACTGTTCCATATATCCCGCCCTTTAGTAGTAAAAGGGTAGGACTACGGCGCTTGTTTCTTAAGTTTTATCTCTAAAATTCCGTTTTTATATGTAGATGAAATGGGCTCTGCTTTCACTTTAGAAGGGAGGAGAACCTCCTTTTTATACTTCCTTTCGCCCTTCTCAGATGATATGTTGAGGACATTGCCTTTTATATCTGTCTTTATATCTTCTTCCTTAATGCCGGGAAGCTCTGCCACTACTAAAATATGATCCTTTTCGTCAAATACATCTACTATTGGCTCTCTAAGCTCTTCGACCACAGGGCCCTTAGGGGTCTTTTTAATAACGTGTCCAAAGTGCTCTACTTTTTGTTCACCAGTGGCTAGGGTACTTACGGTAAACCCATATACCCCTTTTACCTTATCACCTAATCCCCTGATCTCTCCAGTTTCCGAAATTATTCCCTTGCCTTCCTGCTGCATCTTGGATATTGCACCGAGCAAGTTGCCTATCCCTTCAAAGACACCTCCTAATCCCGCCATCCCTGACCCTCCTATAGAAATTTTTCCTAAACCAAAGTCGAATCCCTCATCTTTCTCTATTTCCGGTTTCTCATTTTTAGGTCTTTTCGGCACTTTGTCGCCATCTCCTATTTCAAAATGAGGAAATAAATTACGGAGCTCAAGCGAAAGTAAGTTATATGCCCCCTTTAAACAACAAAGGAAAAGGTCGAGGTAAAATTTTTTACCTCTTTTTGCCTTTTCCTCTGCACTTTCCAACTATTCTGCGCTTGCCCTGTGTACTATAACATACAGGGCTTGAAGCTATAACGGGTTTTATAACTTCTTACAGCTGTACTTATGCCAAGGTACTTTACCCCAGGTAGATACCCACGGGCATATCTGTGGAACCCTGCCCTGGATTATTAATATGTCTTATGTAGCCCGGCCTCTACGTTTTCTTTCTCCTTCAGGAGTAATAGTTCACCAGTGCGCAGAGAAGATATTAAAATCAAAAACCTATCTTCAAATCTCTGCGATCTCCGCGGTGAGCTGAACTTTTACCAGACTTCTTAGTACAGGTGTTGATAATTACCCTTGTGTCTTTTTATCTAATGGGAGTTCCTCCTGTTTTCCAAAGCCATCTTTGGAGCGAAGTTCCTTATATTTCTTTATATGCTCCTTATATTCAGGGCTATCATACTTTCCGAGGGTAGCTGAATATTCCCGGGTACTGGCTACAAATGCCTTTCTCCTGGCCTTGGACTCAGCTTGCGACCTCTTAAGCCATTCTAAATACTCCTTACGTCGCCTTTCAGACTCAGCCCTTTCTTTGTCCATATATCCAGTTGGTCTGGGGCTTCTCTCTGTCATTGCCTTCTCCCTTCCTTGCTATCAAATGGAAATTACCACTTCATCTTCCTAACCGCTTCCCTGTAGTTATCGAACTTACCCAGGGTCTTGGCATACTCACGATTGGTGGCTATGAACCTCTTGCTGCGGGCTGATGTTTCATCTGCAAGCTCATCCATTGCCGCCTGATGGACACTATGTATTTCTCTTGATTGCGCCTCTGCCGCCTTGAGCCATCCCAGATACTGCCTTAACCTGGATTCTGACTCAAGCCTCTCCTTGTCCATATAGTGTTGCTTGTTTGGAATCTTCATCCCTACAGGCTCCGCCTTCAGGGCCTTGATAGGGGTTTGATCGACCGGAACAGATTTCTTTGCCATTTTACTCACCTCCTTTTCTTGTTAAAAATCATTTAACCAGCTATCACCATTTCATCTTCCTAACCGCTTCCCTGTAGTTATCGAACTTACCCAGGGTCTTGGCATACTCACGATTGGTGGCTATGAACCTCTTGCTGCGGGCTGATGTTTCATCTGCAAGCTCATCCATTGCCGCCTGATAGACACTATGTATTTCTCTTGATTGCGCCTCTGCCGCCTTGAGCCACCCCAGATGCTGCCTTAGCCTGGATTCTGACTCAAGCCTCTCCTTGTCCATATAGTGTTGCTTGTTTGGAATCTTCATCCCTTCGGGCTCCGCCTTTAACATCTTAATCGGGGCTGAAGATACAAGCACCGATTTTGCGGTTACCGCCTTTTCCCTTTTGGTTGATTCCTTTTTGGGCAACTCTTTTTTAGCTACCTCTACCTCTTCCTCTGGCAATTCCTTTTTGGCTTTTATGTCCTTCTTCTTTGCCATTTTACTCACCTCCTTTTCTTGTTATAAATCATTTAACCAATTACTAACTACTATCATTTTTATATTTTATTTTCTCTTCCTTTCTACCACCTCCTTCCCTTTCCATGTCATGGTATATATGCCCCGGGCTGAGAGGTCAAGATAGTCACGTTTGGCTAAAGAAGTCAAAATAGTCCGAGCATAGTCTACGTTTATCTTCATCTTTCGGGCCACCGGTTGAGCGCCTGTAGATCCTCCGTTTTCTTCTACCAGCCTTAGCGCCTCCAATTCCGATCCGATTACTCCCATCTCCTCCTCGCTCCGCTCCAGTTAAAAACAATTAAGAATTAAAATGATTTTAAATATTTTAGTTTTACAATCTTTCATTCTTCATTTTTCATTCTTCATTGCCTTTTACAGGCCGCCTTTTAAGACTGCTATTGGCCCTCTTACCTTAACCGGGCTTGATATCTTCTCCCCCTCCTTGGTAATGACATATCCTTTAGGAGTTTTAAGGATATAGCCATCCTTAACCAGACCTTTGCATATCTCGGTGGCGTAATTAGAGCTTATTGCCATCTTTCGACCCAAGGTCTCCTCATCAGCACGTTTTAATTCCCTTATAATCTTTAGCACCTGTTGTTCTTTACCAATCATCTAACCTCTACCCCCTTTTCTTGTCCAAGTCTTTCCCTATAATCTGCAAGCTCGGCTATTTTTTCATCTATCCTCTCATCTTGCTGGGCAGCTCTATATACCTTTGCCTTTAACCTCCCTTGAATATGTAAAAGCGTAATTAGAAGTTCATCTACCCCTTTTTGTGTGATGGCATATCTTCCTGGAGCGACATTTTCTAAAAACCCTTTAAAATGGAGGGAATCTAAGAGATATTTCGCATAATCATCTGTAATCCCGAAGCTCTTAGCTAACATCCTTTTGGTAACCTCACTCGATTCCCTGACTATCCTTAAGACCCTTATTTCATTTGGCGAAGACATGTCTCTCTCCTGGTATAATGTTCATTATCCCTATCCCGGACAAGCCGGAACTAAATAAGTGTGAAGTGGACTAAAGTTTGAAATGAGCTAAAGTTAAAAAATCAACAATAATTTTAGGCACTTCAAACTTTAGGCATTTTAGGCACTTAGCGCTACCTGGTTGGTTTTGGCTCAATTACTGGCTTTTTAAAAATATCATATTTTAAACCTTTTTTAACCAAATAACCCTGCCAGACAAGATCGCGGCAAATTTGCTCTGCATAGTCACCGCTGACTCCCATCATCTTTGCAATCTTTGTAGGATGGGTTGGAGCGCTATTATCTTTGATTACGGTAACTACCTCTTTCTCACGAGATGTCATATTCTCACCCCCTTTTTTGTTGTTTATACAACATTTCTAAATTGGCGCGTGCCTCCCTAAAATCGGGCCAGAGTTCTAAGGCACGTTTGTAGGCATCCATAGCTTCGTCTATCTTACCAGCTCTACTGTAAGAAAGACCGAGATTATAATAAATGTCCGTGTCTACTGGATCAAGGGTTGCTGCCTTCTTAAGCTCATCAATTGAATCTTCAAACTTATCTATTACACCATAGGATATACCCAGATTATAATGTGCCTCTGTCATATCTGGCTTGATCTCTATGGCTTTCTTATACAATTTGATGGCCGTTCCTAACTCACCTATATGGTCATAGGCAATGGCCAGGTTGTTATAGACCCGAGGATTTTTAGGATTTAACTTTAAAGCTTCCTGATAAGAAGATATGGCTTTTTCATATCTTCCCATATCAGCATAGAGAATACCTAAATTATCATAGGTTTGATCCTGATCATATTTAAGTTCGATTGCTTTCTTATACTCCTGCAGCGCATCCTCTAATAAGCCTTTCTGCTTATACAGAATACCAAGATTATTATGGACCTGGGCAAGATTATAATCTAAGTCTACGGCCCTTCTATATTCCTCTATGGCCTCATCTATCCTGCCATTGTCCTTTAAATTATTTGCCTTTTCAAAAACAGCCTGGGCTGTAGTAGTACTATCCATTATCAACCTTCTTTATAAAAAGATTTCTTTATGCCGTCTATTATATCCTCTCTGACCTTCGTAGCGCTCTCCTTTGTCCTGTGGGAAATCTCTGAATCCAAGATATCCAAGCATACTTTAACAAAATCCTTATTGCTTGCGTCCGCTTCCATACCGGAGAGCTTCAATACCTTGCCAATCATGATGCAGGCCCTGATGGTGGGTGCATTTCTATCTGGCCTCTCATTTCTAAGCAACCTCACCATATCCACAATACGCTCAGCGTCTTTTTTCTTTTACGCCTGCCTTAGCACAGGTGATAACAATCTCAGTATCTCTATCATAATGGCCTAACTTTATGGTGATCATTCTATCCTTAAGCGCATCTTGCGCCTTATAGACACCTGCATATTCTTCAGGGTTTGAAGTAAATATGGCCTTGAAATTAGGATGAACCTTCAAATAGGCATCTTCTCCCCTGGCTGCCGGCAAATCCAGGAGCCTTTCTTCAAGGACTGAAAGCAACACGTTATTGGCCTCAGGACGGGACCTGGTAAATTCATCGTACAGGAGCGTAAAGCCATGTTTACAGGCTACAGTTAATCTATTATCAATCCAATCTGCCTGAACCTTCTCATCTGTCTTCAATACAGAATGAATAAAGTTATCTACAGTCTTCTTTCTTCTGAAGCCGTGCTCTCCTCCCACCAAATCCGAAGTAGAAAACTCATCATCTCCGTGGATAAGTATTACAGGCTGCTCCAAGTTTGCTGCTATATAGGCTGCCAGGGTGGTCTTGCCTGTGCCAGCAGGAGATGAAAAGTGAATTGGAAAACCAACATTGATATAGAGCAAAGCCCTATCAATTATCTCCTTGATATGGGGGGTTCTGACAAAATTAGGCTGCTCCTTGGCAATAGTTATAGGTTGTACTTCTGATAGTGTCTCAACTGGCATTTTCTACTCCTCCTTTAATGAGCACACAATTTACGGAACGAACGCAGTAAGTGAACGTAAATTGTTTGTGCGAATTAATCCCCCCTTCTTGCTTTCGCAAGAAAGCAGGTGGGATAAGTTCAGCCAGAGACTTACGAGCGCTTCGCTCCGTAAGTCTCGGCTTCGCTTAAATCATATTCCTGAACTCCATATCCCTTTTCCCAGGGTTTATGCGCATCCTTTAAGGGAACAACTAATAGTTTTCCTTTAACTACCCTTGCCAATATCCTATCAGTCACAATTGGCGGATCGCCTTTTCTTTCCAGATTGCGTTTTTTCATCTCATCCCAGGGTTCAATAAGGGCTGTCCAGCCCATGTGGGTCCATTTCTTGAACTCCTCAATCCTCCCAATCTTGGATAATTTTTCCTCCAGGAATTTTTTGGCCTCTTCTTCATCTTCTACTACAAGTCCTTCCTCCACTGAGGCTAAGGAGGCCTTAGTCTCTATCTCCTGAAGATCCTTGCCAAAAAACTCTCTTATCTTTTTCTTTTTAAGCTCTTGGTCTGTGACCAAATCATAAGAGACAATTTCCAGGTTATCATCCACTACGAGCTTATAAATGACGGGTTCGGTCTCCTGCATCTTCTCTCTCATACGTTTTTCTTCCCATGGTTCAACCCAGATCTCACATCCATCCTTAAGCCAATTTATCTCATAGATCCTGCTTACATCACCTAAGGTCTCATCCAGTAAATCATTAACTATCTTTTTTGTTAACTGACCCTTCTCTTCCTTCTCGGCTAAAAGTCTGTCGCCCAATATGCGTAACGGCTCCTCAATTTTTCTCCTTTGCTCAAGAGCCCTTAATCTATCCTCTTCTTTTTTCCTTTCTTCTTCCTCTTTTCTCTCCCCCCACTCTTTAGCTTCTCGCTCTAAGGCCAATACTCTGGGATCTCTTTTCGTTATACCCTTTGCCTTTGCCCATTCCCTGGCCATCATCTTCCTGCCCATACACCAGATGGTAGCGGTGTTTAACATTTTTGGCGGTTTTTTCTTCTTTTTCGTCTTCGTTGACCCACCGCCATAGGTGACCCAATTGAAGGCAAAGCCATCATCTTTATTTTCAACCCTGTCAGTTAAAGGTTCTTCAACCTGCTGAAAAGGTATCCTTTCGCCTTCTTTCTGCCCAACATCCTTCTTATTTAACTCTTCCTTTATCCGCTCCTGTTCTTCGAAATCGAGCGCATCTTCTATAGAAGGAAGCGCTTTTTCTTCCCGCATACGGGCCTTTTCCCTGGCTATCTCGGCTAATGCCTGCTTTCTAACATCTGCACCTGCCATCGTATCTTCCTCCTCAAAATGAAGCCATAACTTACGGAAGCCCATAAGCTGACTTAAGTTATATGGCTGAATTTGACCCACACCAATTTTCTACTTTGACGAAACATCCCTAAAAAATTAGTGCTGGGTAAGTTCTGATATACAGCTTATGTTCGCATCGCTCCATAAGCTGTGTCCTCACTTATTTAATATAACCACCTTTTTCCTCTACATACATTTTTCCACCCGGGCTTAAGGTAAATATATCTCTACCTTCCTTCGATAATAACCTCTTTTTCAGTAAAGATGCCAGGAGCTGTTCTGCATAGGCAGTTGAGATCTTAAGTCTATCCGCTATAGTATTTCTGCCGCTCCTCTCCAATTGATAGACTACCTTTATCACCTTCTTTTCAGTCCCTGCAGGATGGCCAAACGTCCTCACCTTTTTTATAGATATAACCCCTTTGCCCTTGCACTCTGAACAATATAGCTTGCTGGCTATCGGCCTTCCTCTTCCATGGCAGCCGGGACAAACCTCAAAAGGTTCCTCTACATGTACTAAGCCCTTTCCTTTACATACTGAACATGTAAGGGCCATTCCGGGTTGGTCCTCACCTCTTCCATTACAGAATGAACACATTACTACTGGTGGAGTAACCGTTATCTTTGTCTTGCCCTTGCATACAGGGCATTTTGCGCCATGAGTCCCACCCAGATGCCTTATGCCTGTCCCTTTGCAAAAGATACATTTATATACCTTATTATTCCTTAAAATTTCTCCTGGTTTACCTCTTGGCGCAGCCGGACCAATTGCTATATCAGTAGATACCGATTGCCATACCCATCCACTTTCCTGTATATTATTTAATACTGTATTATCCATCAAAAACTCCAGTCGACCTTTTTCATCCTCTTGGGGGCCTCTACCCTTGGCTTTTCTTTCCTGGTTACTTCCTCTTTAGTTACTCCTTCTACTTCACTTGCAGAGGGGAGGTCCATCTCAGCTTTTCTTACCGCCTTCCTAATATCTCTCCAGCGGTCCGAGGTTTCCAGTTGTATCTTTCCCATGACCTTACCAAATTTCTCCAGTCTTTCCTTTTCCTTTATCATCAAATACAATTCTAAGTACTCCTGTCCGGGGATCGGTGTTTTGGAACGAACCTTAGCCTTCATACTCGTCCTGGGAGGAATGGAATCCATCCGCTCGGGTTTTCTCTTCTTATTCTCATCTTCCCAAGGAAATAATTTATCCGCTTTTTTCTTTAAATTATCACCATAAGCCATAAAGTCTCCTTTTCTCTTTTTTTTAAACCATTGAGTAAGAGCCCTCTCAAACGTCTCGGAATTTCTACAACCTCTTGAAGTTAAAGAGGTTTTATAAATCTGTACTACAAATGTGCAAAGCTGACTAAGCTCAGCTCATGTGGTTGCCTGCCCGCCCGGATGAATCCGTTCGGACGGGCCCGACCGATGGCAGGCGGGCACCTATGCTGCGCTAAGTTGCCTACTGCCACATGGAATGGTGGAATGTTGTAAAATCAAAAAAGTATCCCCCCAATTTTTTCAAAATCATTATTCCAACCCTGGCCTGTCGCCAGGACAGGCATTCCATTATTCCAATAGGCACAAAGTGCCCAGGTTCTTATCTAGCCGTTTTTCGAGAGTTAATTATCAAAAACGGTTTACTCAGTGGCCCCTGAACTTTAATCTCTACTAACTGGCCGGGCTCAAGTTTAACCTCCCTACTCATATTCTTTGGTATGGGGATACGGCCCTCTTTATCTACTTTGGAAAATCCTCTCATCAGCATTTTTCACCCTTTTTTTTCAGAGGTTAGATATCGGATTTTTTCTATTCATTGTTCTTCCCGCATGCGTTTCGTGCTGCATATCCTTATCGAAACGAAGTTGTAAGGCGATATTGGTCTTTTGTTGCTTTAGCAGGACTTAACTATAAGCTCCTTTATTAATTCCTTGGTCGCCTTTTGATGTTTCCTTGAGCCAATCCTGCTTGTCTCTGAAGTCAGGATATCAGTGGCTGTCTCTCTAAAATTCTCATCCTCAGGACTTACCGTACCGCCTCTAATCTTTAATGTCTTGCCAATCATTATGCCTCCCCTGATGGTAGGCTCATACTCACACTTGCCAGATTCTCTCAATGCCCTTACTAATCGGACTATCTTGGCTGCCTGGTCATGCGAAAGTCCTGTCTTGGCCTCACAGATTGCAATCTCGGTCTCTTCATCATAATAATCCAGGTCGATGGTAATCATCCTGTCCCTAAGGGCATCCTGACTTCTGTAGACGCCTGCATATTCTTCGGGGTTGGAACTAAATATAGCGGTGAAATTTGGGTCTACCCTCAAATACCCTTCGCCTCCCTGGCGGGCTGCTGGTAGATCCAGCATCTTTTCCTGGAGAACAGAAAGCAGGGTATTATTCGCCTCTGGCCGAGACCTTGTAAATTCATCATAGATAAGGGTAAAGCCATACTTACAAGCGACGGTCAAGCGATTGTCCACCCACCTCCTCTGCATATCCTCCTCGGTCTTTAAAACTGAGTGGATAAAGTTATCTACGGTCTTCTTCAATCTGTACCCATATTCGCCGCCCACTAAATCTGAGGTAGAGAACTCCTCATCTCCGTGAATTATAATCACGGGCCTTCCAATCTTGGAAGCAACATGCATGGCCAAAGTGGTCTTACCTGAACCTGATATCCCTCTAAAATGAACAGGGAATCCTCCAGCTATATAGGCCAGAGCCCTGTTGGCGATATTCCTAACTTGAGGGGTCTCAACAAAATTTGGTAATGCTCGTGGTTCCAATACCGTAGTCATTTCATCTGCAGCTAATGGCATATTCATCTCCTCCTTTCTCGTTTATGGTTTTCCGCACGGTCTCTGTTTATACACTCCATCTATAAAATCCTTTCTTTTAATATGTGGTTATGTTTCTAAAAAAACTATACTCTATGCTATGGGACTATAAATCCATATTTACCCCATTAGAAAATATTTTCTAACGGGGTTCACATCACACCACGACCTTTGCACATAGTACAGGGAAGCCCTTTTGTGCTTCTGCTTTCCCCCGTTCCATTACATGTAGGGCAGGTCTTGGGGTCATTCACAGCCGGGACAACGCCTTTGCCTCTACACACCGTACAGGTGAGTCTCTTGTCAGGGTATATTCCCACGCCGCCGCAAAAGGCACATTTTATATTAGGGGTTGGCACAGTTACCTTGCCCCTTCCATGACACACCTGACATTTGGAAAGCGGAGAAAGCGCTCCAAAAGGGTCCAATCCAGTACCATCACAAAAAGCACACTCAACCTTTACTGGGGCTGCCTTCGTTTTAGTTTTAGTAACCATATTTTATACGCCTCCTTAACTTTGTGTGATTAGCGCTCATAAACTATCAACTAGAGCTCTACCTGTTCGCCATCTGTTTTCTATTTACCACCCTTTTCCTTCTGGCTAACGGATGGTTACGATGTTTAAGAATTCTTTCCAGGCAGCCGCCCTTTCCTCAGATTCTTTCTTAAAGCCGGCGATAAGGTCTTTATTTTCTTTTGCAATGTCTTTTACCAGCCCTTGAGTCTCATCTCTCAAATCCTGATTCTCCTTAGCAAAATCAGCTATCATCCTGGCAGCTTCAGACGCTCTTTCCTTATCCTCCTTCTGCGCCTCGGCTATGAGCTCTTTATTTTCCTTTGCCAGATCTGCCACTGTTGCTCTGGATTCTGCCCTTATCTCCTCATTCTCATTATGGAAATCCTTGAGCATCTGAGCAACCTCCACTGTTCTTTCCGCATCATCTTTTTTTGTCTCTGCTAACAAATCTTTCACGAACGCCTTACGCTCTTGATACATGCTAACGATGTCATCAGCAACTCCTCTATAATCATCCATTTTCATCACCTCTCTTATAAATATTTTTTCAACTAATTAAGTAGCTTTTCCTAAGATCTTCCCACTGCCAGTTTATCTGTTGCTGGACTTCTTCAAGGTCTTCTAACATCCTACCTACATCAGAATCTCTCTCTTGCTGCCTGAGTTTAATAGACTCTACCATGACCTTGAAGTCTTTTATCCTTATATCTTCTTTATCGATAAGTTTCCTCAAACCCCTCGTCAATTCCTCCTGCTCGATGTGAAACCACCTTAGCATATCAGCAGCCTTCTTCTCTCGCTGGCTTAAGCGTTCGATCAAATCCTTACTTATTAGCTTAAACTCGACAAGCTTAACATTTTCTTTTCCTGTAAGGATATCCCTTAAGCGTGCGATCATTGATTCCTCTTCCTTCTGAAGGTCTTCTAATGCCTTAGTAATCTCTTTTTCCCTGTCCAAATTTTGAATTACTACGTCTTGCAGAAAAGAATCGAAGTCTTTCCTTCTAAAAGAGGTTTTCTTGGCCAAGGTATCTCGTAACTGTAAGGCCATCTCTGCCTGCTCCTTACTTAAATCTCTTAAGTTGTCAGCAGTAGCCCGCATGGCCTGACTTATTACGGCGACCCTTTTTTCATAAGTATCGAGGAGATTCTCGATAAAGGATTTAATTCCATCCATACTGAAAATTAACTTTTGCAAATGGTTATCATTTGAAAATATCTGAGATATGCCCAAAAGTAAAAGTTGAGGGGTTGAATTCAATAAGTATTTATATATGAATATACACCTCTAACTCCTTGAGGATTTCTCAGGTATTTCATGGTTTAGGCATACCCTCTTATGCAGCTGCTTCGGGTAATAATCCTACTGCCTCAGCATACTTCAAGAAAGTCTCAACAGAAGCGACTACTATTCTGGCTTCGATCGCCAATAACTCGATACCAACGAGTGATATTCTCACCCAGGCATCAATGACGATCCCTTTATCCAGAATGCGGTCTACGACCTCGACCAAGCTGGAAGAAGCGATTGCTTTTTCTACTGCCATCTTTATCACCCCCTTTCATCGGCAAAAAAATATTAAAATACATCTTCAGAGACTTAAAGGGCTTCATACGCCTTCCTGTAATGGTTTGCCTTTTTGCCGTTGCTCTTGTCTGCGCCGCTGACACGACAGACATACGGCATAAGCATCCACGAAAACAGGTTACCTTCGGAAGCTTCCTTTTAACCATATGGAGAGATAAAGAGCTCTTACCTCGTTCCCAAGCTCAGCTTGGGAACGAGTTCTCCATTCTCTGAGTACACGCATATATACTCAGCGAACAATATGCCAACTCAAGAATAGTGGCAATCTGATATGGGATAAGTTCTAAGAAGATAAGGGCTTATTTTTTTTTTAACAAATATTTCTGACAAAAGATTTATACTTTATAGAGAATAAATAATAGAAGTCATTCAATAATAGTATGGGATGGGGACAATAAGGACGTGTTACTCTCATTTCGGGTTGCAGATTGTGGATTTCGGATTTCTAATGACTAAGCTAAGCTTTGCCAAAATCCTAATGTTCAAAACCAAAACCTTTAATAAAATATATAAAGGGACTGCTACACTACTGTTCAACTCTACTATGTGTGGTCAACTATTAATCTATCTAATTATTGATTTTGCTCTCTGCATTCTGACTACTGTTGTCTGTTTTCCGTCTTCTTTTTTTATCCCTTGACAATATTAGTTGCGGCTAACTATAATGGTCTAAAATCATGCATTAATTGAATGTCTCGGAAATTCTATAACTTGTTTACACTAAAGAGCATATCTTATAGACAAATTACAATACACAATCCACAAATTATTCACCCTGTTAGATAGTTTTTTAGAGGTTTATAGCTGATATAATAGTAATATCTTTCAAACTTTACAATATTTTAAGGTTCTGTCTTAGGGGAAACTATGCCAATCGTAGTAAAGATTCCAAAAAAGGTTGAAAATATCCTTGGTGAGGAAGGGTCGTCTGAACTCATAGATTTCATCAATACAGCATTCAATGATCACAAGATAGACATCATCAGAGAGGTTGAGTTGCGCTTTGAATCCAAACTCGAAGCGCTGAAGTCTGAACTCAGGAAAGAAATTGTTGAATCCAGCGCTAAACTCAGAAATGAAGTGACTGAATCTATCGGCGCTCTCAGAAATGAAATGGCTGAATCTAAGGTAGAAATTATCAAGTGGATGTTTATATTCTGGATTGGCACAACCTTTACACTCCTTGGAGGAGTCGCAGCCCTTATTAAAATTCTTATTTAACTATGTATAAATTATCTGAAATAAAAGAAAAGTTAGAGAAGGTATTTGATAAGAAGCAAGCAAACGTCCTTACAGACGTAATAGTCGATGCTTATGGTGATCTTGTAAAGAGCAGTGATTTTAATGAGCTTAAAACAATAGTAAAGGAACTTGCGGAGGCTCAAAAAAGAACTGAAGTCAGAATAGAAGAACTTGCGGAGGCTCAAAAGGAGACAGAAAAAGAGATAAGATTGCTTGCAATAGGGTTAGATGAGACACGGGGAGAGATTGGTGGCTTATCTAGAAGCGTAAGTTATGGCTTCGAAAATGAGGCGTACAGGATGCTTCCAAATGTATTAAAAAAGAATTACGGTATTGAACTAAGGGAGAAATTAATAAGGAAAGAAATAGGCGGCGAGGAGATAAATATATTTGGCAAAGCGAAGAAGGATGGAAGAGATGTGCTCATAGTGGGAGAAGTAAAGTTAAGGCTTGATGATAGAAGGATGAAGAGAAAAGAGGGAGATATATTTAAAAGATTAGATGAAAAGGTAACGACTGTAATGGAAGAGTATAAAGGAAAAATGGAAGAGTATAAAGGAAAAGAGGTAGTAAGGGTTTTGATAACACATTTTGCAACAAGGGGGTTTATGAAGAAAGCTAAGGAAAGCGGTGTAATAGTGGTACAGAGTTTTGAGTGGTAGAGTTATATTTATCAGTCGAGTTAACGCATCCTGCGCAACTCTTTCAAAATGGCTACAACGACATCCATGTCGTTGCTTCACGCCCTTTTGGAAATGTGCTTGCGCACAAAAACATGATTTTGAAATTCCTATACATTGAAATAGGACGCAGATTTTCGTAAATACGCTGCTTTGTCATTCCCGAGAAATCGGGAATCTAGTATTAATCATCAAAGAACGCTCTATAATACAGATTCCCAATCTTGCCCTGTAACATCGTGGTTCAGGGCAAGTTGGGAATGACAGCAATGCTGTGACTCCTTTGCCATTCACATACTCTTCTGTCATCTCCACGAAAGTCTACCATCGTTTCCCTATGCATCGGGAGTCTCTCCTGATGCTAATCCTTATGTTTCATCCATAGGATGTATTTCGGGAGGGACTCCCGAAATACATGTTCCTGCCAATATTCAATCCTCATAGTCAATCCTAAATCAAGACAATGTTCAATATACAATATTCAATAGAAGGTCACCTCTTCCTCAGATCAAGGACATTTTGAGCTGCCTTACGAACCTCAACATTATCAAATGGCTTACCAACAAATGTTAAATAAGTACCGTCATGTAGTCCTTTTTGTATGTCGCTATCGTCTTCATAGTAGTAACCGGATATCATGATTATGCCTATCTGAGAGTCTTCTTTTTTAATAAGTCTTGCCAGTTCTATACCATCTATGTCAGGCAATTTTATATCAACAAAGGTAATATCAATTGTTTTTTTCTTAATTAGTTTGATAGCTTCATTTCCACTAGTTGTAGTTACTATGTTATAACCTTCCGTTTTTAGTATATTCTCTAATGCCCAGCACATATCTTCTTCATCGTCAACCACAAGAACGTTAATATCGTTTCCCATATAAATTAGTTCACTCCCCGCCTGACCTTGTCTTTCGGGCAGGCGTTCACTAATCCTGACCTGTCCCTGATATTCATCAGGACAAGCTTCAGGACAGGTTTATTGTGTTTTGCTCCGCAAAGCTGACTAAGCTAAGCTTAGGCTTAGCTTAGTCAGCTTTGTTTGACAACCTGGACAAGCCAGAATAAATGAATTATTTACCTTTTTGGACTCCGTCTCGTAGAGACTACGCCTCGGAGAGTTCTGGCTTGTCCAGGTTGGGGAATAACAATACTTATATTCCACAGGGTAAATCCATGCCACCCATGCTTACTGCATACTGTCTACCCCGCTCAGCGTACCTATTGCCTGCTGGATGTGGCTCGGCTGCGCTGTGAGCTCTGCGATGAACTATTACCTTCTTTTATTTTAAAGGCAGCTTAATTACAAAGGTGCTACCTTTTCCTGACGTGCTCCTGACATTTATAGAGCCATTGTGTTGTATTATAATGCTGTAACTTATCGACAATCCTAATCCAGTCCCTTTCCCAACAGGCATAGTTGTGAAAAACGGGTCGAATATCTTATCCAGATTTTCCTTTGGGATACCACAACCTGTATCAGAGAACGTAATATTGACATCTTTACTGCTAAATATTTCTGTCTTTATGGTCAACGTTCCACCATCTTCCATAGCATTTGCTGCATTTAACATCATATTGAGGAATACTTGCTTTAAAAGATTGCTATTTCCTTCGATAAAAGGTAAATCACTTGATAGTTTTTTCTCTATCATTATTCGCTGCAACTTTATTTGTTCTGCAATCAGAGTAATAGTTTCGTCTATGACGTCATTGACTTTTATTGGTTCGAGACGTCCCTCTGATGGACGGGCAAAACGAAGTAGATTTTCTATTATGTAAGATGCCCGCCCAATACCTGAGTATATCTTTTCCGAGCATTCTTTCTGCAGTTTCTTGTCATAAGGAGACTCAAGAAGTATCTGTGCTGCTGAAGAGCATACGCCAAGGGGGTTCCTTATCTCATGCGCAATCCCACCAGCCAATACTCCAACGGAGGCCAGCTTGGCAGACTGAATGAGCTGTGCTTCAAGCTCTCTTCGTTCTGTTAAATCCCTTCCTATCCCCACTATTCCTATAATCTTTCCATCATCGTCCCTCATGTGTGAGAATATCCAGGAAAGATATATTTCTTTTTTCCCCTTTGAAATCATATTCATTTCAACCTGCTTAACCCTTCTCCCTATTGACAAATCCTTAATCGTAGACTCCATCTCCTTTTTCCGCTCTTTTGGGCAGAAGCCTGATAAGTATTTTCCTACAGTATCCCTGTTAGTAAAACCAGATATCCTCTCAGCAGCGCTATTCCATGTCAATATCGTCCCGTCAGGTTTCATTGAGACTACAATATCACTGGCACTTTCGACTACGCTTGCAAGATGTCGCTCAGCCCTCCTCACTTCTTCTCCTAAACGCACCTGTTCTGTTATATCATCCATAAGTAACATAACGCTATCCGTCTGGTCGGAGGTATCTTTTAAAGGGACTAAACTGTAATAATATACTCTTGAAGGCAGTCCTGGCGACCGGTAGGTCATCCGTCTACCGCCATAACCACGACCTGATTCAAATACTTCCTTAATTCGCTCTGGAAGGAGTGTGTAATTGAGTATGACGGTAGGTAATACTTCGTCAATCTTTTTACCGATTGTTTCTCTTTCTCTTTGTCTGGATTTTTCGAGAAAATTCTTGTTTGCAAAGATTACCTTTAGTCCTTTATCAAACATCAGTATGGATGAAGGTATGCTGGATAGAACCATATCACAAAGATACTGATACTTCTGTTCAGAGGCACTCAATTCCTGTTCGGGTCTTGATACGCCAATAATAGGACTTTTTGTTTTTCCGAATATAGCCATGATAATAGCCCTTTTCAGTTATTTATTTCCTGAACCCTAACCCGAACAAGCCCGGAAAAGTAGTTAGATTTACAACGGACGATAGACGACAGACGAAAAATCAGATAACTTTACAGAACGAGTCTGCTTTTCGTTCCATCGTAATAAGCTTTGCAAATATATGCTCATACTTTTCATCCCTCGTCTATCGTCCCTCATCCGTCGTCCCAAATCGCAAACCAAAATATTTTTATTAAGAGACTTACTATTAAATTGTCAGTTCTCGATCTTCAATCCTCAATCATCAATTTTAATACAGTATTCTTTTACTTTAAGATGCATAGTTGTATAGTCTATTTTTAACTGCCTTGCTGCCTTGCTTTTATTACCTCCCGTACGCTTCAAAACATTCATTATTAATTGCCTTTCGATGTCAATCACACATTTCTTCACAATATCCTTTAATGAAAGCTCTTTGTTTATATCCATTTCTACCTTAAATGATTGCCTTGTTTGAGTATCATGGGGATCAGTATTAAATCCTGATTTTTTGTTTGGCAGATTAACTGACCCTATTACATCAGTAGCCTGTAGCACAGTCCTTCTGATCACATTCTTTAGTTCCCTCACATTACCAGGCCAATTGTAGTTGTGCAGGCATTTTATTGCTGACGCCGAAAAACCATTAACGTTTTTTTTCAACTCAAGATTAGTTATATCCAGAAATCGCTTAGAGAGATAAATTATGTCTTCCTTACGGTTTCTTAAAGGAGGTATTCCTATAGCAAATTCATTTAGTCGGTAATAGAGATCTTCTCTGAATTTTCCAGCATCTACAAGATTCTCAAGTTTTTCATTGCTTGCAACTATAACACGTGTGTCTATTTTTACACTTTTTTTTCCTCCTAATCTTCTTATACAGTTTTCTTCCAATACACGAAGTAGTTTGCTCTGCATATTTCTGGGCAAATTACCAATTTCATCCATAAAGAGCGTACCTTTAGATGCAAATTCAAAATATCCTTCTTTTCTCTTGTTAGCCCCTGTAAATGCGCCTCTTTCGTAGCCAAAAAGTTCACTTTCAATCAATGTTTCAGGTATTGCGCCGCAATCGACACCCACAAAATTACCTTTGCTTCGTAAACTTTGATTATGTATTGCCCTTGCCACCAATTCCTTACCTGATCCAGTCTCACCATATAAGATAACAGTGAAATCCGTAGGTGAAACACTATTTATTTGATCATAAACTCTTTTCATTTTATCGCTTGAACCCATTAATTCAGATAGTGGAGAGCTTTTTTCTAAGTCAGCACGAAGCGTTTCAACTTCACGTTTGAGGCCGAGTTCAGTCAAGGCATTTCTAAGAGTAACTATAATCTTTTCGTTATCGAATGGTTTTACAATATAATCGTAAGCGCCTAATTTAGTGGCCTGTATGGCTGTCTCTATATTTCCATAAGCTGTGACAAGGATAATCGGTAAGTTAGTTTCGATTTCTTTCATCTGTCTCATAGCCTCTATGCCATCCATTTCAGGCATTCTTATATCCATAATAACGGCATCAGGATGTTCCTTACGTGCAAGCTTAAGGGCAGTGAGACCATTATTTGCAGTTGCTATCTTGTAACCTTCCGGTTTCAACACATTTGTAAGGGCGAATATCATGTCCTTATTATCATCCACTACAAGGACTTTTGTATTGTTACGCACTTGAATACCTCAACAAAGTGATTGAGAATTAAGGAATTGAGGGATTCCACAGTCCCTAACCCGAACGATTCGAAAGAGTTTTTAGATTTACGCTGCTATTTTTAAGAAATCTATCTTTATATCTTTGGGAATTGGGAAAAAACGTATTTACCTTATGCATCATGCCAATGAATAAGATTCCAGTTTCATTGTCTTTTAATGTTTCATCGATACGTTTGGATATATATTTGTCTCTCCTGGAAAGATGTTCTTCAGTCTTTCTTCTGTATTTATCTGTTTTTTTTGTTTTGCTACCTGTCTGCCGTGCTGGCACAGGCAGGAGTGTATCACGAATAGTTTTATATTCCTCGATAAGCAGTTTAGGATATTCTGTACCTATTAAGTTTGCGCCTTTCTCTACTAACTTGATTATCAATTGATGATTTTTACTACCTTTCTTTGCAACATCATTTACTATTTTCTCCTCTATTCCACAGTTCGGAAGACCATCTTGATAAATCTTTACATTTTTATAACAAAGGTTCATTGTATCTAATTTCTTTTCAATACCATTTCACATACTGTCAATCTTATTTACATGGTCTAACCACTTATCTTTCCCGTATTTTTGTATATATTTATACTTTAACGAATTGCTCATAGAACCCATATCAGCCTCTGTGTGAATTATTGGTACATAAATCAGTCTACGCAGAACTTAGCTCCAGCTTTGAAAGATTTATTATTGGAAACAAATTTTTTCCCCGGAGATTTTTTCCGAACATGCTTCTTTGCCATCTGAAAGCATGCATTTCTTAAATATTTTTTATTACGCAAATTGCTTGCCATATTCCTTGCTGATATTGCCTTATTGGTTATTGCCAATTCTGCCTGTGTGAGGTTTATGCCTCTTTTTTCAATTTATGCAAAAGGAACTATGTATGGGATATTTCCTATGGGATTAATCCCATAATACTATTGATTATATCCTATAGTTATGAACTTTCTTGTCAAGACATTATATCATTCTCATCTATAAAATCTAGAGTAGGTTTTTATGCCTGCCCGTCCGGCTGGCGGGTAGGTAGTTTACTTTTTTGGAGAGGCAGTTGAATGGTTATTTGTGTACCTTTATTCTTAATATTTTCGGCAAAGATTTTGCCCCCGTGTGAATTTATAATATTTTGACATATTAGAAGATCCGGGCCTTCCCCTTTTTTTGACAAAGAGAAAAATGGGTCAAAGATCTTTTTGATGTGTTTTTGTGGTATTCCTTTACCACTATCTCTGAAGTGAATTATTATGTTATTTGTTTTCCTGTCAAATAAGCTACTTATTGATATATTACCACTCTTTTTTACATAATTCATTGAATTAATTAAAAGATTTACAAAGACTTCTTCCAGTTTAACATTGTCTACATTTGACCTGGGAATACGATTTAGTTTCTTAAAATTTACTTTGATGCCTTTATGGTCAAGGTCTGTTTTTAATAAACCAATTGCCTTTCTAATTATTTCGTTTATCCGAGTTGGTTTAGGTTGAAGTTTTGTTTTCGTAAGGCTTGAGAGTTCTTTAGTGAATTCGTTAGCAAAATTTACGCTGTCAATTATAGCTTTAAGAGATTTTTTCAGTTCTTTATTTTCAGAATAGTATTTTAAACAGAATTGTGCATTGCTTTTGATAATAGCAAGTTGATTTTGTATATCGTGAGAGATTTCTTTAGCTAGAAAGTCGATAGCCGCAATCCTTTCTTCTTATTATAAAGTATTCTTCTACAGGTCTTTCTGGAATGATAAATACACGCTGACCCGGATTTGCTTCTTTGATTGGTTTCATTTCTTGATTATACATCTCTTTAACATTTTGTACAAAGTCCTGATCTGTTTTCTTACCCATTACTTCAATATCCGTACCTACTTGAAATTTGTTCTTGACTAATACTTCAGCAAATTTGTCATCTTTCAGATTATCAAACAAACCAATGAATTTGTACGTTCGAGTATATCCATCACCAGCACTTACCTTCTGTCCATTTCCACCTGGATTGCCAAGGAAGAATCCTGTGTTATAGTCTCTATGGCTAATTTTCCCCAATTCTTCCAACCACATACTTTGATATTTATATACATCATTTTCGAAGAAGGTATCTATTGCTTCACGATATACCCTTGTAACGGTAGCAACATAATACTGACTCTTCATTCGGCCTTCTATTTTCCATGCATCAACACCGGCAGATATTAATTCAGGAATATGCTGAATCATGCATAGATCTCGAGAGCTCATGATGGATGTAAATTCTCCATCTTCGAAAACCTTGAAAAATTCATTAGGACGTTCTTCTTCCACAATAGAATATTTCCAACGGCAGGATTGTGCACAATCCCCAACATTTGCGCCACGATTTGCCATGTACGCACTTAAATAACACCTTCCTGAATAAGAAATACACATAGCGCCATGAACGAATACTTCAGTCTCACAATCACTACTGGAACTTATTTCTGATATCTCATCCAAAGACAACTCTCTTGCCAGAACAATCCTCTTAATACCCTGTTTGTACCAAAAGTTGACAGATTCATAATTAGTACAGTTAGCTTGAGTACTGAGATGTATAGGTATTTCTGGTAGGATGTCTTTGACAATAGTCAACACCCCTGGATCAGAAAAAATAAGGGCGTCAACAGGATACTTTGCTAATTCTCTTAGATATTGTTCTATTTTATGAATGTGATAGTTATGGGCAAAAATATTAAGAGCTATATATATTTTTTTATCTCTCTTATGGACATAATCAGAAGCGAACCCAATATCATCCAAAGTGAAATTCGAAGCAGCATTTCTTAAATTGAACTCTTTACCACCAGCATAAACTGCATCAGCGCCATATTCTATAGCAGTTTTTAATTTATTCATGTCTCCAGCGGGTGCAATTAACTCAGGTTTTTTATGTTCTTGTTGAGATTTTTTTCTCATTTTATTGAATAGGACGCAGATTAAGTCCGTCCTTCGGACGACAATGTCAATGAATTAAGATGTAGGGCAAACCTTTAGGTTTGCTTAGCCTATGCACAAAAGCAAGGCTGAAGCCTTGCCCTACGGCCTTGCGCTGGTTCAAGCTTGTAGCCTGAACCAAAACGTTCCGGTTCAATCTACAGAGCTTAGCTTAGGGCTTGCTAAAAAATAACTTCACGTTTTAAAGTCCTTATAGAGAGGGTAGCCGCAGGCTTCAGCCTGCGAAATAACGCAACCTAAAGGTTGCGGCTACCCGCGTATCATACATATCTAAAATGTGAAGTTATTTTTTTACAGCTACTTAGTCAGCTTTGCCACGCTCAGCGGGGCTTTGCGGGAATGACAGAAAGAGTAACAAAGTGTCATTCCCAACATCGACAAAGCTGAGCTTAGCTAACGTCTGGAATCTATTTTCTAGGTAAACCATCATAAACCTGTCCTAGAGCTTGTCCTGATGAAAATCAGGGACAGGTCAGGATTAGCGAACGCCTGCCCGTCCGTCAGGCGGGGAGTGAGCTAATTTATCAAGATAACACTGAAGTATTAATTGTGCAGAAATCATATCTACCTTCTTTTGCTTCTTCTTTCTAGACATTTTAGTTTCAGACATTGCCTTATATGCCCTTACTGTCGTGAGTCGTTCATCAACAGTAATGACTGGAATAGCAAAGTTTGATCTGAGAATTTCAACAAATCCAAGAACCTCCTCGGCCTTTTTTCCTATAGTGTCATTCATATTTTTGGGAAGGCCAACGACTATCTTTCCTATATCTTTTTCCTCTATAATGTCTGCTAATTCTTTTAAATAATCTTTGCCATTTATGCGCTCGATCGTTGGAAGTCCATGAGCAATAAAGCCCATAGGATCACTAATAGCCAATCCAATCCTTTTTTCTCCATGATCAATTCCCAATATTCTCATATTACTAATCCTATAAACAATCCCGTACCTAAAGGAATTGAAATATTATCAAATTTGATAGGTAATGATTCAATTATACTTGATGTGAAAGATGCAATCAATGCAGTCTTTAAAGGAATATAAAAAATAGCACAGATAAATGCTGTGACGAAAAAAGGCTAATGAACCTTCTAAACTTTTCCCATGATTATATGGAATCTTGTGCCTTCCGTAAAACCTGCCAATTATTGTTGCTATACTGTCTGAAAAAGCTGCTATAAGTATGACTATACATGCTATTAATTTAGAAAATAACAGTAAGGAAAAAACAACACCTAAAGATAATGTGACAGGGGCTAAAACAAGGCGCCTTCTCTCACTGGAGCGCACACATAACTTTGTAATGACATTCAAGATAGGAAGTGCAATTCCATTAAGCCTTATCCATTCCGAAAGTATATATAATAATGTTATTATTATTAATGCTTTTATTGTTAGTAAAAAGTTAATACTCGCAAAAAAAGGAACTAACGCAGAACAAATATGAATTCCCTTACGTCTAAATTCTTGTCGCCATGAAAAAGAAAACTCACGTCTCAAACTAGAACTGATTTCCATAAAAGTTGGATCATCTTCAATCTCTATAAAATCTAAAATTATTTTTAAATCATTGCCATCAGCTACATATTTTGCCTTCTTGCGAACAGGATAATTTGAATTGAAACCAATACTAGCTTTCGCAAGAGCCATAATGTCAAGATTATTACGATCGTCTCCTACTACAATTACATTATCCCATGTGATGTTATTTTCTTTTAACAGTTGCTCAACAACCCGAACCTTACCCTCATGAAAAGAAAGCAAACCATCTATTTTACCCGTTAAACTACCCTCTTCTATCGCTGCCTCTATCCCATATCCATTACTTGCATGCATTCTTCTTGCAAGGTTTTTCATTAGAATGTCAGGAACCCCGCTACTTATTAGGGCGACATAATGGCCCCTATTTCTAATGTGACGAATCGTTTCCTCAGCGTGTTTTACTAACTTCATTTTGTGATAAACTCTCCATAATTCTTCCTCTTTTATCCCTTTGATCTTGATATATATCCTGTCAAGTAATTCACGAATAGTCAGATAACTAATATTGAATAAAAAACATAAATATATAGCTCGTACATAAATAAAAATCCCCGAGTACCAGGAAAGATATAACAACAACTGGCTTTTGAATATTACACCATCGGTATCAAAGACTATTAACTTTTTATTACTTTTTGTCATAAATATTTTCCTAATAAAAGATAATAATTAAGGGATTGAGCCCTGTGGAGTAGGGCGACTGTATTACTCCACAGGGTCAATCCCTAAATTCCTTAATTTCTACATTCAGATGTTTATATCATAAAATAAGTCAATATAGCAATATAAATTGAATATGATTAATAATAATCATAATAATAAGATTAAGAGTGAAGCAATTCAAGGTGTTATTTGTGTTTGACAAATATTTCACTCTAAAGTAAAATTAAAAATTTATATTTATATATTCATTTACTATTAATTAACAGTGAAATGAAATTAGCAGTTTCAGGCAAAGGTGGTGTGGGAAAGACTACATTAGCCGCTACATTGTCAAAACTCTTTGCCGATGAAGGGCGTAAAGTTATAGCTATAGATGCTGATCCTGATACTAATTTAGCATCTGCACTGGGTTTTAAAAACGCTGAAAATATTACACCACTAGTCGAATTAAAAGAGCTTATAAAGGAGCGCACAGGCTCTACATCAGACGAATACGGTAAGTTTTTTAAGTTAAATCCGACTGTAAATGATCTGCCGGAAAAATATTCCGTTTCAAACAATGGTTTAAGATTGATGACCCTTGGAACAATTAAGAGGGGTGGAAGTGGATGTGCCTGTCCCGAAGGTGTCATGCTAAAAGCTTTATTGAACCATTTAATACTACAAAGAGATGAAGTTGTTATCGTAGACATGGAAGCTGGCATAGAACATCTGGGACGAGCATCAATAAGGGCCGTTACCGCACTGATTGTAGTTGTAGAACCGGGCAAAAGAAGTATCCATACAGCTTTCCAGGTAAAAAAACTTGCTGGTGATTTGGGGATAAAAACTATCTATGCAGTTGGAAACAAAATCATGAATGCAACTCACAAGGAATTTTTAAAAAAAGAACTTAATGATATACCATTACTGGGGATGATTTCATATAATAGTAAGTTGATTGAATCTGATTTAAAAGGAGAGTCGGCATTTAAAGGCAATGAACTATTATTATCAGATGTTAAAGAAGTAATAATCAAATTAAAGGAGTGCGTAAAATGACAAAGAAATTTGAAGGATCAGACCAGGTATCTCTGGATCTACTTAAGCGAATGAAGGAAAGCGAAATCGAGAGCGCTTTTGATAGATATGATTTACAGCAACCACAATGTGGTTTTGGTCAGCTCGGTCTTTGCTGCAGACACTGTCAGATGGGACCATGTAATGTTGATCCGTTTGGGAGGGGCCCGCGAAGGGGCGTCTGTGGCGCTGATGCAAACACTATTGCAGCAAGGCATTATGTACGCATCGTTGCTGCCGGTGCAGCAGCTCATTCCGACCATGGAAGATCAGTGGCCCAGCTTCTCATCGCAGTAGCCAGGGGTGAAGCTCCCGGGTACAGGATAACAGACACAAAGAAACTGTTTGAGGTAGCAAGGGTTTTTGATGTTTCAACAAAGGATCGTAAGATTGAGGAAATCGCTGAGGAAGTTGGAGAGATGGCCCTTGCAGAGTTTGGTAAGGCATATGGGACACAGAAGTTTGCAACTCGTGCACCCATTAACAGACAAAAAGTATGGGAAAAACTTGATGTTACACCCAGGGCTATTGATAGAGAGGTTACAGAATCCATGCATCGTACAGGCATGGGTACTGATCAAGACTACAATAACCTTATAATGCAGGCCTGCAGGACTTCATTGGCAGATGGCTGGGGCGGTGCAATGATAGCCACAGAGCTCCAGGACATACTCTTTGGCACACCCAAGCCTACGCGTGGCACTGCAAATCTTGGTGTAATAAAAGAAGACGAGGTAAACATACTCGTACACGGGCATGAGCCACAGATGTCAGAGATGATCGCTGTGGCATCTACGGATGAGGAGTTACTCAATGAGGCCGAGGCAGTAGGAGCAAATGGGATCAGTGTTGCCGGTGTGTGCTGTACGGCGAATGAGATGTTGATGAGGCATGGGATACCGCTAGCGGGGCACATGAAGATGCAGGAGATGGCGATTGCTACAGGCGCTATTGAGATTGTAACAGTAGATATACAATGTGTGATGCAGGCGGATGTAGATGTATCCGGGTATTATCACACGAAGATGATAACGACTTCTCCTAAGGCAAAGATAACGGGAGCAGAGCATATAGAGATAAATGATGAGAATGCATATGAGAAGGCGAAGGATATAGTAAGGATGGCAATTAATAACTATCCGAACCGGGACAAATCAAAGGTATTTATCCCAAAGGGTAGCAAGTCTCAATTAGTTATAGGTTTTAGTCATGAGACCATAAAATACATGCTGGGAGGTAAATTCAGGGCATCTTACAGGCCGCTTAATGACAATATCATGAATGGCAGGATACGAGGTGTGGCTGGTGTTGTGGGATGTACGAGTTCAACGGTATGGCCGGATCAACAGCCGTATATGGAGCTGGTAAAGCAGTTGATAGCCAATAATATTCTGGTAGTCCAGACAGGTTGCGCGGCGGCAGAGTGCGGCAGGGAAGGAATGATGGTGCCGGAGTTTATGGAGAATGCCGGAGATGGGTTGAGAGAAGTTTGTGAGGCAGTGGGCATGCCTCCTGTGCTTCATGCGGGTTCTTGTGTAGACAACAGCAGGATACTGATAGCGTGTTCAGAAATGGTAAAGGAAGGTGGACTTGGTAATGATATTAGTGAGTTGCCTGTTGCAGGTGCATGTTTTGACTGGATGCATGAAAAGGCCCTGACGATTGGACATTACTTTGTCACAAGTGGTGTATTTACGATATTTGGGACGAAGACGCCGGTTGCAGGGGCGCCGGTTGTAGACAAGTTATTATGTGAGGGATTAGAGGATATTGTGGGCGCTAAGTGGGCGTTTGAACCGGATGTCAATAAGATGGCCCAGCTCATGATAGACCATATAGAGAAGAAGCGTGATGCATTGGGCATAAATGTGAAGAAGGAGAGGAAGCTTTATGACATGGCAGATAGACGAGCCCTTGAGGTTGAAGGATCAACAGTACAAGCCGGATGTGAACCAGGCATTGCTCACTCTCATCAGAAAAAAGATTAAAATTCACTTAATTTAATGTGTAGGAATTTCAAAGTTTTTGTTACTGTAGGGTGGGCATTGCCCACCATTTCGTTACAATAGCAGAACGTTTTTGGTGGGCGATGCCCACCCTACGCTAAAATCAAAGAAAGTTGCCGAAGGCTTAATTTAAAGAAGGAGTATTTGTAGATGTCTAGAATAATATGTACTGCCGCAATAAGGGGCGCATACAAAATAGTAAAAGATGCAGAAGAAAAATTAAGAGAAGCAACAGAATCAAAGGGAAAGGATGCCAAGGTTGAGTTTCCAAATACCGGTTATTATCTACCAATAATTTACTCAGCAACGGGCCTTGCAGTGAAGACTCTGGAGGATTGCGAAGAAGCACTCGGACATGCAAGAGCTTTGCTGCCGCCAATCCCGGAAGAAAAGGTATATTTGCCATATCTTGGCTGGGCGCTTGACGCCGGTATGGCAACTCTTTATGCAGAAGAGGTAATAGAGGCATGTAAATACCTGATCGGCCCAAATCCAGTAGAAGGTATATGGTTAGGCGCCGCAAATGACGTTATTTTGCGTGAACGAGGCATAGAGTTTGTTGACGGTACTGCACCTGGATTTGCAGCAGTCGTAGGCGCTGCACCCACCAACGAGATTGCCGTAAAAATAGCGCGCGAATTGCAGGAAAAGAACTTATACATCTTCATTTCTGCAAACACAGACGGGAAATCATTTGCCGAACAACTGGATGAAGAGGGAGTGCAGCTTGGGTGGGAGACCAGGCTAGTGCCATTCGGTAAGAGTATAACAGCTACTATTTATTCCCTCGGCTTTGCGAACAAAGCCGCCTTATCTTTTGGAGGCATAGCGCCAACAGATTTTACAAGAAATCTAATTTATAACAAAAACAGAATATTTGCATTCGTAATGGCACTGGGAGAAGTTGATGATGAGAAGTATGCTAATGCGGCAGGCGCCATAAATTACGGCTTCCCAACTATTGCAGATACAGACATACCAAAAATCCTGCCTACAGGTGTTTGCACATACGAGCATGTTGTGCCGCTTGTGCCGCATGACAAGATAGTAGAAAAATGCATAGAAGTAAGAGGCCTTAAAGTAGCCGCTGCCAAGGTGGACATCCCTGTATCATATGGCACTGCCTTTGAAGGTGAAAGGATAAGAAAGGATGACATGCAAATAGAGGTAGGCGGCCCGGGTATACCCGCATTTGAATATGTTGTAATGAGAGACAATGATGAAATCGAAGATGGTAAAATAGAAGTCATAGGTCATGAAATAGATGAAATGGAGCAAGGACCGGGTAGATCGCTAGGAATATATGTTGAGGTATCAGGACGCAAGATGCAGAAAGATTTTGAGCCAATCTTTGAGCGAAGAACACACCATTTTCTGGGAGAAGCACAAGGATTTTTCCATATGGGCCAGAGAGACATTATTAGACACCGCATCAGCAAAGATGCATTTAAGAACGGATTTAAGATACTCCACATAGGCAAGATAATTCATGCTAAATACCATGAGGAATATGGCGCAATACTAGATAAGGTTCAGGTTGCATTATATACAAATAAAGAAGATGTTGAGAGTAAACTGGAGGAAGTTAAGGCTGCATTTACTGAACGTGATGAGAGGGCTCTTGGAATGACAGATGCATCCGTAAACCTCTTTTATAGTTGTACATTATGCCAGAGCTTTGCACCCAGCCATGTATGTATAATATCACCCGAGCGTTCAGGGTTGTGTGGAGCGGTAAGCTGGCTGGATGGTAAGGCTGGTTACGAAATAACACCAACAGGCCCTAATCAACCCATTGAGAAAGGCAAATTAATAGATGAAAAGCTAGGGCTTTGGGAAGGGACAAACGACTTCCTGTACCAGAACTCTAATAGAGAATTTGAACGTGTAAGTATGTACAGTATGGTCACAGACCCTATGACGAGTTGCGGCTGTTTTGAATGTATATCTGCTATGTTACCGATGACAAATGGGATAATGACTGTAGATAGAGATTACACTGGAATGACTCCGTGTGGAATGAAGTTTTCCACGTTAGCGGGAACTGTAGGAGGTGGAGTGCAAACACCGGGATTCGTAGGCCATAGCAAATTTTACATGAGTAGTGATAAGTTTATATCTGGTGACGGAGGACTTGCCAGGCTGGTTTGGATGCCAAAACAACTTAAAGATGAGATAGGAGATGCAATCAGTGAGGCGGCAGAAGAAGCAGGATTAGAAGATTTTCTTAATAAGATCGCTGACGAAACAATTGCCGAAACAGAAGAAGAAGTGTTAGAGCACCTGCAAAAGGTAAATCATCCGGTACTTTCAATGGAACCTATGTTTTAATCCTGATCTATTCATCTAAGGTACAAAGTATAAACTATCATTATGTAGCGCAGGGCTTTAGCCCTGCATCTTTTGGCAATATAAAGCAAACCTAAAGGTTTGACGGCTTTTTTGTATTTAGCCTATATATAATCTTTTAAACTATCTTCGTGCCTTTGAGTCTTGATGGCAAACAATCCAGGTGAAAAAATGAACAAAATATATTTTCAAGAAGAAGAGGAAAGGGATAATCAGCGCTTTGATATCCTAAGCGAAAAGCTCATGAAGAGCCGTACAATAGTAATTGCAGACGTAATTTCTAAACGATTGGCTCAGAGGGTAATAACACAACTCCTGATACTTCAGCAAGAATATCCTAAAGAAGATATCAAAATTTTCATTAATTCCCCGGGTGGAGATGCAGATGCTGGATTTGCAATATACGATATGATGAAATTTGTCAAACCAAAAGTAAAAACTATCTGCGCAGGTGTTACTGCCAGTGCTGCCGTAATAATTCTTATCGGTGCAAGTAAAGAAAATAGATTCAGCCTGCCAAATTCCAGAATACTTATTCATCAACCATCTACGGGAGTTCATGGGACGGCATCCGATATTCAAATAGAAGCAAGTGAAATACTGAAGTGCCGTGAAAAAATTAACAGAATGATAGCCATGGAAACAGATCAAAAATTTGAAAAGGTTCAGGATGATACAAAGAGGAATTACTGGATGTCCGCCGATGAGGCTGTCAAATATGGATTAATAAGTAAAATAATTAAAGCACAAGAAGATATGAAATAGGTGTATACTATTCCCCTGTAAAATCTTCATTTTTTGTAAGTTTTTTGTTTCAATAGAACCAAAGCGAATAATAATACTGGAGTAACGGAGTATTGTCTGCCTGTCGGCAGACAGGGATTAATGAAGTAAAGGAGTGCAAACAATGAGTAATTATACCGCCCTTAGAAATAAAAACCGCGGGTATATGAAACTTGAAGTTTGGCAAAAAGCCGTGCAATTGTTTAAACTTGTTTGGGGAACTGTCTATATAGAGGTTAAGGTAGATTATAAACTTCGCTCGCAAATTGCGGATTCTGCTCAATCTGTTTCTTCTAACATTGCAGAGGGGTATAGTCGCCGTTCAATTCATGAGTATATTCAATTTTTGTATATAGCATTAGCATCTTTGTCAGAAACATTGACAAGGGCAATTGGACTCAGAGAAACGGACCAGATTTCGGCAAACCATTTTAAACAAATAGATTCATTACATTATGAAGTAGAAAACAAACTATTACGTCTTGTAGAAAGCCTTGAGGTTAAAAGAGACGATGGTAGTTGGGTTAATCGAATTTCCGAAAATACAGAAGAGTCTCACTCATAACAGATTTCCAATACTCCATTACTCCAACGCTCCATCACTCCGTCTTTTTAGTTGCGGATACGCTCGCGTTATTTAATTAGAGGATTAGATATATGGCATTAACAGGACTAGAGATTTTTAAACTTCTTCCAAAAACAAACTGTAAGAAATGTGGAAGGCCAACATGTTTAGCATTTGCAATGCAGTTGGCACAAAAGAAAGCAGAACTGAAGGATTGCCCTGATGTAAGTGAGGAAGCAAAAAGCAAATTGGGTGAAGCTTCGGCACCGCCAATTAAATTAGTAACCATAGGAACAGGTGAAAAACAAGTAAAAATAGGCGAAGAAAACGTGCTCTTCAGGCACGACGAAAAATTTTATAACCCAACTGGAGTTGCAATAACTTTAAGTGATGACTTAGACGATAAAGCCTTTACCGAAAGATTAAATAAAATAAATAACCTTAAGTTTACGCGTGTAGGAACAGAAATTGAAATAGACCTTATTGCATTACAAAATAATAGTGGAGATGCGTCAAAATTTACTGAAAGGGCAAAAGAGGTAAGTGGTAGCACACACTTGTCTATGATATTGGAGAGCAAATCAGATGATAGTATGAAGGCTGCTTTAGAGATCTGCGCAGACAAGAAACCTTTAATTCATGGAGCAAATGCCGAAAACTGGGAATCTATGGCAAATATTGCAAAGGAAAAGAATTGCCCTTTAACCGTAAGCGCCCACACCTTAGAGGACTTAGCAGACCTGACTGAGAAAATCAAGGGAGCTGGCGTTACAAAGATAGTCTTAAATCAAATTTCTGAAAATATTAAAGAAATATTACAGGGACTTACCAAGATTAGAAGAGCCGCATTAAAAAAGGCGTTTCGCCCTCTTGGTTTTCCCACCTTGACATTTACGCCTAATGGAGACCCTTGTCAGGAAATTGCCAATGCAAGTGCATTTTTGGCCAAATATGCTGGAATTGTTGTAGTAAATGCATGTGAACCCTGGCAGATTATGCCGTTATTGACCGTGCGTCAAAACATATTTACAGATCCACAAAAGCCTGTTCAGGTAGAACCAAAACTTTATGAAGTAGGACAGGTCGATGAAAACTCACCTGTCTTATTTACAACAAATTTTTCACTGACTTATTACACCGTAGAGGGAGAAGTGGAAGCAAGCCGAATCCCAGCTTATATTTTAGCTGTCGGAACAGAGGGAACCTCTGTATTAACAGCATATTCTGGTGACAAGCTTAATGAAAAGGTTGTTGGAAAGGCTATGACTGACGCAAAGTTGGGAGAAAAAATAAAACATAAAAAACTCATTATCCCCGGCCTTGTCGCAGTGCTATCAGCTAAGATACAGGAAGAAACGAAATGGGAAGTACTGGTAGGTCCAAAAGAAGCCTCTGGATTGCCTGCATATATGAAAACTAATTGGCATTAAACGTAGTATCTTATTTCTAAAATCTTCAACAATTGTGACAAAACATTTATCAATGTTCTTTATTCTAAGTAATCTATCGCAGGCTGAAGCCTGCGGCTACCCAATTTATGTTAAATTATTTATTACGTTCACTATAGGTTAGCATGTTATCCTTCCATGCCTTTATATCCACTTTAAAGTAATCATGTCTAAAGATAATACTTTTAAGATTCATTTCCTTCCTAACGATAAGTATGTAGAAATCGAGAAAGGAAATACTGTCCTCGATGCTTCACACAAGGCAAATATTTATATTAATAGTATATGTGGAGGAGACGGTATATGTGGAAAGTGCAAAGTTATTCTTTCAAGCGGTAAAGTTTATAAACAGACAACAACTCTACTAACCAATGAAGAAGTTGAAAAGAATTATATTCTTGCATGTGAGGCCGGAGTTGTTGAAGATCTGCAAATCCTGATACCTAAAGAAACCAGATTAGAAGGGAAAAAAATACTCTTCGACCAGGACGAACAGCACTCGCTAACATGGGCGGCTATATTAAACAAAGCACAGTTTAAACAAGATACGTTAACGAAAAAGGTATTTCTTAAATTAGAACCTCCAACTATGGATGATAGCGTTGCAGATCATGAGCGCCTTTACCAGGCAATAATGATGAAACAAGGTGTAGAACTAAATGTGATGCAAACAGGCTATCGTATATTAAAACAACTGCCCGAAACCTTAAGACAAAGCAACTGGTCTGTAACTGTCACTCTTGGACACCGTGGAACTACACTGGAAATAGTTGAAGTTCAACATGGCGATACCAGCCAGAAAAACTATGGTGTTGCAATAGACATAGGAACTACTACTGTCGTAGCAAGCCTGCTTGAGCTTTCATCGGCAAAGATAATTGATTCTGAAGCAATTTACAATTCACAAATGAAATTTGGAGAAGACTATATCCAAAGAATAATATACTCAATACAAAATGATGCCCTGGATGAAATGCAAAAGACAATTGTATCCGATATAAACAAAATTATCTCAACATTAATAAAGAGAAATGACATAAATCTCTATGATATAACGTCTATTGTATGTGCCGGCAATACTACAATGATCCATTTTTTACTCGGTCTAGATCCTTCAAATATAAGGAAAGAACCATATCTTCCTGTGGCTAATTCTATTCCCCCAATAAGGGCAGCTCAAGTAGGTATTGACATAAATTCACGCGGTATTCTATACACACTTCCTAGCGTAGCAGCCTATGTAGGCGCTGACATAACATCAGGATCTACTGCAATCAGACTTGATAAAGAGGAAATGCCCTCCCTATTTATTGACATTGGAACTAATGGTGAAGTAGTCCTTGGAAACAAAGAGTGGATGGTTTGTTGTTCTGCCTCTGCAGGACCTGCGTTTGAAGGCAGTGGCGTTCGTCATGGAATGAGGGCTGCAAAAGGAGCCATTGAAATAACGCATATCTCTAAGGATTATGAAGTAAGTTATTCCACTATTGGAAATGTACCACCAAGAGGAATATGCGGCTCCGGATTGCTAGATTGTATTGCTGAAATGCTGCGAAGTGGGATTATTGATAGGTCTGGAAATTTACAAAAAAGTATTGAAACTGATAGATTAAGAAAAAAAGAAGATGAATTTGAATTTGTTTTGGTTGAAAAAGAAGAGACGGGCATTGATAGTGAAATAGTGATAACACAAGCCGATATATCAAATCTGGTGCGTTCAAAGGCTGCTATTTATGCAGCAGTTTCTATCCTTATAGAATCAATGAGCTTAAGCATAAGTGATATACACAGTGTTTATCTTGCTGGAGGATTTGGAAACTATCTCAACGTTAGGAATGCTATAACAATAGGTATGTTACCTGACATGCCTACGTCACGGATAAAATTTGTTGGAAATACATCCTTAACAGGTGCTAAAATGACTTTACTATCAGAGGAAGCATTTGAGACAGTTCAAAAAATTGCATCTCAAATGACTTACTTTGATCTTATGGGAAATCCGAAGTATATGGAAGAGTTTATGTCTGCAAACTTTCTTCCACATACAAACCTTGAAGAATTTCCATCTGTACTTGAGGAATTAGCTTCCCAAAATACATTATCAAAAGGAAAAAGTAAGTTGACAAAATCCCCCTGAATCCCCCTTTATTAAAGGGGGACTGAGGGGGATTTATTTGATTCGTTTACTATAGCTAAGAGGAAAGTAGCCGCAACCTTTAGGTTGCGCAAATATCGCAGGCTAAAGCCTGCGGCTACATAAATCGCTCAATTTACGTATCAAGAGAAAAGAGTTAAAAAATGTCTTATACAATTGCAATGGCAGGAAAAGGTGGCACAGGCAAATCAACTATAGCTACCTTAATAATACGTTATATAACAGAGGAGCTTAGAAAAACGGTTTTGGCTGTTGATGCAGATCCCAACTCATCCCTCGGTATATCATTAGGTGTAAATGTAAATGGGACGATTGCTGATATCCGTGATGACGTAGTTGAAAAAAGAGTAGATATTCCTGCAACAATGTCTAAAGAAAGATACATAGAGTATTGTATCGAAGACTGTATTGTTGAAGAAAACAAGTTCGATTTACTAACAATGGGAAGGCCTGAAGGACCTAAATGTTATTGCTATGCCAACAACCTGCTTCGTAAATACCTTGACAAGACAGAAAAAAGTTACCCTTATATAGTTATTGATAACGAAGCAGGCATGGAACATCTATCACGTAGAACTACAAATGATGTGAACTTACTCATAATAGCTTTTGAATCAACTATCATTGGTGTACACACGGCAAAAAGAATAACCGATCTAATCGAAAGTCTGCCTATAAAGATAAAAGAGAAAGTATATGTAATTTGTAAGGTTCCAGAAAAAGGAATAAGTGAAAAGGTTGAATCAGAAATTTCAAAGACAGGGTTTGAAATTTCTACCAGATTACCATTTAATAATGAAATATACGATAGTATTACCTCTGGCGAATCATTGCTGCAAATAAATAAAGAAAACATTGTTTATAACGAGATCAAGAACTTAATGAATAATTTTATTCTAATGTCAGCGGATAAATGAATTAGACTCTTCGCGGAGTTTATCCCTTCGTCGTACTCAGGGCAAGCTCTGAGCAACATGATGAGATCCTTCGTTGCCTTTCCGCCTGAAAGACATAGTCGGGCAGGCGCCAACTCAGGATGACAGGAAGTGAAGGACTCAGAGTGACATTTTTGTTATTACATTGCCATTCTGAGGGAGTCCTTCGGCATTGTCATCCTGAGCGGAGCGAAGGATCCTGTTTGTGATACATCAGGATAAACTCCGCTACCGAAGAATATCAGTCAGTGTATATATAGCTATGTTTAAAGAACTATTTTGCCTTATCTCCAAGTTCTGCATCACTCAAAGCCTGCTCCAAAAGTTGAGAAACTCCGCGGTGTTTAGCCCCCCGTTTCAGATACTCAAAGTCGAGCGTTTCATGTTGAACTTGCAACACCCCCAACACATCATTCCACTGCCGTTCTGATACACCTTCTCCCAACTGGAACCAATAGAGCTTGTGAAGAATAACATCCTCTGCACTTGACAAAAAGAGGGTTTGTGGAGGATTATCGGATACCTGATATTGCTCTCGACGCGCCATTTCCTCTTGCGAAGAAATATCCTCCTGAAGCACAAAAATATCAACCTTAAACATGGTTTCAAGATGAATCACATTAAATGATGAATGAAGTTTAATCGCTTCTCGTATCATGTCGGCATCGATATAAAATTCATTCTCAAAAGCACTGACAAGTAGAGGTATATGGTGATATTTGAGATCTGCAACAACATCGACATCCTGTGTGGCCCTGGGAATGCCATGAAGAGAACTTGCTAAAGAGCCTCCAACTAAATATGGAATATCAAGTTGTTCCAACACATCAGTAACATGTTTTGTAATGCGAAGAGGTTCTGCGAGCATCATTTAAAAGCCTTGCTGTTCAGGATCCCAATGAAAGACACGTATCATTGTTTCCCTTGTCAACCAAAGTGCGCCTAATCGAAGCTGTTGTTCTCGCTCTGAAATATTTCCGTATTTTTTCCGAATACGAGCAAGCGCAAGCTGTTGAACCGCTTTTGTTAGTTCGTTGACTCGTTGCAGCTTTTGTTGAGGGGTCATTTTTCGATAACCGGCAATCAATTTCTTGCGTATATGTATGGGAGTATCAATGTTTTTGAAGGGCATTTTATTTTCCAGATAAACGATAATACCATAAAACTATATGAATGGAAGTAGAAAAATATTTAAACATTGCTGAATAGTGGCCAATCTACTTCCCATTATTAGTCTCTAAGCCGACAATTTCTTGCTTTTTTTCGAAAATAGGGACACATCCCATTTATATTAATTTTATCAAGAAGCCTACTTCATAAATGGGATGTGTCCCTATTTTCACTATTTTCAATTGGTAATGTTATCGTAAATATAGTGCCTTTGTTTATTTCTGACTCACAGGTAACTGAGCAATTATGTTCTCTTATTATGCCATATACGATAGAGAGCCCAAGCCCTGTGCCTTTCCCAACCTCTTTGGTCGTGAAAAATGGTTCAAACATCTTGTCCATACACTTTTGTTCCATACCCCTTCCATTGTCTGCAACTTTAATGATAACAGACTCCTTATCTTTAGAAAGAAATATATCAACCCGTATCTCAGCATTATGAGCTTTATCCGTAAATGCATCCATGGCATTCTGGAACAGGTTTATAAATACCTGCTCAAACTGATTCGAGCTGATTGAAACCACGGGTAGATCAGTCTCGATATTCTTTACCACCTCGATATTCCTCAGACGAATCCGTTCTCCCATCAGGAGCAATGTATTATTTAAAACTGTTTCAATACTGACTCGCTGCTTCACGATATCATCACTTCTGCCAAAGGTTCGTAAGTTCCGAATAATCTCATCAATGCGGCCCACTTGTTTATAGGACACCTCCAGTTCTTTTTTTAATCCGTCCTTATCGATAGTATCCTCTTTGAGGTCTATCTTAAGACCCTGAATAAAACTACTGATATAAGTAAGAGGTTGGTTGATTTCGTGGGCTACGCCGGTGGCGATCTCTCCAAGTGAGGCCAATTTTGAGGTTGCCATCATCTTTATCTGCATATCCTGTTTTTCTTTCTCAAACTTTTTTAGATTCGTGATATCCCGGCTTATTCCCACACTACCAATAAATTTGCCCTGTTTATTAAAGCGAGGAAAACCTGATATTAGAAAGGCTCCTCTCATGTGATGATCTACTATCTCTGCAGTGGCTGGCTTTAAGCTTCGTTTCGATTGTACAAGAGGGCAATTCGGGATTGGTTTATCAGCGCCATGGAAGACCTCGTAGTACTTTTTCCCTATAAGTTCTTCAGGTTTTGCATTAAATTTACGCTCAACCGCCTTGTTATACCTGATGATGTTGAACTCCTCATCGTGAATGCTGATTAGGTCTGAAATGGAATCAAACGTTGTTTCCCAATCTTTCCTGGCATGTTCTATTTCTTCAACCTTTTTCTCAAGTTCTTGTGTGGTAGCGGCAAGGTCCTTAGTCCTCTCATTCACCATCACTTCCAGTTTATCCGAATATCCCTTAATTGCATCATAGGAGGTCTTAAGTTTTTCTACCATCCAATTAAATCTATCCGTCAGTATTCCTATTTCATCCTTCGCCCTTGTCTCAATTCTAAATTCAAGATCTCCCTTTGCTACCTTCTTTGTTCCTTCTACAAGAGTTCGAATAGGTTTTGTTACCTTTGTGGACAGAAGGATTGCAATCGTCACTACAACTGTAATGGCCGTAATCCCCGTAATGATGAAGATGTCTCTTAAACGTGTAACGGGGGCAAAGGCCTCTGCCTTATCTATCTCTGCCAGGAGTGTCCAGCCGTATTCAGGTAGATATATAGAGGCGCCAACAATGGACACTCCCCTGTAATCTGGATAGATGCCTGTCATTCCTTGCCCATCCTCTGTAATCTTGCGAACCGGTTCGGTATCCACCACCTGCCTGAGGGAAGCGCCTCCTACAAACCTCGACTCAGTGAGCATTATTCCGTCCCTATTGACTAGATATACCTCTCCGGTCTCACCCATGCCGGCACGGTTGGTTGTAACCACATTTAGGAATGCCATGTTATAGTGGTTAATAACGACGTCTAATGGCTCAGCGCTCTCATGGAGGAAAATGGGTGCAGCAGCACATATCGAATTCCTTTCCAGGTGAGGAGTGTATTTGCCCTCACCAATGCAGGTTTCGGTGTAGTTTTTATCCATGGTTCGCATATATGCCACATCATGGTCGGACATACCCTTCCCGATTATCGCCTCATGAGTGGATGCGATGATCCTGCCGTCCTTGTTCACAACCTCTATTCCCTCAAGATGGGGGTCTAGTGGTTTCTTGTTCACCAAGAGGTGTCTGTTCAGGGCAGTGATGGTATCTTGTTCAGGCGATTCTCCACGATTGATTCTCTCAAGGGTGTCTCTTATAAACCCGTCGGAGCTGAAGTCTGTGGTCTGTCTCTTTTTTGCCTCTATATAAGACAGGACATGAAGCTTTCTTGACTCTGCAACTGCTGTCAACCAGTCAAGTGTCTGTATCTTTATCGTATTCCTGGCATTGAGGTAGTATAGCGTTGTGATTACGGCAATGGGTATGAGTGAGATGCAGAACGTAAATATGAGTAGTTTGCCTCTTATTGACCGGAATAATTTCACCTTGTGACCTCTTTCGTAAGCGCCCTTGTCATATAGGGTGTAAAGGACAAGCGCCCGTCCTGAAAACGGTTCAGGATGGGCGCTGTCCCGATTTTCTTAAAACGTTTTAAATAATATCTCTACTTTGAATTTCCAGCGGTTTATTTGCTCTGCATCTTTTATCGCTGTAGCATCAATCAGACTAGGATTATTTTATGCGATTAAAACTGATTGTCAATTAAATTTGGTGGTTGATTGTGAAATCACTGTGTGCATTGTGAATTCGATAGGGCAGATGCACTAGCCTTTTAAAGCCTTGAAAAAACCTTTTTTTCAGTTCCTGCGATAATTCTCTGTATATTAGATATATGCTTTACAATTATAAGAATGGCAACGGCTACAGATAGAGCCGTAAGGTATATATTATTCCCAAAAGGTGAATCCACAACTCCCATAATAATCCCTACAAGAGCTAAGGCGCCTACCATTGACCCTAAAGACACATAACGCGACACTATCACAGCCAGAATCCAGACACCAAATGACATCGCTATAGGTATTGGTGTCAACCATACAAATACTCCAAAGCTTGTAGCGACAGCCTTACCGCCTTTAAATCTCAGATACACGGGAAAGGCATGACCAAAAACCGCACAAAAGCCACAAAGAATCACCAGCAGGTTGTCAGTCGTCGTTGGAAATTTTATCCCGCTAACAAGCACCGGCACAAGAAATACGGCCACAAACCCCTTAAGCATGTCTAGAATAAATATTATTAATCCATACTTTCGCCCAAGTACTCTACCTACATTTGTGGCGCCTATATTTCCGCTACCTTGTGTTCGAATATCTATTCCCTTTGCAACGGCTATTAAATAACCAAAAGGAATACTTCCGATTAAGTATGAAATTACAAGCCCAAATAAATACGATAATAACATGTTTCAAAATCCCCCTTAGTCCCCCTTTGGAAAAGGGGGAAAATTATTTTGGTTCAGGCTACAAGCCTGAACCGGCAAAAGACAAATATCCGAAAAAGTGTTCGTAGATTGAAAATACTTTTGCTACGAAAATAGATTCCCGATCGTTCGATGAACTCACCATGCTGAGCCTGTCGAAGCATCGGGGTCGGCCCGCCTGCCATCTGTCGGGCAGGGAATGACGACTTGTGACGCTCTAACTTGTTTACACAATTCAATCCCCATTTACATGAGGACATGCTTTTCTGTCATTCCCGAGGAATACCTACTTGGGAAGCCCGTCCCTGCCAGAAAGACTATGTCGGGCTGGCGAACGGATTCATCCGGGCGGGCAGACAGGGAATCTGATCCTGTCCCCATCTCCATGGGGATGACATTACTTTCATCAGTGCCTGCCCTGAACTCGATTCAGGGACATGTTTTCATCCTTCGTGGTACCCTGAAAGGGCATGAAGGTTTGTTTTGAATTTAGAATTTTTGTCTTCTGTCTTCTGTTAAATGCCACCATAATCTATGAAGCTTGTGAGTTGTCCGGTAATTCATAAGACAAGATTTTAGAAATTCCTTTTGACCACCAGATGAATGTTGTTCAGATTTGTAACTTAATTTTATATATTCCCTCAAGAATCTCATTTTATCTGCGTTGGTTAACGGAAATTGATATGACTCATGTAAGTCCTTTCTATTGGAAACATTTCTTCTAAATTTTTCCAAAGACCTGTCCAGACGCATTATGTTCTTCATTCTTCTATGAAGGCCAATCTTCTCATACTGTTTCGATTTATCTAAATCAATTATATACACATTAATCGAACCACCTTCAGTGGATTGAATGAGGATGTTTTTCAGATGCAAATCAGCGTGGTAAATACCGGCATCGTGCATGTCTTTTATGGCTTTTGCTAATTTACTAATGATTTGTCTCTTTCGTACAAGAAGATGACTATTCTCAGGATGTAAAAGTAATTCTATTAAATCAATGGCGTTTGATATTTCCTTTGAAACTAATTGGCATTTATACAACGGCCCAATAATATTGTTCTTAACAATCGCAATTACTTCAGTAGTATTAATACCACTTTTACTCGCAACCTCACATATTGACAACTCCCTCAAAGGGCGCAGCGTCTGCCAAAATAAATCTCTTAATATTTTTCCAAACAACCCGCCATGCCAATAATCCCTCACTACAAAACTTTCATTATTAAGGCTTTTCATTATAAGGTTTTTACAGGGTGTTCTTCCGTGGTAGGAAACACTTAATTCGCTCCTGCCTATCTGCCCGACCCGTCCGAAAGGCGTTGCAGGGTGGGCATTGTTCTGGCGGGAATAATACGGTCGGTCAGGCGCATCTTTATATAGATTAAATAATGTATCTATGTCTTGTGCTGACAGTTTATGTTCATACTCTTTCTTAATATACAAAGTTATTTTACCTTTGTTCAAGGTTGAAAAGTAAGCAGGTAATTCCGCCTTTTTCATTGTTTAAGGATTATACTAAAGTGAGATGGTGATGTCAAAAAAGTTCGCAACAATTCACCGCAAACCAGACGCAAAGGGCGCAAAGTTTAAATTTATCGCCTTTGGCAGACTTTTTTGCATAACGTCAACATGTCATCCCTTCGCTTCACTCAAGGGCAAGTCTGAAGGAGGTTACGCCTGTCCTGACGACAGGAAGGGACTGAAGAATCTCTTTACGGAAATCAGAATAAACTCACGAAACATTTATTGGCATACTGACAAGAGATTTTTCGCTCCCTTTGGTCGCTCAGAATGACATAGAGCGAAGGGTTCAGAATGACAGGGGGCGAAGGGCTCAGAATGACAAAGGTGTATCTTCTTACGTAATAATCAGTTAAAATGGAAATTAGCTCACATTGATCGCTAATTTATGTTATTTGCTACGCAAAATGTTAAATAAAGATTTTTACCCCGTAAAATCCAGAAAGCTCCGGACTTCAGGTTGGAGATGAATGGTAATATAAAAGATAAAATAGAAAAAAGCCCTGCCCCGTAAAGATATTCTACGGGGACTGTCCTTTAGGGCAGGGATATTCGGGGTTTACTGAATTTGTTTCAGTAAACATTTCCATTTATGACTGAAAATTTGTAAAATACTATCAAAACTACCGGGTTATTAAAATAAGCTATTTTAATAACTTTCACCATAAACTAGCAGGCTGTGGTAACGGATTGTTGTTGTAAGTATGATAATCATGACATATTATGAGCTTGTGGGAGTAACCGACTCCAGCCTGCCCGTATCGAACTTTACGTTCGGGCTTGAAAAAATATAATACAGGACATTGCTTCTTGATGATGCCTCACCCCTGACAGGCTTCTACCAGTTAATAAAATCCATAGACATGCTAATAACTAAAAAACCAAAAAAAATATTGATTGTTCGCCTCAGCGCTATAGGCGATGTAGTCCATGTTCTCCCCGCACTTAGGTTATTACGCTCTCATTTCCCAGAGTCAAAAATAGCGTGGTTAGTAGAGGATAAGGCAAGTGATATTCTCACAGATCATCCTGATATCGATGACGTAATAATATTTCCAAGAAAAAAGTGGCAACGGGAAATATTAAAGGCGAATGGAACCGTCAATACATTATCTGACATTCTTTCGTTTTATAAGAAACTCCGCAAGGAATGTTATGACTTAGTCATAGACTTTCAGGGTAACCTTAAGAGTGGAATTATGAACCTAATAACAGGATCGGGAAATAGGCTTGGGTTTGGAAGGGGTTACTGTAAGGAATTTAATTATTTGTTTACTCAATATCAAGCGTATCCTCCAAGTAAAAAGATGCACAAGATAGAAAAAAATCTTTTACTGCTTAAGGAATTGGGTATCGAAACCAACTTTCTAAGGCCAGAGTTTCCTGTATCTAAAGAGGACGAGGAATATGTTTCCAAATTTATTGACACAAACATCAATTATTCGCTACCAATAATTATTATTCATCCCGGCACAAGTAAGTTTGGTTCTTACAAACAATGGCCTATTTTGAATTATGCCCTGCTGGCTGACATGATTCTCGAGACTTACAAAGCCAACGTGATTTTTACATGGGGACCAAATGAATTTGATGTAGTCTATGAAATAGTTAAAAACATGAAACACAAGGCATTCCCTGCATGCGAGACTAAATCTATAAAACAACTCATAGAACTATTAAAGCGCGCCAGACTCTTTATTGGAGGGGATACTGGTCCATTACATATTGCCTCCATCCTCGACATTCCTATTGTTGCGATCTATGGACCGAAAGACCCTACTATCTACGGACCATACAACGGCAAGTCAATAGTCATAAAAAAGGACGTGCCGTGCAGTCCATGCAAAAAAAGAACGTGTAGCGACCCAATATGTATGACGTCAATTCTGCCAGAGGATGTATTTCATGGAGTAAGTAAGTTGATAGATATGGGGTCAGACCTTGAATATTGACTAACTCTCCGCCATTAAAATTTCTAATTACTCTTCTCTCTCTCTCTTCATTAATTACTTATTCTATTTTGCTTCTTCTGGTTATGTCTCTAAAAGTCTTTTTCAATAAGACCTCTACTATTTAGTCAATATTCAAGGTCTGACCCCATGCTGCCTCTTTGTAAGGCCAACAATTACACGTGTCTCCAGATAATCTAAATCAACAGGCTTGATTATATATTCATCTGCTCCTGCCTTAAGGCTTTTTTGCCAATCTCTTCGTCCTTTACTGCTGTCACCACTATTATACCTACATCCTTGTCTAGCTTCCTTACACGCCTCAAAACCTCCATACCGTCCATCCCTGGCATCCTTACATCAAGAAGTATTATATCAGGCTTTTTATTCTTTACCTTCTTCAGAGCGTCCTCTCCACTATTGGACGTAATAACATTGTACTTCTTTGCTTCCAGAAATCTCTCAAGAAGTTCACATGCCTTGACTTCATCATCTACAATTAATATCTTGTTCAAACCAACACCTCCTTCCTTTCTTCGCGTTTTTGCGAGAGGACAATCAGTTGTATTCGCTGTCGGCAGGAGCCCACTCCCGTTGGCGACTACGTTTCCAACCATTGTTCAATCTATAATAAATTACCAATAACCAAGATACAAGATACAAATAAATCTCAATCATCAATGACCAATCATCAAACTACTGAGATTGGAATTTGGTGATTATTTGGTTATTGTATCTTGTTTCTTGTTTCTTTTTCTGACTTCTTGCTTCCAGTTTCATCTCCAAACCTCCCTGTTTTATATTAACCAATGACAAATGACTAATGACGAATAGTCAATCACAAATCATCAATCATAAATCGCCAATCATCAATCCTTAACCGGTAAATCAATCGTAAACGTTGTCCCTTTTCCTTCTTCACTCTCCACACTAATTCTTCCGCCATAATGATCTATGATTCCATATGAAGTACTCATGCCCAGACCCACACCCTTGCCTTCCCCCTTGGTGGTAAAAAATGGGTCAAATACCCTGTCCAGGTTTTCTTTCGCAATGCCACATCCTGTATCCATAAATCTTATACTTACAAATGAATTCCCTTCCTTTTGTATGCTCTGTGTACTGATTGTTAACGCACCACCCTCTGGCATGGCATCCCTCGCATTCGTTATTAAATTAAGAAACACCTGTCTTAGTTGATCACTGTTTGCCATAATCTTTGGCAGCCCCTCTTCAAACCTTCTTATAAATCTTACATTTTCTAATTTCATATCAGGCTCGACTATGGATAATATCTTTTCTAATAAACTATTTGTGTCAACCTCTTCAGTTATGAGTTTTCCCTTTCTGGCAAATCTCAACAAACCATCTATAATCTTTACAATACGTTTAACCTCCTCCTGGATTGAGTTCAAGTCTTCTTCAGTCCTTGAACCCTTTTCTGCCTCTATCAATAGTAATTGAACATGAGATGAAATAATGTTTACGGGATTTAATACCTCATGGAATACACCTGCTGTTAGCCGTCCAAGAGATGCCATCTTATACGACATCCTTAATTGCTCTTCAATACTCTTCCTTTCAGAAATGTCTCTTATTATGCCTATTGCATTCCATTTATCTTTCATCTTTACTGCTGAAAGAGAAAGTTCTATTGGGAGTTCTTTCCTATCTTTCTTGATAGCTGTTAATTCTACAGTATTCCCAATAAAAGTCCCTTGCCCTGTCTCCAGGAATCTTCTGTATCCTTTCAAATGATCTTTGTGATATCTATTGGGAATAATCAATTCATGAATAGTCTTCCCGATTGCTTCCTCTTTTGAGTAACCAAATATCCTTTGAGCAGCTTCATTCCAATATGAAATATTTTCTTCATTATTCGCCATAATGATAGCATCTTGAGCTGAAATACTTATATTGCGGAATTTTTCCTCACTCTCCCGAAGCGCTACTTCCGCCAATTTGCGCTCTTCGATCTCCTTCTCAAGCTTTTGGTTAACATCTTTCAATTCAATTGTTCGATCTTCCACCATACTTTCAAGGTGATCACGATATCTCCACAACTCTTCTACAGCCTGTCTATGTTCACTGATTTTCACCATCAGTTTCTGCTGAGTCTGTTTTAATGCAATAGAATGCTTTACCAGTCCTATGAGTTCATATACATTGAGAGGCTTTCTGAGAAATGCAGTAATTCCCAACTTAAAACATTTCTCAATGTCTTCGTCACTGCAGTGTCCAGTCAGAACTATTACTGAATATGAGTCAGAAGGTTTTAATCTTATATGCTCAAGGAATTCAATACCATCCATATGGGGCATTTTAAGATCCAGAATAATCAATCCGGGCTGTTCTTTATCATATATCTCCAACCCCTCTTTTCCATCCAGGGCCGAAATTATTTCACAACCTTCTCTCTCTAGATGTTTCCGGATGGAGTCTATCACTACTTGTTCATCATCTATAATCAAAACTTTATTGTTTAAAAGCTGGTTGCTGGATGCTTGATACTGGATACTGGATACTGGATACTTGATATTGGATTCATTTTTCACTTTGATGTTCCTTTTCTACTGATTGGATAAAATTGTTAAATTTTTTCCCTTAAATTACTAATTATCACGCAAAGCCGCTAAGTTCGCTAAGAAAAAAATATTCCTAAAATTCCTTTGCGTTTTTGCGGCTCTGCGTGAGGAAAAAAGAAGTGTTATCACGCAAAGACGCCAAGAACGCAAAGAGATACAATGCTTTTATCTTTAATTTGTTTTTTTTAAATCTTGTTATCTTGGCGATCTCTGCGGCTCCGCGTGAGAATATGTCCTTTTCCTCTCGCCAAGGGGTTATTCTTCCAAACCGTTTACGATACGTGTGATGCCGTCCTTCATCAAGGCTAAAGCCATGAGTTACATACCAACCAGTTGGTTCAAAGCCGATGTGCCATAATTACTGCCTGCCCTGGTGCGATACGCCCTGCGGTCTGGGCCAGGGAATGTAACTCATACCTTTAGGTTTGAGTTGCTTAGAATAACCTAAAAACCTAACTACCATAGACTTAAAATGGAAATTCCTATACTATGAACTTACCCCCCTCACCTTAACCCTCTCCCCAGGGGGAGAGGG
>MAYW01000010.1 GCA_001723765.1 Candidatus Scalindua rubra
GGATTGTATAGGAATTTCCATTTTAATTACTTATTAATACTAATAAGATCATCAATTGCCTCCCCCTCACCCGTACCTCCTCCCGGGGGAGAGGGAAGGGTGAGGGGGTTAAGTGCAGAATCACGGTTACTTTTCGATCATGCTGTTGCTCAAAATCATTTTGGTGGCAGCGTATTTTGGATGAGACATCTTGCCTCACTTGATGGCGAACAGACAAATATAGAACACTGGCAAATCAAACGTGATGGAAGCCAGGTAATTGCTCAATATCAAGTGGAATTATGTACCCTTCCTTTCGGAAGGATTCCAGCACTAACTCTTGGAATCCCTGCGAAAGCGGGGTTGACACACGCGTTAAATAGCATGAAATTCCACTTGATATTGAGCAATTACGAAGCCAGAGAGGTATCGTCGAAATAATTTCGGAGTCAGAATGATTGCTAACGACCTAGAATTAAATGTAACACTGGAACGTATCGCTCGTTTTCAAGCACAGGTAGCCAATCTCCGCAAGGCTGAGACTAACCCGGAAAATTACCATGCGTCCGTTTCCGGCTTTTTGGCGGAAATTGACCGTATGCAGTTAGAAGTACGAGAGTATTTGTCTACCCACCCTTTCCTCACAGATTTTCATTGGCAGTCTGGGTATGGCGTTTTTTCAGTATCCCCTTCCCATTTAGGTGCTCTAAGAAAATATATTGCAAATCAGAATGAACATCATGTTAAAGAAACATTTCAAGACGAATTTCGCAGGCTTTTACAAAAATATAATATTGATTATAATGAAAAATATGTATGGGATTAATGTTGAGATGCGGACGCAAATCTTATAATTGTAAAACCCTTTCAGGGTTTATATCTTTTTTCTTAAACCCAGGGTGACGCTTCGCTTACCCTGGGCTATTGAATATAACCCCTTCGGGGTAAAAAAATATACAAATTAACACCCTCTGGGCAGACTTCGGTCGCCAACCCGCCAGAACGGCATTGTCGGGCTGGCAGAAGTTGGTTCCTGCCGCAGCCCATAATATATTGTGTATATTGCACTTACAACACCAATCAGCCGCTAACCCTATTAAAAAAAATGCACCCTCGGCAAGCTCGGTACTTAGCTCAGCATTTAGGGCATCGAAATGAAAATTCCTATATAATCAAGATATTTTTTAAAGTATGGTAGGCTCTTAACCACTAATGCTTTTTATTAATTTCAACAATCCTTTAATTATTGTTGCGGGTGTTGGAGGGCATCCGTGGATGTGGCAATCAACCGGTAGTACGTTGCTAACTCCATCCCTGGTTGCATAGCTTCCCTTGTATACGCCTCCATCAATCGCGCAATCTCCGCATGCAATGACAAGTTTTGGTTCCGGCATTGCAAGATATGTTTTTTTCAGGGCAAGCTCCATCTGCCTTGATACGGGCCCTGCAGCAAGTAACACATCAGCGTGTCTTGGCGATGCCACAATGTCGACTCCAAACCTTTGGACGTCATAAATGGGATTTGTAAGCGCTATACATTCCCATTCACAGGCATTGCAGGAGCCCGCATCTACCTGTCTTATCCTCAGCGACTTGCCAAAGATTCTATTCATCTTCTTCTCCGGGGATAATATATCTATTGCTTCATCAGGCAATGCTTTAAAAGATTTAGGGAACTTAATCGCCTTTTTCTTACTTATCTTATTCTTTAAAATTTCCATCCACATTAACGTCTTCCTTTTAGATTTAAAATGAAAATTCCCATACTATAAATTTACTTTAACGCAGAGGCGCAGAGAGCGCAGAGCTTATTAGGGAACTTATTATAATTTGTTGACTACCCGGAAAATTCCATCTCGTAATACTTCAACATGAAAATTGATTAAATCTAAATGAATAACTCCCTTCTTATTTTACACCAGTCTTTATAACCCTCTGCGTCCTCTGCGCCTCTGCGTTAAAATAAAAGACTAAAGACTTAATTCACAAAGCCTGCCCTGGTGCGATCCGCCCTGCGGTCTGGGCCAGGGATTTAAAATGGAAATTCCTATAATTAAGTTACTCATTGCCACTGTAGCGGAAGCTTTAGGTTTCCACCTCCACGGGATAGTTGGCAAAGATGGTTATTTGAACGTTTACATTGGAGTTGATCCCATGATGAGTGGAGGCATAAATGCCTCCTCTACATTTTATTCAATATAAAATAATATCCTCCTGTCACATATCACAGCCAGAATAAGATAGATTAAAACTCTTATTGCACAATGGAAAATCGGGCACTATATTGCCAGGTATGGCAAAAGGAACTGCCGGCCAGTTGCAGTAAGATGGAGATCTCAATTTCACCCTGAACGGTTTGCCATCTCTATCGGATTTAACCCAGTAAAATACGGAACCCCTGGGGGTCTCGGTAAAACCAAGGGCATATGAATCTGGAGGTATTTCCTTTGTTTCTACATGCAAGTCTCCCTTATAACTTCCTTTTAGTATGTCATTGATTAATGACAGGGAGCTTTCTGTTTCATCCGCCCTGACCATCATTCTGGCAAGGGCATCGCCTTCTGTCCGCGTATGCGTTTTAAAATCAAGTTTGTCATAAAGGAGATGTGGATGCGCCTTCCTTATATCATCATTGAGTCCTGATCCCCTTGCGGCAACGCCGGTTACAGCTAGCTGTGCCGCTATTTTTTTTGGCAGCTTTCCCGTATCCTCAAGTCTTTCAACATGCGTAACCGATCCGAGAAGCAACTTCACAAACTTTCTGTACTCCTTTGCAACCATATCGATTGTGGTCGAAATGTCAACTGCCTGCAAAAAAACATCTTTTGCCACACCTCCGATCATATTTACGCCTCTCAGGTATCTGCTTCCTGTTAATCCTTCGTTAAGCTGCAAAAGCTTCTCCTTTATAGTTGCCCCCCTTGCTTGTCCCACGGTAACCGCGGTGCCTGCGCACATGTTACCGATATCTCCTATATGGTTATAAAGCCTCTCAAGTTCAAGGAGAAGAGTCCTTATCGCCCTGGCTTTTTCGGTTGTATTAATGCCTGCCATTCTTTCCACTGCCATACTATACGCAACTGAATGCGAGAATGATGAAGTGCCTGAAACACGCTCGGCAAGCTTAAGGCCGTCAAAGAAGCTCATACCCTCAAAATGTTTTTCTGTGCCCTTGTGAGTATAGAATAATCTCGGCTCAAGAAAAAGTATTGTCTCTCCCACAGCGCTGAATCTGAAATGTCCCGGTTCTATAATCCCTGCATGAACAGGTCCAACAGGGATTTCACAAACCCCCTCGCCTTCAACTTCCATAAAGTCGTAAGGTACTTTTCTTATAACCCCTTCCCCCCATTCCTTCAAATCATTTTCCGATATTTCCCAGTCCTTCCTGAGTGGATGCGAATCTGCAGGAAACGAATCGTGAAATACCAGCCTTCGCAGGTCTGGATGTCCTTCCGGAATCAGGCCAAACATGTCCCTTATCTCACGTTCATACCAATGGGCTGCCGGGACACAGTCTGTTATACTTTTATATTTCGGATTATCCGCTTTAAGCTTAAAGAATGGGATATAAAAGGTATCCTCGTCTTGTCCGGAAAATACGGCATATATCTTAAAACAATTATCAGTTGCCCTTTCGTCCGTAGCAAACATAAGGCGAAGAATAACAGCATTTTTTTTATACAGTGAAGTACAGTGGTCCCTGAACTCACCAGGTTCAACTTCTGTATATTTTTCATTTTCAGTCATCTTGTATCAGTTTCCTGTTATAATCTTTACAGAACTATTCAACATTCCATCAAGAAATCCCGGGATATAAATACCCAGCACAAGCATGGTAACAACCAATATGATAATGGGAAAGAGACTCATTTTGTTTTCATTCTTTTTCTCTTTTTCGCTGTCTGTGCTGGGGGCGCCAAATGCCATACTCCCGAAATGGTGAAGTATTCCACCAAAGATAATCGTAGCAAATACAATAAAGAGCGAAAATGTTACCCAGTTTCCCTTGTCAACTGCGGCCTTAAGTATAGTATATTCGCTCAGAAAAATGTTAAATGGAGGGCAGCCCGCAATAGCTAATGCGCCAAGCAACATTACAGTGCCTGAGATAGGTAATAAAACTATTGCGCCCTTGACTTTGCCGATTACTGTAGAATGGTATTTAAGTCTTACCCGGCCTGTTGTAAAGAATAACAGAGTCTTTACAATTGCATGGTTGAGCATATGTAATAATGCTCCGTAAATACCCCAGAAACTTCCTATTCCCACGCCAATTGCTATAATGCCGATATGTTCTATACTGGAATATGCAAGCAATCTCTTATAATTGTTTTGTAAGAGTATGAACGCTGTAGCAATACCCATAGATACCAGTCCAAATATTAAAAGGAGATGATTATAAAAAGTTGTATCCAGAGATGCATTCCCGATGATTACAAACCTCACGATTCCCAAAAGAGCACATTTAATGAGCACTCCGGAAAGAAGAGCGCTTATGGGTGACGGCGCCTGGCTGTGGGCGTCCGGCAGCCAATTATGAATAGGCGCAAAACCGGCCTTTGCCCCATATCCTACAATGATTAAGATAAAGGCCAACTGCAGGGTTTTAGGATTCATATCATGTGCTATATCTCTAAGCTCTGTCCAGTTCAACGTGCCGTCCCCCCCCAATGCAGAAGCAGAGGCATAATATACTATAAATATGCCGAGCAGCCCAAAAGTAATACCTACCGTACAGAGGATAATATATTTCCATGCAGCTTCCACAGACTCCTTGTCTTTGTAAAACCCCACAAGCATAGAAGTTACAAGAGTTGTGCCCTCTATCGCCATCCAGAATATCGCAATGTTATTAGAAACAGTTGCGAGCACCATTGTAAATATGAATAGGTGTAATAACGCATAAAAATATCTGAGTTCCTTTATGTCTATCACACCTTCCTTAAATTCATGTCCCATGTAATCTATGGAATACATTGCGGCAACAAACGAAATAAATATTAGTATAGACATAAAATACGAAGAAAAGGCGTCCATAAAAAACATGTCTCTAAAGAAATATATGGGAGCTGAAAGCGAAGCCGCTATAGGAAATATTGAGGCAATCGCCAAAACTGCAGCGCCGATGAGATTAATGTACTCAATGTCTCTTCTATTCTTTGCAAAATAGCACAGTGTAGCCGTAATAAGCGGTATGAGAAGCAATAAACCTATCATCTTTATCTATCCCTTTAACGTAGTTAATTGATCAAGGTCAGCAGAAGAAAATTTGTGCTTGATCTGTATCATAAAAATGCCCAATATTATCACAACCATAAGCAGGTCAAACAAGATTCCAAGCTCGACAATTATGGGCATTCCGGAAGTCAGCGAAAAACCTGCCATGAAAAGTCCATTTTCCATAAATAAAAGACCCAAAACCTGAGTTACAGCCTTTTTTCGGGTTATCATTATAAACAACCCCATTAATATTACCGCTATAGATATCTTAAGGACATAGCTCGAAAAACCCGTAACAAAAATGCCCTTACCAAGTGAGACGTAAACAATTGCGATCAGGATACCTGATATAGTCAGGGACAACGTATTACTTATATATGGTTCTACTATATGTGTTGTTCCCATCTTACGGACTATACTCCTTAAAAATAAAGGCAATAACAGGCCCTTTGTGGCTAGTGTCAGGAATGCGGCAATATAAAGGTGCGTATCACCCTCCTTAACTGCCACAAAAAAGATCAATAGCGAAAGGAACCATGAATTAAGCACATATGCCTTTATGCAGGATTCAAGTCGCTTCATGGCATTTAGAGAAACAGCCGTAAGAAGTATCGCAACGGGCACAAAATCTAATACGTGAAACAAATCAATCCAATCTTTCATTTTATTTCCCTATCATCAAAAGGGTTAAAAGTGACAATACTGCGAGAACAAAGGAACCTCCCAGAAGTGAAGGAAGTTGAAAAAACCTCAACTTTGCTCTCGTTGACTCTATTACGGCCATAAAACTTACCATAAAAAGCATTTTTAATGAATAAACACCTGAAGATATAATAAGCCCTGACATCCCGGTATTATGCGCAATTCCTACAGGAAAAAACATGTCGATAGCAAGGGTAAACAAAAGCATCTGTTTCATATAGTGAGACCATTCTATCAGAGCAAGATACCTTCCCGAATACTCAAGTATCATTCCTTCATGAATCATAGTAAGCTCAAGGTGCGTGTCTGGATTATCCACAGGTATCCTGCCGGTATCCGCTATAATGGCTATCAGAAACGCGACTAGGGCCAGGACATGGGATGGTGTAACAATGTAATTCTGAGACTCCGCAATCCTTGCTATATTTGTCGAACCCGCCGTTAATGCCACAGTAAATATACAAAGCATAAGCATGGGCTCAACGAGTATTGAAACTACCATCTCCCGACTGCTCCCCTCACCTCCAAAGGCAGTTCCTGCGTCAAGGGCAGCCAGCGCCAAAAAAAATCTTCCCAGCGCAAATATGTAAATTAATGCTATGACATCGCCCATTATGCCAAATGATGACTTTGTAGTTATTACGGGAATCAGCATGGCAGCGACTATAGTGGAGGTAAAGACAATGAATGGCGTGGCCTTAAATATCCATGACGTAACGCTGGAAAAAACCATTTCTTTCTTTAAAAGTTTTGCCAAATCGTAATATGGCTGTAATATACCAGCGCCAACTCTGCCCTGGAAGTTAGCCTTAAGTTTCTTTATAACTCCCTGAATCAATGGGGATAATATTATAATTATGACAAATTGTAGATTTTCCATATCAAATACAGAATAATAGGAGCAATATAAGGGTTGCAAGCATGTACCCAAGGTAGAGGTGAAGGTCGCCAGATTGGAGCAGCTTCACCTTTCCTGCGATACTATGGATAAAATCTGTGATAGGCTTATATAAGTACCTATCGAAAGCCGGCGCAATTTCGCTCCTATAACTTATTGATTTAACTATAAGTGGCTCCAGGACATATACTATATTCAGATCCCTCACCGGGAGATATATCCTCTTAAATATTACCCTGATAGGTTTTGTATATGCCGTTGCCGTATACTGCATCCTTGGAGTCAGAGATGGTATTCCACAGTCCCAGGAATCGCCATATGTTATCTTCCCTTTACCGCCAACGATGCGAACTAAAACAACTGCTGCGATGAACAAACCAAGCAATGCAACAAATATTGCCAAAGGCGACAGACTTGCAGCGGTTTCACTTATGTATATAATTATACCCTTAGATGATGATATATATTCAGCGCCCGTAAGACTAAGAACAGCAGGAGAAAAAAGGTTTATTGTAAAACCCGGGAATATGCCAAATATGAGGCAGAGCAAGGCAAGAATACCCATTCCCGCTATCATTGACGGAGATGACTCTTTTGCGCCTCTGGAGTGATGACTCCTGGGCATTCCGAGAAATGAGATGCCGAATGCCTTTACAAAACAGGCAACCGCAAGCGCCCCCGTAAACGCAAGCGCCGCTCCGCTCAATGGCGCTATTACTTTTGCTGTGGCGGACGCAGATTTAAAATCGAAGAGCAGGGCCTGAAATGTAAGCCATTCACTTACAAAGCCATTAAAAAACGGAAGGGCGCATATGGAAATCGAACCAATTAAAAAGAAGATTGCCGTATACGGCATCAGCTTAATCAATCCTCCCATATCTTCCATATTCTTTGTATGTATAGAATGCACAACTGATCCAGCGCCCAGGAAGAGTAATCCCTTAAATATGGCATGGTTAAGTGTATGATAGAGCCCCGCCGTCATAGCTATGGCAGATAGCGTATATAAACCATTACTTGAAAGCACCATTGAAGCCCCAACACCAAGTAGAATAATTCCGATGTTTTCCACACTATGAAAAGCAAGAAGCCGTTTTATATCATGCTCCATTAAGGCATATAAAACTCCAAGCACGGATGATATTGCCCCGATTATGATTATGGCAATACCCCACCACTCCGGGCCTATTCCCAGTATATCTACCACAATCCTCAAAATACCGTATATTCCCACCTTTATCATCACGCCCGACATCAGGGATGAGATATTGGATGGGGCGGCGGGATGGGCTTCAGGCAGCCATGTATGAAGGGGAATAATACCGGCCTTAGTGCCAAACCCAATTATGGCAAAGATAAATATTATCGTCTTTACCGCATCAGGGAGGTCATTTGACGCTGCCTTTATGCCCGAAAAGTCTATATGTCCGGTATATTTGTAAAGTATCAGGAAAAGCGCAATTATGAAAGCCATTCCAGCATGAGTCATCATCGCATATATGAAACCTGCCTTTGCCGATTTTGTTTGAGTGTCAAAGGTTACAAGAAAGTAAGAAACAATCGACATAGTCTCCCAGGATATAAGAAACGTAATAATGTTCCCCGATAAAACAACTGCATACATGCTCATAATAAAGATACTAAAAAGGATTCCCAGAATGCCTTTATTTGCAATGCCTTTTGTGTATCCAACAGAATAGATCGATACTGAAAACGCAATAATGGATATGACAAAAATGAAGAACCCGGAAATGGCATCCCCCCTGAATACGAATTCAAGGACAGGCGTGACTGATATCGAAAAGATGTTTATGGGTGGAGAAGACAGCAAATACGTACCAAATATTGCAAAGCTTACGGCTCCTATAGACGTAAGAATATACGTCGTACGGGTTTTCGCTTTCTGGAATATAAGGGAAATAATCGCCCCTGCGAAAAATAACACAATGCCTAAATAAAAAAATCTTATCATTTATTATATCATTTTGTGTAATTGCTCAATATCAACCTGTCCTGATCGGTCGACACAATGTAGGCAACAATCTGAGTCACAACAGGTCAGGAGTGGGATTAAGTACCCTTCCTTTCGGAAGGATTCCAGTGCTAACTCTTGGAATCCCTGCGAAAGCGGGGTTGACACTCTCGTTAAATAGCATGAAATCCCACTTGATATTGAGCAATTACCCACGAATTATGAAAATTTCATCCGCCTTCGCTGAAGACCACGGAATCCACTCGTGGGTCTCCATTAATATGACTATTGTGTTAATTCCAAAAACAACTTAAATCCCCCATATCCACCTTTAGAAAAGCTTACTATTGGACAATTTTTTGCTGGGCAACTTGAAGAATAAGTGAGTATTATTTTTTGGATATATATCCAAAAAAGAGGCAGAATATACGATTTCCCCTCCCCCTGTGGAGTAATACAGTAATTTTACTCCACAGGGGGAGGGGATAAAGGGCATAAGTGTTAGGTTAAGAATGAAACCTAAACGATTCGGTTCAATCTAAAAGATTGAACCTGCAATAAAAAGAATCTGTAGCGGAGGCCTTCAGGCCTCCATACACCACGGGATTAAACCCAATTTAAACATTCATATAACCATCTTTGCTATCCATACCATGGCCGAAAGTAGGCTCTGTAAGAGACATGGAAACCTATAGTTAATAGGGTCAAGTCCTTCCTTGACTACATGTCATTTGTTAATTATAATTATGTTACGAGAAAATGTCACGACCATTACGAATAGAATTTTGTGGGGTATCATATAATGAATAGCGGAATGTGTCAATAGAAATTAGACACTTTTTTTAGGGGAGGGGGACAAGTCCTTCCTTGACTACATGGCTTAACATGATCGACGTGCAGCCTCACGCCATCCTATGGTGTTCCTCCGCATATTCGATTAAGAAAGGCGCTTTTCCCGGCGACATACCTCTTGTTACCAGCCATCAATTCTTGCAAGGCCTGGTCACTGTTTAACATTCTTTAATTAAAAGTGAGGAATAAAAGAAAATTTCACACAGAGACACAGAGATCGTTCTCTTAGCGGTTCCCCTGTTAGATATAACTTATCCAACAGTCAACTACGTTTATCGTGATTAACGTGTGCTTATCGTACAACTAACGGTTATTTTACGTTATCTAACAGGGTGAATTTGCGGCTCTGCGTGAGAACACTTCTTTTTTCCTCTCGCCAAGACGCTAAGAACGCCAAGGTCTCCGACTCGTAGTGTCTATGACTCGGAGAGGGTTATTCTTCCATACCGTTTAAGATCCGTGTGATGCCATCCTTCATGAAGGTTTCACCAAAGTTCAATAAGTAACCTAGCTTACGCCCTGTTCGTCTAAGATAGATTAATAATTACCAAAAATCAAGAAATTTTTTTGACAATTTTTATTATATCTGACACATAATTTGTCTTGATGTCAAGATAAAAGTAAGATACAATAATTTTTTTTAAAAAAGAGGGAAGGTGATGTCTATGGACAATTTGTTTCGAGAAAAGTCAGGAGAAACTGTTTTAACAGACGTCCATGAGGGAGAATTTGAAAGAAAGGTTGAATCAAGAAAGGCGGATCAACAGTATGGTCTTTATAGAGTACATAGGAATAAATGAGGGGAGCGTTAATAATCTGTCAGCAAATGTAGAAATCAAGGGTATGATCATGTTTGACAAGACAATGAATATTGATGGTAAGTTTGAAGGGGAATTAATATCTAATGATGGTGACCTCAATGTTGGTAAGACAGGAAAATTAAAGGCAAACATCAGGGTAAAGAATGCCATTATCAGTGGGCAGGTAGACGGAAACATTACAACAAGTGAGAAGGTTGAGCTTAAAAAGGATGCGCGAGTTATCGGAGATTTAAATGCCAGGACACTGGCTATTGAGGAAGGTGTTGTCTTTGTTGGAAAGTGTAACGTAATCCCTGCCGACCTTAAAATAGAGAAGCAGGATATTAAGGAAGAAATAGTTGAGGAGAGAAAAGATAAGTATCTGGAGACTATTACCACCGTCCCGTTTCCAATATGGATATCAAGGAAGAAATAGTTGAGGAGAGAAAAGATATATGTTGTGTAATGGCGGCAGTAAACTCCTCAGCCGTGCCTGCCCCGTTAGATATAGTATATTATTATCATCTAATATTGTTATCCCTAAATATGCTAGAGCATCACTCGGGATTATTGTCTAACATTATCTAACGGGGTTCCCCATAATTTTCTCCTGCAAGAGTAAGATCAGGTTCTAACTTTCAACAGGAGGTTTTGCTTTCAATATTATAGAAACTGTTACACATGAAAGAGCTAAAACTACATACACAACAAATCCCCGCGCATATCCCACGCTCCCCAATGCATCCACAAATGTCCCTAGAATTATGGGAACAACAAAACCACCAACAGCGCCAAGACCACCAACCCAGCCAGCCGCGCCACCAACAGCCTCAGGAACATATTTTGGAACACACTTAAATACGGCGGCATTTGCAATTCCCATTCCAGATGCTATTAATAATTCTCCTATGAGACAAGGAACAAAGACAGTAAAAATCATTAAGATTACTGCGCCTACACCAACAAGGGAAAAACTTATTATCGATATGTTCTCACCTCCATATTTATCACTTAATTGTCCTCCCCAAACCCTTATAAATGCACAAAGAAGGCCAAATCCAGCTCCTCCCAGGACTCCCGCCGTTCTCATATCAAAATCGTGAAAGAGTCTCCAGTAAGCCGGAAACCACGCTATTAATGCAAGAAAACCACCAAATGATGTAAAATATAACCAAACGAGCGCCCAGTTTCTCCAGAGTCCTGACGATATTTTTAAAGCTTGTACTAATTTTCCTGTAGGAATTAACTCCTGACCCATCTCCTTTGCAACACTTATAGACTCTTCTCTCGGGATACCCCTTTTAATAAGCGAGAAAAAATAGGCATTAAGTTCACCAATTTTTTCTGCCCTTATTATAATACCTAATTTCTTTTTAGCAAGCTGGAAATACCAGGCATCATGAGCAATAATCCAATAGAATATTAATCCGACTATAAGAAAAATTAACCAGCATAAATAGGAAGCTGGAAGTGATAATCCTCCGGCGATTATAAATACAATTATGAGGACAAAAAATCCTGGCGCTGAGTTTCCCAGTCCTGCATACGTAGCAAGAGCTATTCCCTGTTTTTTCTTAGGGAACCAGTAGGATGTCTGAGGAATACCCACTGAAAAGGTGGCAACACCACACCCGCTCAAAAATGCGAAAAGTAAAACTAAAGGATAGTGAGTCATTGTTAGATTGTCAGGATAAAGTTGCCATAGTAAAATAGTCAGTCCGAGCATCCCGCAAGAAGCCATACTTAAAAGAATTATTAAAGGCAGTTTACCACCTGTCTTATCAACCATGGCGCCAAAGGGAATTCTCAATAAAGAACCTGACAACTGTGGAAAACCAACCAAAAGTCCCATAAGTGTTGCAGATAATCCCATAGTTACCTTTAATTCCTTTGCAGTGCCACCAAAAAGAGTAACCGCAGCAAACCCGGTGAAAAAACCAAATGTTGCTGCTATTAATCCCAGGTTTGGACTGCCTTTTAAATGATATTTTTCCATTAATTCTGTTTTTCTATCCATTCTTATCTCCTTTATTATTACATACAACAACCTGATAGGGTCTTATTATAATTCTTATGAGAAATGTAAAAATATGAATTGATGATAGAGTTTTGCGTATAGCTGAGGTTAAATTCGGTTTTGATGATAGCAGAAAGTGGCCCCATAAGCACCCACAGACCGAAACTTAAGCCGAAAGCCATCGTTGCCATGAATAATACAAACACGTTACCCAGCGGGAAAACCGGCGCCTTTATGCAGGATGCTATCTGATTAAGAAACCTCTCTGGTGTGCTCTTCAGGGAAATTGCAATGGATCCAAGGGTTTCTTTCTTCCAGCTCAGGTTTCTTGTGCCAGTTTCATAAACACCATAAGCCTCAAATATTCCTCTCACCCTTGGATGTGCCGAGAGCACTTCTCCAAAGGTCATCCGGTCACTCACTACTTCACCATAAGTCATCCCTTCAGAAATTCTTTTAGATGTATTGCTCAATTTAGCATTTCCCCCCCTCCTGTAAAAGAAATGTAATTTAAACAAGATAAAATACGCTTGAGTAACACAAAAGGTTGATACCTGGATCTTGCGCTATATTACGTGCAAGATTCAGGTAATGCGAAGCTGAGCAAAGTCGAAGCGGACTCAAGCTGAAAGCTTGAAGGCTGATATGAATTTCGCTCCAGCGATTTGTTCGGACGCGCGAGTCAGCGTGCGGTCGAATAAATCAGCGGCAGGGAGCGATAGCTCTGCTCCGCATTCGGTCGTGCGCAGAGCGACCGAATAAAAGATATTTGTTTACTTCTGTGCTTTTCTCAAGGATATTATTTTTTCGCTTTCCAAAGTGGATAATCAATCCCCGCTGCTCTGTTTATGATAAATGCCTGAACAGTCAAGAGTATAACAGCCAACATCATACAGAAAAAGCCAAAATAATTATGAACTAATCCTAATGAAACAATCAGCGTTGTTGCTCCGGCAGGCGGATGCGGGCATTTAAACATTGCCATAAGAGCACAGGTAAGCCCCAATGACAAACCTGCAGCTAACACTCTTTGCACTGTAAATCCACCTGCGATAACATTCGGGTCGTCTAAAAGGCCAAAAATTATAAGGCTGAACCAGCCTGCAAAAATACCCAGAGCGTGGCCCTGAAAAGTGTTCCTGGGGGCTGCAGCAGGTAGTTTTGGAGAGAAAAAGAATAAGAATGCCGTTGGTCCCAAAGACGGAAAAACAAAAGGATTTTTACTCCACATAGCAATAGCAGCCATTATGGCTATTGTGACAAAGCCGTTTATGATACAATACATAAACGTAATGAACGTTTTATTATATGCACCTATGAGGCTAACATACTGCAGAGACTTCGGAAATGGCGGGTGGACATAATCATCTAAGCCGCCAGCCATTTTGTGTAAATAATCTTTTATTATGATTATTGGCGGAATTGGTTTTTCAGGCATATAAGAACCCCCTATATAAAATATGTTTACATAGTAAAGTTTTATCGTTCATTAAGAAAATTCTTGATCAAAAGTGTGGATATTTCTTGTAAAATTTTTAGGATAAAATTGGTTGCGTCTTTCCCCACAGCTTGTTCGCCCCGCTGCTTTCTTGCTGAAAGCAAGGATGCGGGGCTAACAGTGGGGACTTTGCTGCGCTATGATTTTCTATAAAAGATAAGTAAGAGTTCTCCCTCTTATGATGTAAAGATAAAATAGAAAATCAAGTAATTCGATTAATTTATTTGAAGAGTTCCGTGAACCTTGAGACGCGTTATGAGAAATGTAGTTTTGAACGCCTTCGTCAGAGAAAGTAAAATATGGTGAGTAAAAACATGGATTGATAATAGCAAAAAGCGCTTTTCGCATTAACCCCCCCCCTCCTATGACATTAATGTGGGTATTACGACGTCACTTTGCCAGAAGACATTGTTGAATTCTATTATAATATTTCTAATTGTCAAGAAAAAATTGGCAATGACAGAATGGAAAAAAAAATGTTATGGCATTTATTTTTCTTGAAAAAATGTTAATTGTCAATATTTAGTTTTCGTCTATTTTCGTAATTCAAATATCACTATAAGCTTACAACATTCCTGGTATCGGATGTCTGCCCTTGCCAGACGGCAGGCGGGGACAGGCAGGGATGTGATCATTTTCGGATATTACCTAAAGCTGCAATAAAAGTGCCATAGAAGTAGTAATTAAAAAAACCTTAAAGAAATCTCTAAGTTGTTCTATACACATAAGATATAATATAAATGCTGAATTTAAAGATTTAAATAAAATTTTATAGCCAAGCTATTTTCCGACAAAATGTCATAACACATTTTAAACGAAAATATATAATGACATACTGTCAAAATTGAGCGATTTATTATTCATCACATTTTTTCATAATATCCTGAACCATCGATGAATCGCACTGTCTCTCTTCAATATCAAAAAATTCCATGACTCCCATAAAGATTCCATTTTGTTTGTAAGGCACTCCAAGTGAAGTCTTAACTACCAATTCTTTTGCAAGTTCTAATCTTGCATATTTCGATCCGTCTAAATTTTGAACATTATCCACCCATTCATAGTTTAGGTTTTGCCAAACTCTTCCTGGCAAGCCAACACCTTTTTGAAATGTATATTTTTGGCTTTCCGTTTGATATGTGCCAAGATCAGGATTTTTAAGGCAAAATTCCTGTCCCGCACAATCAAGTTTATCATCTGCCAGCATATAAAAATTTCCAAGCGGCCAACCATATTGAGAGCAAATACTTTCCATTGTTGATTTTAATTTAGAGCTATCCACTTTTTTCACCTCCTTTCTTTTTAAAAAATTATAATTTTCCTGGAAATGGCGATGTTAGGGCTTGCTAAAAAATAACTTCACGTTTTAAAGTCCTTATAGAGAGGGTAGCCGCAGGCTTCAGCCTGCGAAATAACGCAACCTAAAGGTTGCGGCTACCCGTATCATACATATCTAAAATGTGAAGTTATTTTTTTACAGCTACTTAATCTCCATTTACCATCTATTTTGATTGCAGTATTTCTTCCAATCCACAGTTTAATACATTAGCCCAGACCGCAGGGCAGATCGCACCAGGGCAGGCTTTCCCTTAATATATAAAGAATTGCTAAATTATAAAGCTATTTGATTTTGGCCCAACAGGTCTCCGACTCGTAGAGTCTATGACTCAGAGAGGTTGCTACTGGTTCAAAACTCAAAGGAACTCTTCATTATTCAACACCTTTGTTACTAAACAATTGAGCAATTTTTATTGCGAATGATCGTAAGCCATTAAAATATATGTTCTTTTATAAATTTTATCTTTACCGTTTTAAATGAAGAATTCTGTCATTCCCGCAGTCTGTTGAGCGGGAATCTAGTCCTTCTGATTTCTGGATTCCCGTTTCCCCTGTTAGATAATGTAAATAATCGTAAATTGTACAATCAGCGCACATTAAATTAATATGATAAACGTAGTTGACCGCAGGATTATGCATATCGTCCCTCGTGTTATTTAAACTGGTCAGAACCATAATCGGTAATTATCTGCCCTTTCACGGCATCTATAAATTTCTTTATCAATTTTCTGTCTTTTTTCCCGGGTTTACTTTCTACACCGGAGGAAACGTCTACTCCGTAAGGATTTGCGATTTTTATGGCATGCGAAACATTTAAATGTGTTAGACCTCCTGCTATTATTATGGGTTTGGAAGTCTTTACTTTTTTTATAATTCTCCAATCAAACGAGGTGCCTGTACCGCCCATTTGATTTTCTGAGTATCCGTCAAGCAGGATAGCATTAGGTTTATATCTTTTTATTGGAGTGATATCCCTCTCAGTTCTTATTCGAAATGCCTTTATAGTTTTAAAATTTTTCAATTTATTTAAAATACCTGGTCGTTCGTTTCCATGGAGTTGTATAACATCCAGACCGCAAAACCTGCAGGTTGCCTCGATGTTTTCAGCGTTTTCATTGACAAAGAGTCCAACAGCCGTAACGAATGGAGGTAGTTTTTGTACAATAGATCGAGCCTTTTCTTTGCTTACGTTTCGCACACTTTCTGCAAATACAAAACCAATGGCATCTGCACCGTAATCAACAGCAATTTTTGCATCATTTAAATTTGTTATACCACAGATTTTTACCTTTGTCATCGTTCAAACGATATCAAAATGTGTACATCAAGTCAACTCGATTGCATAGGAATTTATATCAATGAATTATTTTAAGATTTGTCTTAGTTATTAAAAACTGGATATGTTAAAAGACATTTGTTATAAATTAGTAGTAAAAGAAATTTCAATTCTGGACACAGAAGTCCGCAGATTGCGAGGGTTTTAAATATAAAGAACTAGGGGAAAAGTATTATGAGGAAGTTTGGGAACTCGAAGGCAGTAGTCATAAGTTTTTATCTTTTTAAATCAGTATTACAACGATGCAAACAATCGTTTTTGATCTTTAATGTTATAATTATTACGTTTTTTGCTTTTTCTTGTGGAAAGGTTGAAAAACCTGAGGAAATAGTTGTTGAGGAAGAAGAAGTGATTTCAGAGATACCGTATGAAAGCGAAACAAAATTTAAGATGCACATGAAGTCTCTTGATGATCTTGAAGATGCTTTGATAGATTCGGTTGATAGGCAGAATTGGGATGAAATAAGAAAATATGCAATGGAGCTGAAAAACACGTCTCCCGTTATCTTCACAGGTAAAAGGAAAGAGGAATTACCACAGGATTTTGTTATGATAGATACTATGTTTCACTTGCAAGCACTTGCTGTGGTAGAGGCGGCCCAATCCAGGGAAATGGTTAGACTAAATATTGAATATGAGAAATTACGGCAAACCTGTGACGACTGTCATGAAAAGTATAAAAAGAAGGAATTATGAAGATGAAGGAATCGATTAGATATCTTAACAATGTAAAAAAGATTTTAAAGAAAACTCCAGTAGAGGATAATACCTACACAGATATAAAACCAGTTCAGGAGGCATGCGGAACAGCATATCTTGCAGTGCTCAAGGCTATTGATGAGTATCTACTAAATAGAGGAGTTAATGAAAAAGAACTTCCTCGATCTGTTGACGGATATAGAAAAATGTTGAAGAAATACTTGTCAGTACGTAATGGCAAGCTGGCCAAAAACTTTGAAAGAATTTACAAAGAACTTCATATAGCTGGTTATTATAGAGGTCTTTTATTGGGCACTGATACGGTTAAGGATGCCGTGAAAGCTGCCAGGGTGTTTATCAATAAGGTGAACCAATAAAATCTATGGAATTTTTGAAGGTAAGATGTTTTTATCTTTTGAAGAGACAAAGAAATGAAAAGAAGCGAACTTCTAAATGAAATAGAAAATATCAAAAAACAGCTTATTGAAAAGTATAAGCCAGAAAAGATAATTCTTTTTGGGTCATCTGTATGGGGCGATAATGAGATAAATGATATTGATTTTTTTATCATTAAACGGGATGTGCCTTACTACGGGGCTGAAAGGCTTATAGAATTGTATAAGCTGATAAAAGCAACTGCCGCTGTAGACTATATAGTTTATAAGCCGGAGGAAGCAGAGGAATGCCTCACACTTGGCGATCCTTTTGTGAAAAAAATCTATTCTAAGGGGAAAGTTCTTTATGGCTGACCCTAAAATAGTTAATAAATGGATAAAAAAGGCTGATGAGGATTTTAATTTTGCAGATTCCAATCTTAAAGAGGAAAGTAGTTTTTATGCTCAAATATGTTTCCATTTCCATCAGGCTGCCGAGAAATACCTTAAGGCTTTTATTGTTGCATTTGATCTGGAATTTGAAAAGATTCACAACTTGATTAGTTTACTTGAAATATGCTCTGAGAAGGATAAATCATTGTTGTCGCTTTCTGATGATTGCGAATACCTTAACACAGCATATATTGATACCAGATATCCTGTTCATTGGCCCACACACTATACAAAAGAGGATGCACTGAAAGCTAAAAAGTCAGCAGAAAACATCTCCTCCACAATAAAAAGGTTCTTGAGTGAGAATAATATGCAAAATCATGTATGATGTTTACCAGATTAGATATCAACCTACTAATGTTGGTTTTGTTAATGGATTAGGCTTGCCCACCTTCCACTACATTCAAAGGGAAATATACCTCTATCAAAAGTATTATGTTGCGAAATTTTAAATCTGTTAACCAAGGTGTCACGATTATATTCTTCATTTGAATCAAAACGGAGTTCTAAATCGTATCCCATCGTACTTATTGATTTTGGGTGTCTTATATACTGTTATTATAATTTTCAATTATGCGTAATCCTCACCCTTTTTTAACGGTCGCTGGTCGCTGTTGTACCTATTATTATTTCCTAGATTTTGTTTCCACATTTTGAACAAGAAATTAATTTCTGATTGTTCATGCACTTTACCAGACTAAATAACTGACACGGGTGGTTTTTGGGTTATTTTTAATGGTTTTATTGTCTTATCTACAATATCTTTAGTATTAACCACATTTAGCTTTTTAAATAGGAATACAAACTTGTCTTCGAGTTTTGCATTAATATTGTCCTTGATGCTACTTGACAGATTCCACATCTTTTCTTTAAATGGGCCAAAGCCCTTTTTCCTTGTCTTATATATAAATTGTTCTTCTGTCTGCCCTTCCTTTCTTTCGTCTGCACAATTACTTTTTAAGTAATCATATATTTCATCTTTTAAATCTTTAGGGAATTGTTCGTTTTCATAAATCATATTCTGGAATTCTGTAGCCAGGTGGACTTCTGCAGTTCCGGTTTGTGGGAATTTATCAAATGCGTCTCCTGGTAATGTAGACGCGCCATGCTGTACTGCACCACTTAGTCCATACTCATCCCTTGCAACTTTTGAGAGCCTTTCCAGGGTATCAAAGTCCAGCTTTACTTTTGCAACACTTCCGTCCGGGAGTGGCACACCACCGTGTGTAGTGCCTGTCTGTATACTTATTTTGCTAATACCTTTCTTATCGTTAATAGCTTTTAGATAATTATCCATATACACTCTTAATTCTTCCTCAGTACTATTCTTTCCTCCAACCTCTCCTATTTCTCCACCAATTGAAACCGTAATACCTTCAGGTTGATTTTCACGAATGAAGGATGTAAGTTTTGCTGCTAGTTCGAAATTAAGTCTCTGCTGTTCTACTATGTCTTGTTTGCTTAAATCGACTAAAGTAGAGGTGTCTATATCTATATTGTAAAAGTCTGCTTCCAATGCCTCTTTTATTAAATCCCTCACTGTGTTGAATTCTTTTTCAGGGTCTTTTGTATATTTCTTCGCGTTTATCTGAAAATGATCACCCTGGATGAAAATCGGCCCTTTAAATCCTTCTCTAATAGCAGCAGCATGTACTACCGCTGTATATTCTGAGGGTCTTTGTTCTGTATATCCTATTTCAGACTTTGCTATCTCAAAGATGAATGCTCCTACATTATTCTTTATTGCAGCTCTGATAATTGCCCTCGCTACGTCATAGGTTAAACCTCTAATATTAATTGCAGGCACCGTAAATCCACTGTACTCACCCTTCCCCATACTTTCATACAGACCTTGTATAGAAGCAGGAACTATACCTAGAGCACAACCACTTTGTCTTATTATCCACCTTGAAATATCTTTTAAATCTCTTTTCTCATTAAAGACTGCATTACGCACTAAACGATCCAGCTTCTCATTCCGATAAAGATATTCATTTACTATATTTATCTTACCTCCTAAAAGAATTTCCATTGTATCCTTAACATAATCTCTTATTTCTGAAATTTCATTGTACATCATTGACCATTCTCCTTTTATAATAGAAGTAAATTACAAAAGATTTTATCATTAATAGATTTGAGCGTTTACTATAGTTGCAAATTAAATGATAAAATTCAAAATGACTTCACCGCAATTACGGGGAGCATTCCCAAATTGTTGCAATACACCTATATTGGTGGGGAATATGGAGTGCATCGACCGTGTCGATGCAGGCAGTGACACGGTCACTGCACTCCAAAAAACCCAAAACAACCCCGTGCAACAATTTGGGAATGCTCCCGCCATTACATTACTAGATAATTATATATTAGCTTGTGTAATCAGCAACAAATTTTTGATAAGTAAGCACGTCTTCCTTACTTCCTATAATCAAAGGTACTTTTTGATGGAGTTCGGTTGGTTGTATATCCATTATGTCTTCTTTGCCATTAGTTGCCATTCCACCAGCTTGTTCTACTATAAATGCTAGTGGGGATGCCTCATATAGTAAGCGTAGTTTACCTTTAGGTTTCTTTGGGTCTTTATAATCGGCTGGATATAAAAATATACCACCGTAAAGTAAATTTCTGTGGAAATCAGCTACAAGCGAACCTATATAACGCAAAGAATATGGCCTGCCTGATGCAGAATCTTTTTCTTTGAGATGGCTAATGTATTTCTTTGTTCCTTCATCCCAGAATTTAGCATTTCCTTCATTAGCGCTATAAATTTTTCCTTTTGTTGGAATCTTTATGTCCTCATGCGATAGTAGAAATTCTCCTACACTTGGGTCCAACGTAAAACCGTTTACGCCCTGACCGGTTGTGTAGACCAACACAGTACTGGAACCATATATTATGTAACCTGCTCCTACCTGATCACATCCCTTTTGAAGACAATCTTCGAGAGTGCCGTTTTCCCCTTCTGTTTTTTTCCGATGTATGGAAAATATTGTTCCAATGCTGACATTCGCATCAATGTTGGATGAACCATCAAGCGGGTCGAAAAGTAGCACATATTTACCCTTAGGAAATTTATCTGGAATAGGAATGATTTCATCATTCTCTTCTGAGGCCATTATGCAAAGATGTCCCCCATGACTCATGGCATTATATAATTTATCATTGGCATACTCGTCCAACTTCTTTACTTCATCACCATGAATGTTCTCTTCACCGGTAAGACCCAGTATGTCAACAAGGCCAGCTTTATTAACTTCTCTTGATATGACTTTTGCTGCATATATTAAGTCCATTAATAATCCTGTAAGACTACCTGTTGCTTGAGGAAATTGTCGTTCTTGTTCGACAATATGTCTTTGCACGCTCATTCCCTTTTTTTCCATAGAAAATTCTCCTAAAAGCAAATTTACTTTTATAATATCTCAGCAGTGTCCGGTTAGGTTTTTGCATGCGCTGCTTTTGTCATACCCGAATGCTTTTATCGGGTATCTAAGAGGCTCGTTCATCCTAGATTCCCGCTAAAAAAATGCGGGAATGACAGCTTTGGGGCAATAAATAAAACACGCAAAAACCTAACCGGACACTACTGATAATATCTACGTATTAAAATAAGGGTATGTATGGTTGAGTACTATGGCAAAGGTTTTGGTATTTGAAGATCCTTTTTGTGGTGCCTAATAAACCATTTTACAGCCTTTAGTACTTCATCGATATATACATCTGTATCGACACAGTAACCATGAGGTCTTAGATTCGGGATTGCGAATACGGCTTTTGGCATGGCCGCCATTAAGCCTGTGCGTAATTCTTTTTCACAGGCAATGGCCACAACTCCCCGAACTTCTTCAGCCATTACTTTTTGAAGAGCAATTCTACCACCACTGGCCACAGCTATACTTATACCATGTTCTTCTGACAATTCCAGTAAGTCTTTTACCTTGCAATTCCCGCAACGTTTGCACTCATTGAGGTCATGTTTGATATTTTGTTTGCACTTTGAATTTTGTATGCAGTGTGGAAAAAGGAGTAATAAACCCTCTGGTGGGCATTTCTTCTTCCTTAATTTGGTCATCAAATTGTTAAGCGAAACAAACTGTTTGTCTATAACTTCCATTTTATGAATTTCTCCCTTGTTCGAAGGCCTTTTCCATATTTTGTATTTTATTGAAATAGATAATTAACTTTAAGATCGTGCCCTCTTGAAAATGCAGCAGCACTCATCATTCGTTTGCCTTCGGGTTTGACCTCTTTGATCCATATACAACCATTCTTCGTAGCGGCCTTAATACCACGGCCAGAAACATCCATGATAGTGCCAGGTATATTATTTGTTTCAATATTAGGAGTTGCTTCCTGTTCAGTTTTCAAAATTATGATTCTTTCCTTTGAATTATTTTTGATTAAAGTGGTATAGGCAGAAGGCCAGGGATTCATACCTCTTACGAAATCATGTATCTTTTTTTCACTTTGATTCCAATTAATGAGACCATTTCCCTTTTTGATTTTTGGTGCAAATGTAGCAGAACTTTCATCTTGTGGTGTATATTTTGCATTTCCGGTTTCTATTTGTACTAAGCTATCTAATAAAGTTTCTGCTCCAGGTATACTCAATCTATCTTCCAGTTCACCAGCTGTTTCCTCAGGGTCTATTGTTAATGATTTTTGCATGACAATATCACCAGCATCCATTTTTTCACACATAATGATAGAGGTTATTCCTGTTTGATTCTCTCCATTAATAATTGTCCAATTAATGGGCGCAGCTCCTCGATATTTAGGTAATAGTGAAGCATGAATATTAATGCATTTATATCTTGGCAAATTCAATATCTCAGATGAAAGCTTTTGGCCAAACGCAACAACTACTATAATATCAGGATTTAATTCTTTAAGTTTTTCCGTTACCAGTTTGTCATTTACATTTTCAGGTTGGATTACGTGAAGTCCTAAATCTAAGGCTGCATTTTTGATAGGTGGTGCGCAAGGCTGTCCCTTTCGTCCTTTAGGCTTATCCGTCTGTGTAATAACGGTTACTATATTGTGTTTTGATTCATTTAAGCATTTTAAACTAGGAACCGCAAATTCCGGCGTACCCATAAAAGCGACATTCATACTGTATTTGATTGCGAACTACTAAAAAATTAAATAGGACACTCCCGCCAAAAGACAAGTCGGGCAGGGATTTTCGCAGACAGTTAAACGTTACGAGTGACGAAGGAAGAGAGACGAAACAATCGTCCATCGTCCTAGCCACGAAGGGGCGGTCATCCTTCATTTAACATAGCTCGCAACTTAAGCATGTTTTTTATCTGTGTCTATCATTCGACTGAGCTCACGTCGAAGTCTGTATCCGGAATGGACAAGCAAAGTTGATTGTTTTGCAACAGAAAATACCTTCATATGCAACAATTGTTTTGCTTTTCATGAAATGTTTTAATTAGTCTTAACACAAAAATAAACTCTGGATTCCTTGCGAAAGGGAGGTAACCTTGCTTTCGCAAGAATCCAATCTTCACGATTCCTTGGGGTAAACCGTAAACTCTAAAAGTTTCTATCTGTGCACCCGCCCGAACGACGCAGTCGGGCAGGCATCTGCAAGGATATGCGTCCTATTTTAACTTGAATCTTCTCAATCTCAAAGAGTTAGTAACCACAGATACCGAGCTGAACGCCATGGCGCCTGCCGCAATCATGGGGTTGAGTAAACCAACAGCGGCAATAGGTATTGCAAGGACATTATAACCAAAGGCCCAGAAAAGGTTCTGTTTGATTATGTTCATCGTTTGTTTGCTCAGTTTTAGAGCTTCCTCTGCCCTTGAAATGTCACCCTTTACGAGCGTAATATTTGCAGCTTCCATCGCAATCTCAGTAGCCGTTCCAATGGCAAAGCTGACATCTGAGGTAGCAAGAGCTGGTGCGTCATTTATCCCGTCTCCAATCATTCCAACGATCTTACCGCTTTGCTGAATCTTCTTTATCTCACTACATTTATCAGCAGGTTTGAGGTTTGCCTTTACAGTTCCTATACCCATTTCTTTACCAACTGCCCCGGCAATTACCTCATTGTCGCCAGTGAGCATAACAACCTCAATACCCATATCTTTGATTTTCTGTATGGCATTTTTTGATGTCTTTCTGATTGTGTCACCTATGCCGATTATGGCTTCTATCTTATTATCAACAGCGAGAAAAGCAATCGTTTTCCCCTTGCTCTCGATTTCTGTAGCCTTTTGTCTTAAATCCGAAATGTCGATATTATTTTCTATCATTAACCTCTCACTACCAATTAAAACGGTGGAACCGTTGTAAGCTGCCTGTATACCCATCCCCGTAATAGTTTTGAAATCCTTTACCTCTTTTAAATCTATACCCTGTTTTTCGGTATAGTTCACTATCGCCTTACCTATAGGGTGTTCCGAATGTTGTTCGCAACTCCCCATTATGTTTAAAATATCCTTTTCCAGATATCTCTTCTTTTCATCACCTTTTTCTGCAGTTACTTTTCTTCCATTAATTTTATTAGACAAATCCGTAACCCTTGGTCTTCCTTCAGTTATTGTGCCTGTTTTATCCAATACAAGTGTATCAATCTTATGTGCAAGTTCCAGGCTCGTGGCATCTTTGATTAGTATTCCCGCTTCCGCCGCCCTGCCGGTACCCACCATAACGGCTGTTGGCGTGGCGAGCCCCAATGCACATGGGCATGCAATCACCAGTACTGCAACTGCAGATATAAGGGCCTCATTAAATGGATAGCCTGCCAGTATCCACACACCCAGTGTTAATAGGGCTATAGAAATTACTATCTGGACAAATACCCCGGAAACCTTATCCGCTAATCGTTGAACAGGAGCCCTCGAACCCTGTGCGTCTGCAACAAGCTTTGCTATATGAGCCAACACCGTATTTGCCCCAATGTTTTCAGCTATCATGTAGATAAGACCGGTTGTATTTACAGTACCACCAAAGACCTTATCACCTTCCACCTTATTAAGAGGCATACTCTCTCCTGTCAACATTGATTCATCAATGAAAGTTCCCCCCTCTGTTATTATTCCGTCAACCGGTATCTTCTCACCAGGTCTTATTACCAACCTTTCACCTACCTGTACTTCAATTACCGGGACTTCTTTTTCTGTACCATCCCTTACGACCTTGGCCATCTTCGGCTGTAAATCCATTAGTTTCCTGATTGCCTCACCGGCCTTACCTTTCGCCTTTGTCTCGAAAAATCTGCCAAGGAGTATCAACGTAATTATTATTGAGGCAGATTCAAAGTAAAGATCGCTTCCTCCTCCTAACAGGGTTGTCACACTAAAACCGTAGGCGGCACCTGCACCCAATGCAATCAGGGAGTCCATCCCTATTGACCAATGTTTTACCTGTTTAAGTGCATTTTTGAAAAAACCAATACCAGGCCAGAAAATCACGGCAGTCGTTAAAATGAATTGCAAAAAGTCAGAAAATTTAAAATGAATCATAAACATACTTATTATAAAAACAGGTACGCTTAATATTGCTGAAATTAAAAACCTTTTCCATTCTAACTGTGCTATCTCTTCTCCAGACATAGCAGGGGTTTCTTCCTTAACAACACCATAACCCAGCCCTTCAATGATTTTATAGATTTCTTCAGCAGGAGCACGGCTCGTAACTGTTGCCTTCTTTGTTGCGAAATTAACTATTGATTCACTTACACCTTTGGTGTTGCCTATAGCATTCTCTATTCTCTTTGCACATGAGTCACAGGACATCCCTGTTATTTCTATAGTAAATTTCCTTTGTTTTCCCATAGTTAATACCTAACCCAGACAAGCTGGAAAATCCAAAATCTAAAGCACGAAGTACGAAGCACGAAATACGAAACAATATCAAATGACTAAAATTCTAAATCCAAAACAAAAGATTTTCAGCCTACAAACTCTCTTTAGGTTTCGGACATTTGGAAATTTGAATTTTGGATTTGTTTCGAGTTTCGATATTCGTATTCCGAATTTTAACTACTGATATTTCAATAACTTATGCCATATCTACAAAAAATTGTCGATGTTGAGACGCTAAGCACCTAAATGTTAAAAGTTCACTGCTGCGGTGAGTTTAATTATTATCTTCTATCCCTAGCGCCTTAATAATAGCCTTCATGAAGGCAGGTAAATCTTCTGGCTTTCTTGACGTAATCAAATTACCATCCACAACCACTTCCCTGTCTACATATTTACCTCCCGCATTAATGACATCATCCTTAATAGCGTTAAAGCAGGTAGCCCTGCGTCCTTTAAGGACCCTGGCTGAAACTAATACCCATGCACCATGGCAGATGGCAGCCACGACCTTGTTTTTGCGAAAAGTATCATAGACAAGTTTATTGACTGCATCGTAACGTCTCAACTTATCTGGTGCATAACCACCCGGTATAATGATACCGTCAATATCCTTTACCTTCTTAGCTTCTGTATCTACCTTTACCTCATAACCAAGCTTACTTAGATAAACCTTTTTGGTTCCCGTCCCGACCACTATCACCTTCACCCCGGCCTCGCGCAACCTCAGGATGGGATACCATACCTCTAACTCCTGATATAAATCTTCCACTAATACAGCAATCTTCTTTCTTTTGAGTTCCATAATGCTTCCCTTTCATAAGTAACCCTAAACCCACTATGCTTCTTTTTCAATAACAACAAGAGAAAATGTCAAAATTTCTTTAATGGTTTGAAAATCTCCAATATTTGATGTATATACTGTAGCGCCAATGTTCCTCGCACTCAAAGCAATAAGTATATCGTTTATTAGGACTGGAATCTTAGTTCTCAAGTCTTTACGTTTTATCCGTAAAAGTGATAGAATATCTCCCGCCTCTTTCCAATTATTGTGGGTGGGAGTAACGATCCTACCTGCACTCTCAAAAGGCTGGTAAAGTGTCTCCACATTCTTACGCCCTGCTTTCCCAATAGCACCAGCAAGAAGTTCCTGGATAACTACAGAGCTAAAGTATATTCCCGGAGTCTCATATGCGTATACGTCTCTTATAAGCTTATGATATGTGCCTCTCCTTAGAAATTCTATGTAGAGGTCGGTATCTAGAAGAAGTTTTTTCATTCAGAATACTTTCTCTACCTTTCCCTTTCCCTTGGTTTTTTTGAGTGAATCCAGAATTTCTTTGCGAAATAAGACCAGATCAAGTGCACGGTCTATGGTCTCTGTTTCTGTCTTTGTTTCGAGTATCTTTTGGGCGCCCTTTATCTTTGTTTCGTCAAGATAGAAATTTTTTCTCTTAATGATTTGCTTCATGCGGTATACCTCCATATATGTACAATATAAATAATTATACAGATTGTCAAGGGTAATAAATATACTTGATATTTAAAAATTAAATGAATCCCACTCTTTCCCCCTTTACAGGCTTTGTCGTAATAAAGGAAATGCCTATTTTGTCATTCTGAACTTGATTCAGAATCTAATGATTTCAACAGGTTAGCAACCTTAGAGATCCCGAAACAAGTTCGGGATGACATTGTGACACAGCCTGTTAGTAAAGGTGGAAGGGGGATTTGTCAAATTACTTTTTTCTTTTACTATAATATACTCAATAGAAGTGAAAAACTTTATTTATATATTAAAGCAAGGTAGTATTTCTATTCATAGACAAACTTTTATAGTAACTTTAGTGCTTTATATTTATCAAACTCTCCTTTTACGCTTTGTCTCAGTTGTTAAGGATGCAAATGTTATGTTTTATGTTTAGTTTTTCTTTTGCAGAATTCCAGGAGCTTTTTTATGGGCCAAGTATTTATTATGTCTTGTTTTACAAGCCAGGCCCGTCTGGCCACACCAACTCCCAGTTGCATCATCCACATCTGATCCAGATGGTGAGCATCTGTGGAAATGGCTACCTTCACGCCCATCTCTTTGGCCTTTCTAGCATTTACGTCGTTAAGGTCCAGTCTATCCCAAAAGGAATTAATCTCTAGTGCAGTACCTGTCTTAGCAGCAGCCTCCATTACTTTGTCCATATCTACTTCATAACCTTCTCTCTGACTCATGAGGCGACCAGTAGGGTGAACAATAATATTTACGTAAGGATTATGTATGGAGGCAAGAATCCTTTCAGTAATCTGCTCTTTACTTTGTTTGAAACCTGCATGTATGGCGCCAAGGACTATGTCTAGCTTGGCCAGTACCTTATCTGAGATATCCATTGAGCCATCATTTTTGATATCACACTCACTTGCCTTGATTAATCTGAATCCATCTCCAGAAAGTTTCTTGTTAATCTTATTAATTTCTTCAATCTCCTTAAGCAGCCTTTCTTCATCCAGTCCATGGGCTATACGTGTGCTCTTTGTATGGTCGGATATCACACAATACTCGTATCCACATTTTCGTGCATATCTGGCAATCTCTTCAAAAGTGGAACTCCCATCGGTCCAATTAGAATGTACATGGAGGTCTCCCTTAATGTCTTTCAGCTCTATTAGTTTGGGTAGTCTGCCTTCCTGAGAAGCCTCTATCTCACCTCTATCCTCCCTGAGTTCAGGGGGAACCAGTTCCATACCCAGTTTTTTGTATATATCCTCCTCAAGCCTACCGCCGAGTTTCTTTTTTTCACGGAAGATACCATACTCGCTAATCTTCAATCCCTTTTTCCTGGCAATATCTCTAAGATGAATATTATGTGCTTTTGAGCCTGTAAAGTACTGGAGGGCTGAACCGAAAGAATCCTTTTCTACAACTCTTAGGTCTACCTGTAATCCTTCATCCATGCGAACAGAACCTTTGGTAACACCTGCAGCCAGTATTTCACTTACTTCAGGTAGGTTTACGAAGCTCTGGATAATTTTCCTACCCTGCTTTCCTGCACAAAGGATGTCGATATCACCTACAGTCTCTTTCATCCTCCTGAGGGATCCAGCAGGTTGTATAGCAGATACACCTTTGACATCTTTCAACTGATTAACAATACGGTTGACAACTGGAAAGGCTACTCCCAATGCAATCCTCTCCTGGCTTGTTCGAAAAAGTTTTATACCCTTGAGAATATTCTCTATCTTTTTTTCAGCAATCCCTTTAAGTCCCTTTAGTCTGCCTTGTTTTATGGCTTCTTCCAGTTGCGATATCCTCTCAATACCGAGTTCCTTATTAAGCATGATTACAGTCTTTGGTCCAAGACCTGATATGTGCATCATGGTCACTGTCTCTTCAGATACCCCCTCCATGACCTCTTCATATTTGGACATCCGTCCAGTTTGGAGAAATTCTTCTATCTTTTCTGCATGGCTTTTTCCTATACCAGGAATATCCTCAAGTTTACCTGCTTCTGCTATTTCTTTTATATCATGAGTCAGGTCGCCTATTACCCTAGCAACCTTACGATATGAGTTTATTCGGAAGTTATTTTCCCCCTTTAGTTCCAGGACATCTGCTATTCGTTCAAACATAGAGGCTATCTCGGCATTTTTCATAACCAAAACCTAATCTTTCTATAAATATTATTTTGCGCAGCAAAATATCATAAACCTGTCCCTGAATCGAGTTCAGGGCAGGCACCGACGACAGGTCAGGATTAGTGAACGCCTACCCGACACGTCTTTTGGCTGGTAGTGAACTAATTTATTTCCAGTAGCTATCCCACTGCTCATCTACTTTTTTAACTATTTCATCGGACATTACGAGTGGTGAGGGATAGCCCTTCTTCCACGTAGCATCAATACCCATCTTACCCTTGAAGAGAGGACTTATACCGACCAGCTTTTCTTCAGCAAACATTATATCTCGCTCTGCATCAAATCTGGTGAATATACCCCAGATGGTTTGTTCCTGATTGTGAATATCAACATCAGGACTTACTGCCGCAATAATCTTAGGTCCGACAAGTTCGTTAGATTTTGTTAATTTACTAACCACTTCTCTCCCCCCATTTCCCACTGTAACTACTAAAAGTGTTTCACCTAAAAGGTTCCAATCTGATATTCGATTATCTATTGCCTTTATCATGCGATCTATTTCGGATTTCAGCCTGCCCTGGTGCGATCCGCCCTGCGGTCTGGGCCAGGGATTGCGCCCGTCCGCCTTGGCGGAGATTTCGGATTTTATAGCCTTTTTTTTATCTGCACTTCCTGATTTTGTAGCATCCATAATCATCTTGCTTCCCAGGTTCATCTTAAAACTGGTGAAATCAAGGGTATCCAATGGTACTTTAGGAATCATGATAAAATCATATGTGGGATCGAAGTTTTCGCGGATCGCCTTCAGGACAGCATTAAAGTCACGAGGGTTGACATTTTCCGAAACGGTAATAGCACATTTGGTTAATGAAAGCTGTCCTTCACCCATAATTGAAAGGGCTGTCTTCATTGCCTCTTTTTGATAACGTTCTTCGACGGAAACTACCAGCAGGTTGTGAAATCCAGCTTCGTAGTAAGCCCAGAGATCACAGACTTCAGGGTGAATCAGACGAATAAGTGGGCCTAGAACCTGTTGCGTTGCATTACCAAGATACTTATCTTCCATCGGAGGACGACCAACTACCGTCGCAGGATAAATGGGGTTTTTGCGATGAGTGATTGTATTTAAATGAAAGACGGGAAATTCTGAGGCATTGGAATAATGGCCAAAATGGTCACCAAAAGGCCCCTCCATACGTGACTCCGTTAAATGAACGGTTCCTTCGAGAATAAACTCTGCATCGGCAGGAACATTGATAGAAACAGTCTTGCCTTGTACCATTCTTGTCCTTTTGCCACGTAGGAAACCGCTAAACATAACCTCGTCTATCCCTTCCGGTAATGCCGCAACTGTGGCTAATAGTAGAGCAGGGTCAGTGCCCAGTGCCACAGCAATCTCAAATTCTTTGCCTAACTTCTTGGCCTGATAATAATGAAACCCACCACCCTTTTGTATCTGCCAGTGCATACCTGTAGTTTGACCATCAAAAACATGCATACGGTAAATTCCTACGTTCCTTTTTCCATCATGCGGGTCATAAGTAAAAACCTGAGCCAGCGTAATGAAAGGTCCACCATCCTCCGGCCAGCAGGTTGTGATTGGAAGTTCATTCAAATTGAGATTGCTAGTTACTTCCTGAGAGGTGGGTCTGGATGTCTTTTTTGGAATTGTACAAAAAAGCCGTTTGGTTATCCCGGGGTGTTTGAAAAGTACCTTTGGTTTTGGCGGCATGGCTTCTTCCATAAACGTAATCAATTCCTCACCAAGCTGGTCTGGGTGTTTTCCCAGTGCCAGCTCAATTCGCTTATCGCTGGCAAGGACGTTCATGGCCAGAGGAAACCGAAACCCTTTTACGTTTTCAAAAAGTAAGGCAGGCATCCCTTTCAGTAATGCCCGGATCGAGATTTCAGTGACTTCTAATCTGGCATCCACCTCGGCCTTGACACGTATCAGTTCACCGTTTTGATCTAAATACTTAATAAAATCTTGCAACGAATATATTTTCATTGATATAAAAACTTATTTTTAGACAAGATTCACAAGATAATCAGGATAATAGAAAGAACTTGTATATCATATTAATACTGCCGGAAAAATCTTGCTTAAGGAAGCTAACGTCTCGGGAATTCCACAAAGCTGACTAAGCTAAGCTCAGCTTTGGCTTAGCTCTGCAATCTTTTGAAATATTTCATCTTAAGAGACTTATTCGATATTTTACGAGACTCAACACGCAAATAAAACGGGAATCTCATTTTGCGGAGCAAAATGCCATAAATTAGCGACTGAAAGGAGCTAATTTATATCATAAGAAAAATGTAAAATAAGGCAACTTTAAAACCATAAATTTCAAGATAAGAAACATACACGAATAGAAAAAAAGAAAGGTGATATAAGTTGAAGTAACTCTTATTACTTTAACGAACCACGGCAACAAAAAATCTTTACAAAAAAAATTAATGTATTATAATTAATTTTATATCCCATTAAAACATCTGTTTTTTTTGAAAAGGAGGTATTATATGTGTACAACGTGTGCAAGGCATAACCCAGGCAAGAAAAAAAAAGGCGAAAGCAACTAAAAAGAAAAGTACGGCAAAAAAGAGAAAATAGAAATAAAAAAGCCTCCCGATAATCGTCCTTATCGGGAGGCTGTGCCTAAGCAAATAATAAGTCGAGTACAGTTGTGAATGAGCATTGACCTAGATTCACTGTCAACTCGTGAGATCAATAGCTTATCTCTCATCCCTTTCTATTTTAACTTCTCTCCCTGTAGATCCATTATGCCTACAATTGTCATTACTAAAGCTGTTGATCTTACGCTAAGTCCATAAACGATTTCTCCATTCCATCCCCATCTCAACAAAAAGTTTAAAAAATAGATGCTAGATGTTATTTTGTTTGACATATAATTTAATGGTATAATATTTACAAAGATCACTCTGTAAAAATAGCCGTTCCGAATTTACCTCTTAGGAGTGTCCCGTGAAAAATTCCAACTGGGGTTTAATAGAAATTTTTTTTTATTTATGGATGCCATCTTAAAAACGTTCATTAATCGTCTAGAAACATTACCGGATAAAACAACTCCTGACGCACTGGGAAAATGCGTGTTGGAAGTGGACGTAAGGAAACTACCAATTGATGAATATGTCAGTTTCTCAGACCATGGATACAAAAGGAATATCGTACATGTCAGCAATAAGTGTGAAGTTACAGTCTTGTGTTTTAAGGAAGGGCAGGCTACTCCGATACATGATCACGGTGGTTCTATAGGTATTACGATCATTCAAAATGGTACCATGACAGAGGAACTATTCAATAAGCAGCCTACAGGTATGATCGCCTCCGCCATTACGCGCAATTTTCATATAGGCGAACAATCATACGTAAACCTCACAACCATTCATCGCGTGTCAAACGCTCATACTGAAGGATTGGTCACTATTAATGTCTACTTTCCACCCTTAACCTTGATGAATATTTATAATTTGAAAGATACCAACGTTGGAAAATGGACTGCTGATTACGTCAGTTAACGTGATTCCGTAATTATAAAGATACCTTACATTTTTGAATCTTAAGAAGGGGAATTATTAGTTAACTTCCAGAAGATTATCAATTTCAAAAAAGATAACCTGGGGTTGAGTAGCTACTAACAATCAAGAGCTATCTGAGGAAGGCATAAGAAATGAACACTTAAGATCTTGATACTAAAAGAATTTGAGAAGCGAAACTAATCTCCTTAATTAATTTGTCATTTTGAAAGATTCGATCCCTATATACTTTAACTAAATTTTTAAAACTTGACAAATGTTGACTAATGATGTAAAGTGTAGCACAGGGTTGAGGTTTTTATGGAAAGTAAATTATTATTAAATACAAAAGAAGCTGCGTCGTTTTTGGGTATTAGTACTGCTACTATTTACAGAATGGAGAAGAAAGGTCTTGTCGCTTCAGTCAGGACACCAGGAGGACAGCGGCGTTTTAGTAAAAAAATCTTAGAGGAATATTTGAAAGAAAGCAGTAATATTGAGGCACCGCAGAATCCAAGTAAATACAAAAGAACACTTCTAACAATAAAAGAACCCGAAACTGCTTATGGAAGTAAAGTTGAAAAAGTTTTTTCTCAGAAGACAGTTAAAGCTAAAGCCAAAACTAATCCATATTTCCATAGTAACTTAATATGGATTTACAATGGAGATTTTTTAAAAACCACCGCAATAGAAGAAAAATCTGTTGATTTAATTATCACCTCTCCACCTTATAATGTTGATATTAAATACAATTCACACGACGACAGGATGAGCTATAAAGATTATCTCTCTTTTACAAAGCTGTGGCTGGCAAAGTGCTATGCCCTATCAAAAGATGATGGAAGGTTTTGTTTGAATATTCCACTTGATAAAAATAAGGGAGGCCAACAAAGCGTTTGTGCAGATATAACCACTATTGCAAAAGAGGTTGGCTGGACATATCATTCTACCATAATCTGGAACGAACAGAATATTTCGAGACGTACTGCTTGGGGTTCATGGCTCAGTGCTTCTGCTCCTTATGTGATAGCACCTGTTGAAGTAATTGTGGTTTTTTATAAAAACAGCTGGAAGAAAACATCTGGAAGTAGAAAATCAGACATAACAAAAGAGGAATTTATCGAATGGACAAATGGTGTGTGGACATTTAGTGGCGAAAGTAAGAAAAGAGTTGGACATCCATCACCCTTTCCTGTAGAACTACCAAAACGTTGCGTTAAGTTATTTAGTTTTGTTGGAGATACAGTTGTTGATCCGTTTCTCGGAAGCGGATCAACATTGATTGCTTGTTATCTGACAAGGCGAAGAGGTATAGGAATCGATATTGATAGAAATTATTGTAAACTTGCAAAACAAAGATTAAATAAAGAGTGCGAGATTAATCAAAATAAATTTACTTTAAAAACTAAAACAAAAATAGCTTAATTGCCTTTCTCTTGTGATATTTGTTATAAAAAATTACAAATTGAAGAACTTCGTTATCAATATCAGAAGCAATAATTAGCGGATTTGCCTCCATATAATCTTTTCCCTCTGTTTGTTCTACGTATTTTCTCAAATCCAACATAAACTTTTTGAATTGAGTCCAATTTAATCTATCTTTAAAAAACTGAAGAAAATCATAGCCATATTTTTCATAAGTATTAGACTCTATTGTCCATTTTTTTTGTAATATGTATGTCTTTTGATTTTCATCTTTATCGACGATGTCAATCCTTACGTTTGGTAATGTTGTAAAAATGGGCAAACTCAGTACTTCTCTTTCAGTAATATCTGCATATCTTATTTTAGAATTTAATTTTTTAGGTTTTTCTAACTCTCCCGCGGAGGTTTGACAAAAATCTTTTTGAAGTTTAAATATTGCATCCTTTCCAGAGTTACTTGGTTCATACATAATCATGAGTATTTTATCAAAGATATCTAATTTATTGTACAGTGACACAAACTCCATAACCTCAGAGTTTATCCTTTTTGATAATATACAGCCAATTATATTATCCCGATTAAGTCTGAAAATTTCTCTCTGTCTAAATAAATCTATATAACTAAGTAATTGAGTTAAGTCATTTGATTGGAACCTATCTGTCTTTGCTTCTACTATAAAATAAGATTTTCCTTCTTCTTTTTCACTAATAACAAGTGTGTCAAATAATTTTCTCGTGGTCTGAGCCACAAAAACTTCATTGATAAAATCATCAACTTTTCCAAATATATCTTTTGTAATTTTAGTCTCTTCCCTAAGTTCATACATCAAAAAAGCTTTTATTGCATTTTCTATTGTTCCTATAGAATCAATCTTTGTCTTTAAATCTGCTGCTCCTTTTGGTTTTTCAATCAAATTTAATCTATAACTACTCTTCCCATTTTTGGAAAAATCTCTTAAAAGAAGTTTTATAATTTCGTTTGCATCTTCCTTTGATATCTTACGTACTGCTCTTCTCTCAATATTTCTTTCATTTTCCAACGTTGCTTGCGACCATATTTTTCTCTGTTCAATTTTAACGTAAAATTCTGAAACGTTTATAGAACTATCCACTAAACATAGATCTTTAAAATACACATGTGGTTCAAATAGAACTCTATGAGGAAAAACATCGTATTGATCATCCCATATCTTTGTTTCATCAAAAAATGCTTTTGATCTCGCTTTATAAACACCGTGAATCGTGCTTTGTTGTCCGCTTCTTATTACATGGAAAAACAGAAGATCACCTTCTTTTACTCCTATAATGTCTCTTATAACTGATAGCCTATCTCGATTTCTAAGTTCTTGAGAACTATTAGGTTTATTAATCCTATTACCGTAGATTCCGAGTTCTCTAGCTTTTGACCAATCCCTTTCTGATATTTGACAAATAAAAGCACCCATAATATGGCAATTCAACATTAAATAAAAATTTTAACAGGATTGCAAAGTGAGTAAGCAACTTGTTGTAAATATATCTTTATGTGAAAATCTTACTTGTATAAACTAAGTATGTAGCGACCTTAATATAAAAGATTATGGGCGCTTACCGGAGTAATTATGTTCCAGACAATTAACTGGAAACACAATTCTCAGACGATATATTAGAATGTGGTAAAAGTGATTTGTAACTGCTCTACGGCTCTTTTGCTTCACAAAAGAGCTAAGCAATATCGCTGACAGCGACATTGCCGATATTATAAAAGAGTGGGGTTGTTTTGCAATATAAAACATTCTAGAAGCAAGACTCCCGATACTAGATTCTACAGGCCCGCCAAACCAGACCATTCGCCAGCCCGACCTGCCAGACTATGTCGTTCTTGCGGGCGAAGTTGTTCTGGTGGGGTCGAGTAACCGAACAATGATACGGGCATCGTAAAAGTTGTTCTTCTTTATACACTTGGTTAATCAAATTCGAAGCCTACCAGACCTTTCTTAGGGTTTTAAGTCCCTTTAGGTAATCTTCAAATTCTATATTTGCCTCTACTCCATGCTCTTTGAATATCTCCATCATTTTCGATATAGAAACTCCTGCTATCCTTGCAGCCTTTTCAATTGATGCCTCTGATTTTTTATATTTCTCTATAGCAAACATTACCCTTCCGAGATCAACAAGTTCCCTTACTGTCTTCGAGACATCTTCTCTTTCTTCTTTTGCAAGAGAAGAAAGAAATTTGTAATCATCCTCATTTATGCGTATGCTTAGTGACTTAGTGACCATCTTAAATACCTCCTTTTATATGATTTGTAGCATCATCAAGTATTACCTTGCTATACCTACCGTAAGATTGTAGCTTCTGCAGTTTGAAAAGCGCTTCATCCCTTTCTATTAATCCTCTTTCAAAAGCTCTTATAAGAAAGGCAATTGCTGTTACAAAATGTATCTTTAATAACTTACATGCCCTTATTGCATTTTTATCATCTGTTGCGATTGTGCTGACACCTTTCTGAATTGCAAGTATTAAAACCTCCGCTTCGCCTACATCAATATTAAAATCCTCCATAATTTTCTTTATCTGTTTATCTCTTTTTACGTTTATTACATAAATTTTCTTGTCGTTAATCAATTTCAGTATTAAAGGGGTTTCTTCTCTACCCTTTTTACAAGTTTCTGCTTTAACCCTCTCAGGGATGAGTACCTTTCCATGAAAACTTGAGACGAACATTTCAAGCATATCTATTTTTGCAAGCAGAATCATAGTAGATGAGTCAAATACTATCATGAATTAATTGTATGACATTTGCATGACAAATGTCAAGCATAATAAATTCAAATTCAAAAATACAATTCGGTGTGATTCTGTAAAAATTACGTGATAGATACTGAGATTTCTTGTATTAGAATGTACGGATTTGCTTTCGATTGCAAGGAATGATTAAATGTTAAATGAAAGCTTCAGAATGTGACCTTTACCAACACTTGTTCGTTCCGGTGCATTTGGGACATAAAATGGACCCAACATATCAGGACGGGTAGGCTCACATGGACCATCTTGGGTTGTCTGAGTTTGTTTTGTCAAATCTTCTGCTTTTGCAAGTTTTGACCCTAATTTGAGTGTTTCTACATAGGTACTTCCGAAGCCTGGAAAGGTAAGAAACAAAAAACATAAAACCAGATACGATACTGATAACCGATTCATAATCCAAACTCCCATTCTATCTGAAAAAGTTTTTTTAGAACAGATATCCACGAGTATGCATACGACACTTTCTAGTGCCCATCACTTCAATCCTCTCCCCCACGCAGACTGTGTCACAATTCAAGAAACACACTCAATGTCATTCTGAACCCTTCGCTCTGTCATTCTGAGCCGAAGCCGAAGAATCCAGTTTGGGCTCAGAGCTTGCCCTGAGTGCAACGAAGGGATAAACTCCGTGAAGAATCTAATATTTTCAATAGGTTAAAAAACCGAGATTCTTCGGCTAAAGCCTCAGAATGACATTACGACATAACCTCATGAGGGAGAGGCCTGTCTGCCGACAGGCAGGGAAAGGTGAGGGGGATACCATTTATAATAAAAGTTCAATTTACTTCTATATATCTTTCAACTTTGTGAACAATATCTTCAAAGTCCCTGTTATGCCCCTTTAGAGCTTTATCTCTAAGCTCTATCTTTCCTTTTCCTACCCCAAGCCCTAACTCCAGTGCTGTCTTTATCTGTTTCTGTTCCCATACCCCTTTGTCAACCACTTTGGGCCATTTGCCAAAACTCTTTATAATACCCAGGCCCACAACATCGGCTGCAATCCTGTCACCACTGGCGAGGATGATATTGGTTTTGGCCTCTGTTCCTTTCCTTGGGCCTCCTCCTATCATTGAGGTTGTTCCGTCAATGATATTCAAGTGTGGAATATAGGCCTGGTTAATCTCTGAGACTACCTCTTCCCAATGGGTTCCATCAACAAGGTAAGGTCTTTGTTTCAGGTGTGTGGCTCCAATAAAGTTCTTGAGGCATATACTGTAAGTAGCATACTTGTGTGTTTTTATTACGGGAAGATTTACGACCCTATCTGCCTTGTATATCAATTCTGAGACATAGACCTTCTGTATATATCTTGTGTCTGAAAGTTCTACCTCAACCCAGTTATGGTCTTCAAAATAAACCACCTCTGCCCCTGCTTCCTTAGCTGCCCTGGTCAGTCCTGTTCTTCTCATATTCCTTGCTGTAGAGAGGGTAAGTAGGGCAGACATATCCCCAACTATGACCCTTTTAGCTCCCTCTTTATAGAGGATTTCAACCACCGCCTTCAAGACCTCAGGGTTTGTGGTGGTAGGGTTGGGATCACCCGTAACAACATTAGGTTTGACCAGGATTGATTTCCCTTTGACACCTATCTTTTCCAGCCCGCCTATCAGAGAAACTGCCTCCCTTACCATCTCCTTTATATTCTCTCCACCAACAATTCCTACAACGGCATTTTCACCATCCATATATGGATTTTCAAACTTTGGTGGATTCGTTGTCTCAGCTTTTGGGTTAAAAAGAAAGCTGGGTCTACACCTTAAGGAGAAGAAGGATACAATGGATAGACCGCCGAGATATAAAATAAATCTGCGTGAATAAGGCATCGGAACATCCTTTTGCTTAAAATTATAACACGAAAATAAGCTCTGGAATCCTCCCGAAAGGGAGGAAGTACCCCCGCTTTCGCAGGGAATCCAGATTTTTTATGTTAAATTTTCAGAATTCGTAGTGTCACAAAGTAGCATGAGCTTTTAATACGTATCTTAAGTTTTATAGATTTTAGTTACCATTTCCAACCTTCTCCAACTTACTGACCCTTACTCCTATAAGTCGCACTTTCTTTTTGAATTCGAATCCTTTCAGGCATTCGAAGGCGGTCTTTCTTAACTTTTTTAAAGAATCTGTAGGCTTATAAAGAGTCTTTGCCTTTGTATGTGTCTCAAAGTCACTGAACCTTACCTTTACGGTAACTGTTCTACATTTGTATCCTTCCTCTTTTATATCGTCAACAACCTCACTTGTTAGTTCTGCAAGCGTTTCCGTGATAACCTGTAGGTCGTCAACGTCTTTTTCAAAGGTTGTCTCCCTGCCCGATGATTTTGGTTCCCGGTGTGTAATAAGCGGACTTTCGTCCACGCCCCTTGATGCATTATAAAGATAATCACCGCTTGATTCACCAAATCTTTCAGTAAGTTTATCGAGTGGTAATGATGCAAGCTCCCCAATGGTTCTAATACCCATATCCTTGAGACAGGCCTCCGTCTTCGGCCCCACACCCCATATCTTTCTTACCGGCAACGGCCAGATGCGACTTTCTATGTCACCTTTTGTGATTACGGTGAGGCCATTCGGCTTCTGCATATCTGATGCAATCTTAGCGAGAAGCTTATTGGGAGCAATACCAATGGAACATGTAAGACGTGTCTCATCCTTGATCCTCTTTTTAATCTCCTTTGCAATCTCTTCTGATGACGTGTCGATTTCTGATATATCAAGAAAGGCCTCATCAATTCCCGCTTCTTCAATTATTGTAGTAAATTCTCTGAGGATGTCCTTAATCTTTTCTGACATTCGCGAATACTCTTCATAGTCTACAGGAAGGAAGACGGCATCAGGGCAAAGCTTATGCGCCGTCCTTAACGGCATGGCAGAATGAACACCAAATTTTCTGGCCTCATAAGATGCCGTTGATACCACACCTCTTTTTATAGGGTCTCCATTACCGCCGATTACGACAGGCTTGCCAATAAATTCAGGGCGTCTCAACTCCTCAACCGAAGCAAAAAATGCATCCATATCTATATGAAGGATTCTCATCATCAAGACCCCTATTTATTTGTATATTTCACCGCAGAGCAAAACAGAGAAAAATTACTCTTGAAACAGCAGTAAATTATTATATTTATTTTACAATAACGCTAATTTAGTGTCTCGTAAATTCTATAACCTAAAGAAATATATTTCTTTTATAGATTCTGTTTTGCATAGCGAACCTTCATGCCCTTCCAGGTCACCACGAATCATGAAAATTAACCCCTAAGAACCTTGATTTTGTTACATCGGGATTTTGTAATCCCGATGCCAAAAGTAGGGTCAGGATAACAATATCCCGACCGAACCAAAACTCTATTTTCGGATTAAACAAGAATAAATTAGTGACCTAAAGGCGCTAATTTATGTTCATGCAAAATACTTCGCCTTGGAACTCATTTCAGAAACTTAATAATCACAAACTTAATCAGAAAATCCTGAGAATGGGACAAATTATCTCAATTCGTTCGTCAATACGAAAGTTTATCCCCTTTATATATTAAAAAACTTGTTGTATTCTAATTACAATGTTGTATAATAAATACAACAATACAACAATAAGAAAAGAAAGGGGGTGTCATATGGCAAATGCCATGAGATTTGGAAAATTTTTTAAGGAACGTAGGATTGCTCTTAAAAAGACTCTTCGGCAATTTTGTTTCGAAAACAAGTTAGACCCTGGCAACATCAGCAAGTTGGAGCGGGGACTACTACCTCCACCACAGGGAAGAGAGAAGCTTGAAGAATATGCAAAACTTCTTAAGATTAAAAAGGGGTCTGATGAATGGTACACATTTTTTGACCTGGCTGCAGCAGAAACTGGGAGAATCCCTGATGATCTAATGGCGGAAAAGAAGATCGGGGACAAACTTCCGATATTTTTTCGAACTCTGCGTGGCCAAAAGGTTCCAAACGAAAAACTAGAGGAATTAATCAAGAAGCTTCGGGGATCGTGATTGTGGAAAGTGATTTAGAAATACCCATTATTTCATACGAGGGTATTAGGAATAGTGCAGATAACTTCTTAAAGCAATACCATCCAAGCAGGGATATACCCATTCCAATTGAGGAAATTATTGAGTTTCAGATGAGAAAAGATATCATTCCATTAATTGGCTTACACCAGAGTTTTGAGGTTTATGGTTTTACATCGAGTGATCTATCAAGTATTTACGTAGATGAATTCGTCTACAAGAGCCGTCCAGGACGATACAGGTTTACATTAGCTCACGAGGTCGGTCACATCGTACTTCACAAGGAAATTTATCAAAAAGCAAAATTCCAAGGTATAAAGGAATGGAAGGACTTCATAAACTCGATTTCTGATGACAAGCATAGTTGGTTAGAATACCAGTCGTATGCGTTTGGTGGCCTAGTTCTCGTTCCCCATGAACATCTGGAGAAACTTACCCAATCTTATGTCAAATTTGTTCGTGAGAATAAAATCTCACTTAAGGAAAACTGGGATTACGTTTGGGATCGAATAGCTGCAAAACTCGCAAAAGATTTTGGAGTTTCAACCCAGGTTGTTGAAAAGCGTCTAGGTAAAGATAAGATACAGGAGAAATACATTTAGAGTAAGAGATTAAAAAATCTACAATCTAAAATCATAAATCACAAATAAAAAATGAAAATATATACATCCCGTTACGGCAATAAAGAAATAGCGCAGACTAACCTTATCCCAGTAGGCATTTCATTATATCCACCGAGATGGGAGACGGCATTTAAAGTAAAATACCGCATCAAAGAACTTGCTCCAACACGCAACATGCTGGACATGGAATATGAACCTTACAAAACACTATACATTCAAAAATTAAACACACTAGATATAAATCAATTAGAGGAAAGATTTAAGGTAATATTAGGTGAAAAATGTAAAGATATTGTACTTCTCTGCTTTGAAGACCTTACAAAACCAGGTGAATGGTGTCACCGCTGCGTCTTTGCAGAATGGTGGCAAAATAAAACAGGGCAGAAAATAAACGAATTAAACTTGCAAAAGGCTATTAATCATAATATAAAAATGCTTTGAAAGAAAAAAATTGCAGTAAAAAAGAGCAAGGGTTAAAGATGAAATTGAATTTATCTCAAAGAAAACTCCGAAAGCGAATCATTAAGGCTTTAGAAGAACAAGGTTTTAAGATTAATCCTCATGTTAGACCAGCAGGATATAGTAAAAGGACATATAAGCGAATACAACAAAGAGCAAGGCTTGAACAAATTTATTATCACAAGAAATTTTTAAGAAAATATTTTAATTTAGCTAAATTATACAGTCGAGATGGAAAAGTTATAGTTCCCGAAAACATTGAATTGGAATTAAGGGAAGTCAAATCAGATTCTTTTGAAGAATTTCTATTTAGATGGTGGAACCTAATTTGGTGGAGTATACCATACCAACGCTCATACGGTAGGCAAATGAGATTTTTATTATGGGATACAAAACATAATGCACCATTTGGATTAATTTGCTTGCAAAGCCCAGTGCTGAAAATGTCTGTTCGTGACAGATCACTTGGCATACCTAAAGATGAATTGGATATATGGGTTAATAGATCAATGAACGCTCAGTGAAAAAGAGACGGATTTATTTTTCACTTAAGCATTTTATTTAAAATGGGTAGTTAACTCAAAAAAATTTCTTCAAGGGAAAGTACAGAAAATAACTCTATAACATCAAGGTGTTACAGGCGTAAGAGAAAAGAGTACGCTTTATGTTATTTCAAATTTACTTATTTTGGACTTATTTGTCTTTTAATTCCATAAAAGTCGAAAATGGATTAAGAAAGATTGAGATGGTTTTTTAATTGATATATTTGTTTTGACTCCCACTCTGAGAAAGATGATGGCGACTCGTTGAATTGATCCCAAGCTTTGTTTAATAAAATAGCTATTTTAAAATTAGATGAAGATGAATGTTGAGCTTTGTATGAAAGTAATTCTATTTTTTTACATTGTTCATAAACAAAATCTTTAAGATTAGCAAGTAAGCTATGCGGAAAATAAAGATCATAATCTTGAGGCTTTGATTGGCCTTCTAATGAAACAAATTGATTCCACACTTTTTGGACTTCAAGAATTTTTTCTCGTTCTATTCCAATTTTTTCTAGCATCAAACAAATAGCTTCATTTCTTGTGTCGTCTGCCGGATGGGTATGATGTTCTTCTGGATCAGAGGCAAAAATATCATTACTGAGATTTATACAAAGGCGTATATTAGACCATCCGAAGGCAGGACCGACAAGATATGCAGCAATCATATCAGCAGCAAACTCAAGTGCCCAATACCGCTTCCACATCTTGGATGCATTTATTATAATTTCCGAGTATTTTGAAGGTTTATTCTCTTTCTCAGCCCTTTCATGCTCTTGAGCATAATAATCATCTATCTTTGGGTAGAATAGGGTTATGAGTTTTTTTCTAAATAAAACAATGTGTGCCAATTCGTGATAAAGGTCAGAAAGCCCCAGAAGATGAAAAGGCTCTATAACTGGCAACATAATTATATTTATTTTAGGATTAGTCCAATAATGTTGTGAACTTAAAGCTACACAGATAGGTGGGGCCCAAGGATAATTAATCTCTTCTGTTATTTCTTGACATAACAGAGTTGGAAGTCTATCCCGTTCTGAGTATCTGCTAACAGCTAAAATTGGCCCCCATTCCATTTCATGAATCCGTTCAGCAAGGCGTTTATATTTATGAAGGAAATTCTTTGCAAGATCATCTAATCCGATATCTGGGTCTTTTTGAATTTCTTCGATCTGTACCACAATTTCATCAAGATACTTTGTTGTTCCAACACGATAATCACTGATTTCTTCTGGTACAGATTTAATATTTTCTACCTCATCTTTTAAACGGTTACACCGTTGCAGGAGATCATTTAAAAGTCCCTGTAGTAAAAAGTTCACTATCGTCTCCATAATCTACGAAAGGAGTTAGAGGTAATACTATCGGCTGCATCACATAGAGCATCTAGTAGTTCAAATCCTTTGGTGTCTATTTGCTTATCTGATTTTAGCACTCCAATTATCTTTTTTGTATCTTCTATCCAGTAATCTAAAGCATTTTTATATTGATATCTAACCCTCTCCACTACTTCTGTAGGAATTAAACCTTTTCTCTTTCTTGCAACATCTGGTTCGAGACTTTCCGGTTTTAATTCAACCAATAACCCTTCCATGAATTCAACTAGTTTCGTTTGGACATCTTTAATCTCTTTGCTATTTATCTTATCTAGACCGCTTGTTTTAAAAGAATACTTCTTCATCTTCAAAATAAGGTTGTTTATTTCATCTGCAAACATAGCATTGGTAGCGTATTCATGGGATAATGCGCTAATATCACTCATAGCATAACCCTCCTTTCTCTTAAGACTATAACCTTATCTTCCTCTTCAAATTCATCCATATCTTCCATTTCTCCATAAATTGCTTCATCTTCATTTGATTCTGCTGCAACTGATCTTAAAAATTCATCACATAATTTCACAGTTATTGGCAACCTACAACATTTGTCAGGAGACATCCAACACAATTGAGATAGGGAAAATATATCTTGAAGTACTTTGTTAATTTCCAGTTCTCCATATGCTATTTCTACATATAAAGGTTTTGCAGTACCTTGGAATTTGAAAGGATCTCCTGTTGTACAGACAACTCCTTTTTCTTTCGAAAAAACTTCCCAGCTTCCAATTGCAGGATTTTTTATGTAACCATTTTTGTTAAGGAACAACCTAAAGCCCAAGGCATCATGCTTATGCACTTCTATTATGCCAAAATTTGTATCTTTCGAAATGATTCCCTCTTTTTGAAGTCGCTGGATAGCTTCTTTAAAACCTTTCCATTCTGTTGAATGCGATTTACCATCACGATGAATTATTACAGAACGAGGTGCCTCACTATAATTCTTTAAGTCTTCTTTAAGATGTTTATAAATAACTTTTATAATTTGTTGTGTAAGGAGTTTTTCTTTTTGTTTCGAAGGATATATGTGAGTAAAACACTGACGACCATTATTATAAAGAAAAGTGAATGCAGCCGTATTATTAAGGACATCAAGTCCGATATACACATCATAGTGAAGTTTGTCTTTCAAAGCCCATAGCCATTTTCTATTGACTATTAAGTGCCCCAGTGCAGTATTACGTAAATAACTTATATATTTCCGCTCCAATTGTCTTTTAACTATATAATGAATCTTTTCTTTAGATACTCGGTCGTAAAAATTATTTAGCTTTTCAGCCAATACACATTGGCATTGAACCCTTTCCCAGAGTTCTTTCTTCACAAAATTGTGTAAGTCAGGCTTGTTTGAATGTGGAAGAATTAATACACCATAACCATGTAGGTTGACATCTAAGCATTTTCTAATAATTGCATCTTTTTGTTCTCTTAAAGTTCCAGCTTTTTGATCATTATAGATAACTAATTTCATTGAATAAGGCCTATGAACAAATTGCTGGATAGTTTTCTCAAGACGATCTTTAAAATCTTCAACAATTTCGCGATTTAAACTAAGAGGGGCAATAAGGTACTGAGCATGAAAACCTGATGTAATCAAACCTCCAATATTAGGATCCCTCAAATATTCCATACGAATTTTACCTAACTTATCTAGACGTTTACCATTATTAATTTCAAGAACGGTATTTTGCCCAAACACTTGGGCTGGCACCGGAAATATTTTTCTTTTTCTTAATAAGGGTTCCTCTGAAATTCTGATTGGTGTTCCATTGAAGAATCCTTTACTCAAATATTGTCTAACAATATCCTGAGGCAGGGATAGTCTCTTATATGGCGATTTGATTGATAATGAATGTAAATGTTCTAAATTGGGGTCACTTGTGGTCAGAATTAACTTGCATAAGGATGCGGCACCATACCTCCGTTTCTCATTACCAGGATAGCGATAATGTATTGCAGATGAAGATGGATCTAAAGTTGATATCCATTGAGGAGGATTAGACTTTAACTCATTCTTGGTGTACTTAAAAACTGTCGTTATTGAATCCCTATTCTGAGGTTTAAATTTCTGTTTAGAAATATTCTTACCAGTTAATCCCAACAATTGAACGGGGAAAAATCTATGACCATAATGATATAAAGCGTGCCGCATTTTAAAATCATTTATCTTTTCTACCGAACAACGATCTGTAAGCCATTTACGATCCACATATTTATAACAGAGTTTAACAACAACATAAATTTTCCCATCAAATAATAGTATTTTAAAACCAAAACCACCATAAACATCAGTTTCACGAATATAATCTTTCCAATTAATTGGCCTTTTTGTGAAGAATGAAGAAGTACCAGATTTCCATAGATTGTTATCTTTTATCAATGGTGTTTGTAATGCAAAGCGGAGAAATGATAGAGCAATATACTTAGACTCAGGATCAAGTTCTTTAAAATTAATTGGCTTTTTTTCATTAATAGATGTTAAAGTTAAAACATCCGGTGTTAAAGGATATTCTAATCGTTTTAATTCTTTATCCGCAGGTATGGCAAGGCGAGGATATTCTTTGTGTAACAATAATGCCACAGGTATCTCGTTTTCATAGGCAATTTGTTTAACAAGGTTATGTAGATTCTTAATTTGGGAATCATCCTCCCGCCATTCAGTTTTTATATCCTGCGTTTCATAAAGCTGGTAATATCCATTGAGTTCAGAAATATTAATTACTTCAAAAAGATTAGTTGAATGATTTTGCATTGCTTAACTCCTTACAAAGCTTTTGAAAAGAACAGTAAAGGCAAGAATTAGGACTTCTTGCAAATTCATAATCTTCAATATTTTGATTTGCATATTTATGGTCTCCACATAAAGAACGAATTTCTTGTATACTTTGAAACATAAAATCTTCCAATTCTTCAAAGACTGTTGAGCTACAATCGTGACAGATTACATCACTATTGAGTAATTGCACTTCATAAAGTTCAATATCTTCTGGTTTTTGTACATCAAATATGTTTTCTTTACATAAAACCCACGCATACAAAGCAACTTGCAACTTATGATGGCCGTGGGTATAGTCTTGTTCAACTTTCCAATCTATAATTGAAGGACAACCATAGGCACGAGGCAAAATAAGGTCAGGTGCTATATGAATTCGCACATTCTCGTACTGATGAGAAAAAAATCTTTCGGGGAGATAAAATTTGCGTCCCTGAAGATATGAAATCATTTCTGTCTGTGAAGCAAGGTTATCAAAGCAAGTGCAAATATCAACGCGAACCTTATCAATAACATCCTCATCAATTTCGTTTCCATTTTCGTGCTCTGCTATAATACAGAACTCATCATCAAAGTTTGCTTTGGTTATACCCAGTTCTCGAAATTTCCTTGTCCTTGAAAATTCAAGTTGTTTCTTTACTAGTTCAATAGTTTTGTTTTTTACATTATCCCAATTGATAGACTTTCTTTGCTCTAGATAGGGGATTACAAATTTCTTTATACCCTGATGGATAACCGTTCCTCTCCACGGAGAAAGTTGTTTAACTTGCTTTAGTAAATAAGCTTCTCTACGGACATATTCTTTTTTTGCGAGGTGATTAGCTGCAATATAGGCAAAATAGTATTGTCTTTGACAACGCCTAAACATATTGTGAGAGGATAGAGACCATTTCATCTTACTTTGTAATATCCTTTTTACCTTTTTGTTTTGCTATATATTTCTGATCAAGAAAATCAAGTAAGTCTTTCCAATCTTCTGTAGAAGTAATATCCTTGGCACGTCTCAGAAATGCAATAGCACCTACATTATCAGCAATTGGTTCTAACTCTGGAGGTACTTTATCTGCAAGTTTAAGAAACTCAATTTCATCAGTGTTAAGTACTTTAGCAAGTGCTCGAATCTTATCAGAAGATGGTGTATATTCAACTTTGCCATTCTCGATCTTACTGAGATATGTGAAATTTAAATTAACCTTCTTTGCTAACTCTCTCAGGGTAAGACCTCGTTGTAGTCTTAATTCTCTAAGTTTTTTACCAAATTCCATATAAAAAAATATAACAAAATGTTGAGTTGAAGTCAACAACAATTTATCCTTTTGGTATAGATACGCGATTAGGGTATCAAATATAGCATCTTTATGGAAAACAATTATTAAGAGAAAATAGATAGTTAGTCATATTGGGTAGAAATACAAGATTGCATAATACAACTAGAACAGCGAGGGCAGAGTAGGAGGGTGTACATTTTTATCTATTATTAACTTTTTTATTAAAAACGAAAGTTTAAACAAGCTTAATCAACTCCTGAATATACCGCCTTAAACCTTCAGTTCCCGCATAGCGTACACCAAGTGTCTTGGATTGGGAATTATCAATAGTGTTTATAGGCTGCTTGGGGGTTCCCTTAGTGATAAATAGCGACCATTGTCCCTATACTCAGAAAATAGAATAACAACATAAAATTATTTTACAGATTCTATTGGTAGGTTTTCTATATTTACATTGACAATGTCAGATAATTTAAATCTTTTTGTTGCGTCAAGTACTTCGATGCCAACAAGTTGCCCTTTTTCATCAAAATCTATTACAATTCCATCTTCTATCTCTTTGCTCTTCGCAACGTATTCTTCCTTAAAATAAACATAAATAGCATCGGCTTCTTTACTGTATTCGATCTTCATCAAGTACCTCCTTTATCTACTACACTGATAATCAATATCTCTTTGTAAGATTCTTTACAGGTTACCTTCAGATACCTTTGTCTGAATCTTTTATAAAGATTAATTCTTCCTTTTATTGATTGTTCACGGTCATCAGGACTATTTATAACAGAAAATACTTCTTCCTCTGATATTTTTCTCCATTTCATTCTTCTCTTTGCTGTCTATCAAATTTTATTGGTTTATGAGTCATATAAACCTTTTTTGTTATATTTGAACAGTAACCCTTCTAATTTTCAAGTAGTTAATTTCTCATAAACATTTTTTTAGGTATTTTGACCATTTCATATAAGGAAATTGGTAAAAAAACAACAACAGTTCTTGACAAAGACAATAGGAAGTTGTGAAAGTAAAGTATATCAAAAATATGCAGGTTTTTATCTAAATAAGGTCTATCAGTTCTTGTACATATCGTCTTAAACCCTCAGTTCCTGCATAGTGTACACCAAGTGTCCTGGATTGGGAATTATCAATAGTATTTTTCGGCTGCCTGGGGGTCCCTCTAATGCTGGATTTGGAATTACATATCTCTTTGGCCATTTTTGCTATGGTCATGTTGTCAACGTAAAAGCCTACTAAATTATAAATTTTTCCCGAGGCCTCTTTGTTATCAATCGCTAAATCTATTGACTGAGCAACATCTTCAACATGCACTACCTTTCCACCTCCCGAGACTTCTACATCAATTCCGTTTTTAATGTCTTTTATTATATTGTACCAATAAGAATGGGTCAGATGGGGTTTAAGTCCATAGATGCCTACAGGTCGGAATATGGTTGTATTAATACTCTTTGATATAAAATACGAATGACAAAATGCCTCCACTGCAGCCTTATATGCACCGTAATTTGAATCGGGTATCAGGGGATGTTGTTCATTCAGTCTAATATCTGGGAAGATATATCCATAAACAGCACAAGAACTGATAAAAATGAACTGCTTAACTCCATTTTGTTTAGAGGCTTCTAACAGCTCCAGACTTCCTGACAGGTTTACGTCCAGGAATCTCTTAATATTCCTGTTGGCGGCTTCATGAAAACCTGCCCCATCCCTCTCATAAGCCGTGTGGATGACTATATCGGTATCTTGTACAAACTTCCTTAAGCTATTTTTACTGGCAAGGTCACCCTGTACAAACGTAATCTTTTCTTCATAATCCTTAAGATGTGAAGTATTACTGGATCTTCTTACGAGTGCTTTAATGTGAACATCTCTCTCAAAGAGTTTCTTCGCTACATAATGTCCCAGAAAGCCTGACAAACCAGTTATGGCAATCTTCATGTGTTAATTTAGGAATTTAGGGATTAAGGAATTTTTCAATTCTTAAATTCCTCAATCGTAATTCTTGCTTCTAGTTTCTATTTCTTTTCTGTGGTTAACTAAAACATCTCATCTAATTTCTTTGAAATCAATGATAGATTTTTGTCCTTTGTCAGGTATTCTATCTCACCATGATGCACCTTAAGATCAGTAAGCATCTTCTTTATCTTCTTCCACCCGGTTTCTTTCTTTTTCTCGCTGGTTTCTACATATAAATTCGAGACTAATTCTCCCAATTTTTGCACCAGACGAAGGTCTTTATTATCGTAATAATTCTTAATAACCTTTTTCTGGTATTCCGTGTAGCCTTTTACGTCCTTCTCGTCCATTTAATTTCTCTATTTTATCGTTACAAAATTCTAAGAGATTTCCCGATCTTTTCAAAAAGTTCTATCGCCCACGCAAGGTCTTCCTCACTGTGTGTGGCAGAAAGCATTACGCGAATACGCGCCCTGTCTTTAGGTACAGTAGGGTAACCAATTGATTGAGCAAAGATACCTTCTTCGAATAACTTCTGGCTAAAATCCTTTGCTACTTTGGCATCACCTATCATAACAGGCATAATAGGCGTCTTTGTATTACCGAGGTTAAATCCTATCTCTTTCATCTCGTCCTGGAAGAATGATGTATTCGACCAGAGTTTCCTGACCAGATCATCTGATTTGTTCAGGGCATCCACAACAGTGATACAGGCCGCCACGTCGGCGGCAGTTACGGCACTCGAAAAGAGGAAGGGACGCCCCTTCTGTGTCAGAAAATCCGTTAATCTTTTGGCCCCTGCAATATAACCTCCCACAACACCGAATGCCTTTGACATGGTACCCACCTCGATATCTACTTTACCGTGCAGATTGAAATGGTCAACAATACCCCTGCCACCTCTACCTAAAACACCCTCTCCATGTGCATCGTCCACCATCGTAATTGCATCATATTTTTCAGCTATTTCTACGATTTCAGGCAATGGCGCAATGTCACCCTCCATACTGAAAACACCGTCCGTAATAATAAGCTTACGCTTGATATCTTTCTCCGCATGGATTTTTGACTGAAGGTCATCGGGATTACAGTGTTCATATCGTACTATCCGGGTCTTCGAAAGGCGGCAACCATCAATGATACTTGCGTGGTTGAGCTCATCCGAAAATACAACATCTTCTTTACCAACAATTGCCGGAATAACGGCAAGGTTTGCACAGAATCCGGATTGAAATGAGATTGTACTTTCTACACCCTTAAATACAGCAAGCTTCCTTTCTAATTCTTTATGCAGTGTTATTGTTCCCGCAATAGTTCTCACTGCCGCAGGGCCTACACCATAAGTATCGATAGCCTTTTGAGAAGCTGATCTTAATTGTGGATCGTTGGCAAATCCCAGATAGTTGTTTGAACAGAGATTAAGCACCTTCTTTCCATCTACCGTAATCCATGCTCCCTGAGGTCCTTCAATCGTACGGACGTTAATGAGCAGACCGGCTTCCTTGAGTCTATCTAATTCTTCGTTAATAAAATCCAGCTTATCCATTATGTTTTACTTTAAATCAAATAGGACGCAGATTTTCACAGATACATACAGATAGCTACTTTTCAGAGCTAAGCTCAGCTTTGTTATATTATCAAAAACCTTACGCTTAAAATCCTTATAATCTGCGTTCATCTGTGTCCAGAATTGAAGTTTCTAAACTTTCAAAATAACCTTTCCACACTTTCCATCTCTCATGAGTTTTATTCCCTTTTCATAGTTGCTTAACAAAAACCGGTGGGTGATAATCGGACCTGGATCGACTAGGCCAGAGGATAAGAAACGTGAGGTCTTGTGCCAGGTGGAAAATATCTTACGTCCTGTTATTCCATAGATACGGATTTTTTTAAAAATAACCTCTTTGTTGAGATCAATAGAAACACGCCTTTCATAAATGCCTAAAATAGAGATCCTACCTCCTGGTGTGATAACTTTCAGACCTTGATTCAATGCCTGATTATTACCTGAAAATTCCAGGACTACGTCCACGCCATTATTTTTTGTAGCCTCAAGGACGAGATGAGTTATATCCTGTTTTCTGGGATTAAGGGCTATATGAGCGCCCATCTTTTTGCTGATAGCCAGTCGGTAGTTATTGGGGTCTGATACAATGATTAATGTGGCGCCACTAGCTCTGGCAATACCCGTAGCAAAGAGTCCAACCGGGCCTGCACCAAGGATTAAGACTGTCTTTGCGGAGATATCCTCCACCATGACTGTATCAATAGCATTCCCGAAAGGTTCCTGAATAGTAGCCCATTCATCAGGAATATTTGAATCGTTTTTCCACAAGACATGTTCTGGCAAGACGAGGTATTCAGCATAAGTACCATCATAGTCTACTCCCAGTAACTTGAGATTTCTACATACTTCAGAATATCCGTTTTGACACTGGTAGCAGCGTCCGCATGAGATATGACTTTCGGCAGAGACACGGTCTCCAACCTTTACCCGAGTTACTTCGTCACCAATCTTTTTAACATTTCCAACAAACTCATGACCCACAATGCGAGGTGGTGTGAAACGATGCTGCGCCCAGAGCGTCCAATCATGGATGTGTACATCCGTACCACAGACAGACGTAATCTTGACCTTAATAAGTACATCCCTTGGCCCTATCCGTGGGGTGGGTACTTTTAAAAACTCCATACCCTTCGAGCGTTTTGTCTTAACAACTGCCTTCATTTAAAAATACCTTGAATCCCCCTGATTCCCCCTTTAATAAAGGGGGACTTAAGGGGGATTATAATTGTTATATATCTTTTAACAAGAAACTTTATATTAGAAGTATAGTATGCAACTTCCAATATAGCAATGTCTATTAAATGTTTTCAATTCCTTTGCACAAGAAATAGAAGAAGCAGGCCCCTTAGACATTGAAACCCTTATGGTCAATCCATGATTGAACATGCTTTTAAAAACTTAAAAAATCCATACCACCTTGCTTTAAGACCCCAGTTTCATTGGACAGATCAGAAAATCAAGGTGCATTTTTTATTTGCGTACTTGGGTATCTCCTTGCCGCAATCGTGTGGCGTGAAACAAGAACAAAGGCACAATTTAAAGGAACTTTGGACACACTATTAGATATTCTAAACGATGTAAGGCTTGCCACGATATTGCAAGATACAACGACAAGGGGAAGAGTCAAAGCGACACATAAGTTGGAAGAAATGTCTGATGAGGAAGAGTCGATAATTAAAGCATTAAGTATTTATTCGTAGACATCTTCTACCTCCTTTCTTTGCTTTTTACGCGGGTCTATAGGCCCTAAAAGTGTATAAACTCTTTAAAGAGTTCCTTTAATTCTTTTCTCCTCTCACTAGAAAATAGTTCATCGCCATGGCAAAATAAAACGTATCTAGGACTTCCATTAACATAGTTTTTTAAATACAAGTCACAACCTACTTTTGTATTGTCTATTAAAATATTTTGGGTTATGGCAACATAATTGTTCATCTTATAATCGTCCTATAATAAACATAGAGGCATTTTTATGTGTACGGTTGTGCCCTTGCCCCAATGGCTATCTATACTAATCTCGCCACCGTACCTTTTTACTATGCCGTATACCACACTCATTCCCAGCCCAGATCCATTTACACCCTTTGTTGTAAAAAATGGATCAAAAATCTTATCCTTAATATTTTCTTTTACTCCTATTCCATTGTCTGATATAGAAAGGACAACACTTTCAGCATCAGTTTTTGCAGAAAATTCTATTTTTCCTCCGTTTGGCATTGCATCAATGCTATTATTAATAATGTTTACGATTACCTCTCGCAATTCTGTAGGATTACATCTGACATACAGTCCTGAATGATTCAGGTTATCATTGATAATCTTATATTCGAGTCCCTTAGTTTGCGCTTTATCCTTCCACCTGGGCATAGTAAATTCTATCGCTTCATTGACAACATCAATCAGGTTAACGTGTATTACACCGGAATTACTTGGTTTATACTTTGAGAATTGCTGAATTTTACCTACGATTACTGCTCCATCCCTTGCCGCCCTTTCAATTACGTCTATCGTATCTGAAATCAGCCTTGCATTAGACTCAGGCCATAATGGTTTCCGGTCAGAACGGTTCAGGGTCTGAATGCCTGTATCTTCAAGTCTTAATTTTAAAATGCCTAAATGTCCAAGTATTATCCCCAATATATTATTAAGTTCATGAGCTATACCGCTCGCCTGCAATCCCAAGGTATTTAGACTATCTATTTGAGACAATTTTTGTTCGAGTTTTCTCCTTTCTGTAATATCTCTTATAATGCCTTCAATTTGTACTAAATCATCGTTTTCATTATAGTTTGCCCTTGCATTCAATGCCAGATGCTTGATATTCCCATTCATAGTCTTTGTCCTGAACTCAATGCCCTCTATATATTCTCCCTTAATCGAGAAAAATACTTTAAGACAATCAACAATTTTCCCTCTGTCATCCTCATATATCAGCTTACACAGGTTTATGTTCGTAACATCTTCTTTGGAATATTCGAAGACTCTTTGATCGGCCGGGTCAATTGAGGTAAAGTTTAATTCCTTGTCTGCAGTAAAGACTATGTCAATCATGTTTTCAATCAATGTTCTATACCTATATCCTTTATAGTTTCTTCTGCTCAGCACATATTTTCACCTGATTTCTGCCATTATCCTTTGCCATATAGAGGGATTTATCGGCTGTCTCAATGAGAGGTTGTATTGGCCTGTCAGGCGGAAGCCCGCAACCTCCGATACTTACTGTAACGCAACCACTATCTTTAAACGGCGGAAATACATATGCCTCGACACACTGCCTGAGCCGTTCTGCTATTTGGACAGTATTATTGACCGGCGTGCCTCTCAGCAGTATCAAAAACTCCTCACCGCCCCACTAATGATTACGCCCATCAATAATACATCCACAAATCCCATTTCAACTCCCTATCACATAATTGTGATTTTTAATTTTCAAGGCTAAAGCCATGAGTTACATACCAACCAGTTGGTTCGAAGCCAATGTGCCATAATTACTGCCTGCCCTGGTGCGATCCCTGGCCCAGACCGCAGGGCGGATCGCACCAGGGCAGGCCGTCCTGCGGTCTGGGCTAGGGAATGTAACTCATACCTTCCCGCCCGGCCAAGCCGTTCGGACGGGTAGGTTTGAGTCGCTTAGAATAACCTAAAAACTTAAAT